>JABEUR010000041.1 GCA_013044405.1 Acidimicrobiaceae bacterium | reverse complement strand
TAAACACCCCTTGGCGGAGGAGGTGGGATTTGAACCCACGGAAGGTTTCCCTTCACACGATTTCCAATCGTGCCGATTCGGCCGCTCTCGCACTCCTCCGATGTCGACATCATTCCGAGGGATGATTGCCAGCAAGCAAGGCTACCCGAGTCGGGTGGTCGCTCCTTCCAGTAACCTCTTCTACGCCGAGGTTCAGAGCGGTGGTCGGGTCCCGTGCGACGGCCGTCTGTGAACCGAGTCAGGGGTGGAAGCCAGCAGCTCTCAGCAGATCGTGCTGGGTGCCACGGACCGCCTGGCCATCGCTCTGGACCCCGGCACCTCACACCTCACCGTTAGCATGCATGCATGGTTGACCCGGCGCAGACCCCCACCTCCCAAGATGGTGTGACATCTCTCTACCGGCGGTTTCGTCCTGGTCGCTTCGCGGAATTGAGGGGTCAGGATCACGTGGTGCGCGCCTTGCGCGGTGCAGTGAACAGCGGCCGGGTCTCGCACGCCTACCTCTTCTCGGGCCCGCGCGGTACTGGAAAGACGACTACCGCTCGCATTCTGGCCAAGGCTCTGAACTGTGAGCAGCCCCGGGACGGCGATGCCTGCGACCGGTGTGCGAGTTGTCTCGCCATCACGAAGGGGACGTCACTCGACGTCATTGAACTCGACGCTGCATCCAACAACGGAGTCGACGATATTCGTGAGATCACTGCGGGAGCATGGCACGGTACTCCCGGCAGCTGGAAGATCTACATCTTCGACGAAGTGCACCAGCTGTCCAAGGCCGCTTCCGCGGCGTTGCTCAAGACACTCGAAGAGCCGCCCCAGCACGTGATCTTCGTCCTGGCCACCACTGATCCTCACAAGGTGCTGCCCACTATTCGTTCTCGCACTCAGCATTTGGAGTTTCGCCTGTTCGGTGGTGAGACGCTGGGAACGCTACTTCGCGACGTACGGTCAGCGGCGCAGCTCAATGCCGATGACGCGACGATCGAGGCTGCTGTTCGCATGGGACGTGGTTCGGCCCGCGATGCACTGAGTGCTCTTGACCAGTTGATCGCCACGGGCTCAGTCGCCGATGCCCGCCCCGAATTCGACGGACTGTTCCACGCACTCGCCAACGCCGATGCGGTCGAAGCGTTGAGCGCGCTGGCGGTGCTGACGCACGAGGGATGGGACCCCGAGCAGTTGGCCGAGAATTTTGCTGGTGAGGTACGCCAAGCCTTCTTGCTCCAAGTCGCTCCGAAGATCGCTGACCCGGTTGACTCGGACCGCGAGCGCCTCACCACCTGGGGAACGCAACTTGGCCTCGCGCGGACGGTGCGCATCCTCGAGACCATGGGGCGAGCCATCCGAGATATGAAGGGAGCCCCCGAGAAGATCGTGATGCTCGAGATCGCCATGGTCCGCCTCGTGCGGCCCGAGCTCGAATCCACCTATGAAGCGCTCGACGAACGACTGAGTCGTCTCGAGCACGCTTCCAACACGGCCCCCGTACTCGACGCGTCACCAGCGCCGGCGTCACGTCCTATTGGTGGGGCTAAGGACGCACCGAAGGGAACAAAGATTCGCCGCGATGACGCCCCTGACGAGGGGGGGCCGCTTGGAGTCCAGGCAGTGGGCGCTCGTGGTGCGAGTCTCGAGGAAACTATAAAAGTTGTGACACCGACGTCTTCTGGAGGCTTGGATGTCGATGACGTACGCGCTCGCTTCGTTGAGCGCGTCATTCCTCGGACGTCGCGATCAGCTCAGCTGCTTCTCAAATCGGCCCAAATTCGTTCACTCAACGGAACCCAACTCACCATTGCCCTGGCCACCGAGGAGATGCGTCAGAACACGGAACTAATTAGCCAAGGACTGCGCGGCGCGCTAGATCACGAATTCAAGGTCCCGATCCAGATCACCTGGATCGTCGATCCAACGATAACCAGTCAGTTGGGAACAGCCGTCGTGAGGCGGAAGACTACGGAGCCGACCGAAGAGGTCGCCGACGATGGCATCGAGGTCGATGAGTCGTCCATCGTCGTCGACTCGGTCGCTGAGCACCTGATCGCACAGGCCTTTCCTGGGTCTGAGGAGATCTCGTGAACTATCCGCTTCCTCTCCAATCAGTCGTCGACGAGTTGGGCCGCTTTCCCGGGGTTGGCCCAAAGTCCGCTCAACGGATTGCATTCTGGTTGATGCGCCAACCCGCTGAGGATGTGGCACGCTTAGCGCAGTCCCTGGAGAGGATGACCACCGAACTGTCGTTCTGCGAGCGGTGTTGCAACATCGCCCAGACTGGCGGACTCTGCCCGATCTGCGCCGACGATCGACGCGATCAGGCGACCATCTGTGTTGTGGAGAATCCACCCGACGTGATGGCGGTCGAACGCTCAGGGGCGTTCCACGGCACCTACCATGTGCTGCACGGTGTTCTCAATCCACTCGAAGGTGTCACGCCCGATCGTCTCCGCATACAAGAGCTGCTGCAGCGTTTGCACGGACCGGTCAAGGAAGTGATCCTCTGTTTCAACTCCAACGTGGAAGGTGACGCGACCGCGATGTACTTGAGCCGCTTGTTGCAGGTCCCAGGACTGGTTGTCTCGCAGCCCGCGAGTGGACTGCCGGTTGGTGGTGACCTTGAATTCGCCGACGACCTCACCCTGGGGCGCGCGATCGATGGGCGAAGGATCCTCGTCGACTAGTTCTCCGCGGCGATGGTGACGGCCATGACGCTACCGAGAGTGGTCACGAGACCATCACATGTTCGTAGATCAGCCCGTTGAGCGATGGCCACGTCATCTTGTCGCCTCCGCCTCCGCCTCCG
>JABEUR010000164.1 GCA_013044405.1 Acidimicrobiaceae bacterium | reverse complement strand
GTCATCGGTCTGTGGGTGCTCGCCATCTTGGGTACCGCCGGGCTCGCCTACGAGCGTTATCACCTCAATGCGTGGGCCGTACCGGGAGACTTCAGGAGTCGCGGTGACGACTTCTGGATCTTCTTCCACGCTGCCTATTTGATCAGCCATGGTCACACGCCATACAACTTCGGATTTGGTCTTCATGGTGACGGCTACGTCTATTCGCCGTTGGTAGCCCTGGTGATCTGGCCGTTCCTGCACCTTGGTGTCTCAGCCGTGTGGCACCTCTGGCTGGTCGCATCGATCGCCGCGCTCTTGGGAGCGGTGGTCCTCGTCATGAAGAACGAGGGCCCCTTCGAGCGAGATTGGCGAGCCCCGGTCCTCTTCGGGTTCATGGTTGGTTCCATGCTTCGTTTCATGCCAACCGACTTGATCTTCAACAATGGCAACTCCGATGCGCTGGTCCTCGTCCTCATGGCTTTCGCGGTCTGGTCGTTCGAAAAGGGTCGTTCGAGCGCAGGGGGCGTCTTCATGTCGCTCGGCGGTGTCGTCAAGACCTGGCCATGGGGGATTGCGCTGGTGCTGGCTCGTCGCGATTTCCCGCAGCGGCGCAAGACCTTCGTGGCGTTCGTCGTCACTGCAGTGGTGGCTCCGGTGCTCGCATTGATCATCGGCGGCACCTCCGAACTCGCCAGTTGGATCAGAGTCACGCTGCACGCCAGTTCCCAGAAACTAATCAGCTGTTCGGTGTGGGGAGCCCCGCAAGCGCTGTTCTCGCGTAGCGGCCTCGCCCATCCCTACTTCGTCTCAGCGCCACTTCGATGGGCTTGCACGGTGATACTGGCGGCGTGGGTGTTCGCCCTCTTGGCCATGTGCCTTCGTTGGAGCGATAGTTTTCGACTCGGTTTTTGGAACATCCTCGGCATCTTGTTACTACTGTTACCGGTTTCGCATTCGGACAACACCATGTATCTGGTTCCGATTCTGTGGATCTGGGCGGCGCGAGCGCTGGCCAACAATCGCCTGCGTTCCTCGACAACGATGGTGTTCGCAGCGCTGGCCCTCTGGTGGCTCGTTCTCTTTCCAACCGCTTTCTTCAACTGGCTGCCTTCGGCGGCGGCCATCGACGTCGAAGTGCCGTTCTTCGCGAACTTGGTGGCCGTTACTATCTCGGTCTTGGCCGACCACTTCGTTCATGAGAACGCCGAGCATTCAGCGATGAAGGTGCAGGTTTGAGGGCCAGGCACTGTTGGTCCGTGGGTTCGAACCTGGAATCACAGGCGATTCTCCGACGCCGGGCACCAATCGCACTCAAGAGCCTGAGTCGAAAGGGTTTTACTACGTTAGAGCCCGCCCAAGAACTGCGAATTTCACCCTTTTGTGGGTCACCGGTTGGTCCGGTTCCGAGATCCTGAACGAGTTCCACCACCTCAAGGCGTTAGCGTTGCATCATGATATTTAGATCGATTCAGCGCGTCGGCGTCACCACGATGATCGGCGCTACCTTGTTGGCCACTGCAGCGCTTCCCGCGATGGGATCGACTGCTTCTCCATGGTCGTGGCGAGTCTTTGGAACCTTGAGTCGCCACGCGCACTGTACGTCGGCGTCGACGCCCGGTTCGCTCGAGATCTGCAGTTATCGGATCACCAAGGCGCCCAGACTCAACGGAATCGAAACCGGAGTCGTCAAAGTCCACAATTCAAGTTCTCACACCAAATGCTACGGAGTGAGTCTGAGCACTTCGTACATGGCTGGACTCCATGACTTCTGTGTCAAACCCGGTGCCACTGGCGAGTACCGCACGAGTGGCAAGGCACGTCACTACGTCGCGACCCAGCTGAGCGTGTTCGTGACCAATGGTTCGAAGAAGAAGCCGATCCAACCAATGAACGATTCGGATCACTCGTCATTCGTCATCATCTTCAGCGAGAAGGCCTGATCCTTGGGCCCCGTATTCGTAACTGACGTCGACGGGGAACAATGGCGTCAGCTGACCAGCGAGCGTAGCGTCGCGAACTGAGAGTTCTCGAACCGTGAAAGCCGAGCTATGAGCGCGTCGAAGTCATTGCCCAAGATCGTCGTATTCTCACTCGGTGGGACCATCGCCTCAACCGATTCGGGCTCAACGCCACGAGGAGTGACGCCACAACTCAGTGGCGCGGACATCGTGGCCACTGTGCCGCAGCTTGATCGCCTCGCTGTGGTGGAGAGCATTTCGGTGCGTCAAGTCCCGTCCGGAGATCTCACGGTCGAGGACATCGTCGAACTTTCACGCCAGGTCGAGCAGGCCCTGACCTCGGGCGCGGACGGCGTGGTCGTGACCCAGGGTACGGACACGATGGAAGAGACCGCCTTCATTCTCGATCTCTTGGTTCGAAGCGAACGGCCCGTCGTGGTTACCGGTGCCATGCGCAGCCCCGGTTCGCTCAGCGCCGACGGAGCGGCCAATCTGATGGCGGCGGTGACGGTGGCGACCTCGAGTGCTGCGCTCGCCCTAGGGACACTGGTCGTGCTCAACGACGAGATCCACGCCGCTCGTTTCGTTCGAAAGACCAACGTCTCGAGTCTCGCGGCCTTTCAGTCACCCAACGCTGGTCCCTTGGGCTGGCTCGTGGAGGGGCGAGTGCGTCTCGCGATGCGAGTTGCGCCGTTGGCATCGATCGGTTCTGTGCTACACCGACCACTCGCGAGTGTTGCCCTGGTGAAGCTTTCCCTGGGAGACGAAGGTCGAATCGTTCGCTGCCTCGCATCAATGGACTACTCGGGTGTCGTGATCGAGGGATTCGGCGGTGGCCACGTTCCGGCCAAGATGGTGGCGGTGATTGAAGAGCTGGTTGGCGTGATGCCCGTGGTTCTGGCGTCGCGAACGGGGAGCGGCGAGTTACTGCGCGAGACCTACGGCTACCCCGGGTCCGAGCGCGATCTCCTCGCACGTGGGGTGTGGTCCGCGGGTGTTCTCGATGGCCTCAAGGCCAGGATTCTGTTGAGCCTGGTCTTGACGGACCAACCATCGAGGTCCCAGGCCCGCGACCGATTCGAATCGATAACGTCGTCGATCGCGCTTTGAGCCATCGGCGCATCCACGATGTGACGATGGTGGGCCCCTCAAACCGACGGGACTGACCGTAACGACGTCGTGGCAATACTGAGACCCTTGTCTACCCGAGCCAGCCCGGAGGCCATCAATCCCCGTCGCGGGCATCGTTATACCGTCAGTGTGCCATGGTGTAATGAGTTCACACTCGGTCCTCGAGTGATGGACCCATCTCGTCACTCGCGCTCGCTCGACCACGGTCCTTCGAATAATCGAGGTGCTAGACCATGAGGGCTGATTCTGCTGAAGCATCGAGGGGACTGACATGCGCTTTGCGACACTGCGAACATCTCGGGGACCGCGACTGCACGTGCGCGGGGTTGAAGGGTACGTCGACCTAGCCGACGTGTCCAAAGACGCGAGGCTCTCCAGCCTCGATGGCCTCGCCCGTGGTGGTGCGGAAGCCTTGCGGGCGGCGCAGGCGGCAGCCCGGACCCCGGGTGCGCAGTACGCCAACTCGGCCTTCGCTCCCGTGACAACGAACCCGCCGCGAGTCCTTTGCCTGGGAGTCAACTACGCCGACCACGCCCTCGAAGGCGGTCGTGAGGTGCCGAGTTGGCCCGAGTCCTTCGTTCGAGGAGCGGGCAGTGTCATCGGTGCTTACGATGACCTCGTCAAGCCGTCACTGACGGACCGATTCGACTTCGAGGCGGAGCTCGCCATCATCATCGGAGAAGGCGGTCGCTACATCAGGGCCGAAGACGCTTCGAGGGCCATTCTCGGCTTCTCGGTGATGAACGACGCCACCGCGCGCGAATGGCAGCGCGCCGCGACCCAGTGGACGGCGGGGAAGAACTTTGAAGGAACGATGCCCATCGGGCCCGAACTCGTGACCGTCGACGAAATCGATGTTCGCGACCTCGCCATATCATCCACTCTCAATGGCACCACAATGCAGTCCGCACGTACGTCGGACATGATCGTCAGTGTTGCGCGCGCTGTCGAGTTCTTCTCTACCTTCACGACGCTTCGCCCGGGAGACGTCATCGCGTCGGGAACTCCTGGCGGCGTCGGCTTTGCCCGAACGCCCCCGGTGTTCTTGGTGCCCGGCGATCTGATCGAGGTCACGGTCGAAGGAATAGGAACCATCTCGAATCGGGTGGTCGCCGAGAGCGGAAGTCCGGAGCAGTGGCCGTGGAGGCCCGCGCACTCAACAGCGAAGGGCATCTGAGAAGTCTGCACGGCGCCATGACCAACTGGTCATTGGACCGTCGCTTGTGCGTTCGTCGACGATTCGCGCAACTCAGACATCCCCGCAGACTCGGCTCGAACGACGGGCCGGGACCTCGCTGGTGGAGAGCCTGGGAGCGTTGGGTCGGGGGCCGCGCACGGTCCGGGACCGATGGGGGGTCATCGTAGACTGGGACCATGAGCAATCCACACGCCACCATCATCGTCTGTGACGGCGACCAGACCGGACAGGAACTTCTCGACGAGGCGCTTCGCGCGATGAGCGCCGACTTGCTCGGCGTCGACCTCAAATTCGTCCACTACGACCTGTCGTTGCAGAAGCGTCGGGCCACGAACAATGAGATCGTGCGCGAAGCCGCCCATGCGATGGTCGAGGCAGGTCTTGGACTCAAGGCCGCGACGGTGACGCCACCCGAGATTGGCGGAGTCGGTTCGCCGAATCGAATTCTTCGTGAGGGAATCGGCGGCTCGGTGATCGTACGCACCGGACGTCGTATACCCGGGGTCACTCCTCCGGTCTCGACCACCAATCAGCCGATCCTGGTCATCCGCATGGCGGTCGGTGACGCGTACGGTGCGGCCGAAGGCCGCGACGGCGAAGCGGGTCACAGCGTCGAAGTCGCGTGGCGTACCGAGCGCATTGAGCGCTCCGTTTGCCGTTCGGTCGCTGAATACGCCTTCGTCGCGGCTTCACAAGTTGACGGAGTCGTGTACGGCGGACCCAAGTGGACGGTTTCACCGACCTATGAGGGAATGCTCAAAGAGGAGATGGACGCCGCCGCGCAGCGCCACCCGAGCGTTGGCTACCGTCCAACGCTGATTGATGCCGCCTACGCGGGCCTCTTGACCGAGATGCACGAGAAACCTCTGGTGATTCCCGCCCTCAATCGCGATGGCGACTGCCTGAGCGATCTCGTGTTGGCGATGTTCGGGTCCATCGCCGGGGCGGAGTCCGTCCTCTTGTCTCTCGACGCCGATTTACGTCCGACCGTGGCGATGGCCGAGGCGCCTCATGGAACGGCACCGTCACTCGAGGGTAAGAACGTCGCCAATCCAATGGCCATGCTCCTCGCGGGTGCCGCCCTGCTCGATCAAGCCGCCGCGCGATATGACGATCCGAAGTACCGCGTGGCGGGCTCGCGCCTTCGTGCGGCCACGCTCGAAGGTGCTGCGCAAGGCGTACGAACATTCGACCTGGGCGGGGGTTCGTCCACCAGCGGCGTGGTCGATGACGTCATCGAACGCCTGAAGTCCTCCAGATAGGGATCGTGCGCGAAGTGCTCTCGGCGGTGGTGTCGATGCGGCGTTGCACCAGATCCTTGGAACACGACTGACCAGAGGTCGCCTTCACATTCCCGCGATGCGTTCAGACGTGAACTCTACGGTCAGCCAAAGATCGTGGGGAAGCATCTCGAGTCGGCGCGACAGGGCGAGTCGCACCTCGTCTGACCGACGTACGTTCCAATCGGGGTCGACCAGGAACTCAATCTCGACGTAGAACTTTCGACCGATCTTGGTCATTCGCAACTGGCGATCGCCAATTCCGAATTGTTCGGCGACGCCGTCCACCGCATCACGGGCGGGTCCCTGCAGATCCATGTCCGGACTTCCTTCTACGAGTTCAATGAACGTGGTTCGTATCATTCGCATCGGAGGAATCAAGAAGAGCAGGCTCGCCGCGATCACGAGGCCCGGGTCGATGTAGTGGGCCAAGGACGACCATGAGGTCCCGATGATCAATCGTCCGACGACGAACCCCACGAGCATTCCTAAGCCCAGCATGCCCCCCGCGAGCCACTGGGTCGCCTCGGCAGACACCAGTTCAGAGTCGCGCGCCGTTCTTCTCATTCGCCACCAGACTGAGGTGGGCAGGACAATTGCGACGAGTGCGTAGGCGACGGACCATCCTGAAGGCAGGCGAGTACCGCCGTGGATGATGGTCAGCACTGCGTTGAAGGTGGCGTAGCTGCAGGTGGCGAGCAGTGCCACGCCTTCGAGGCCGATGATCAAGGGGGTCAGGGCTTCGCGGCCGAAGGGGTAGCGCGTGGTCGGTCCACTGGCCACCAGCAAGGAGACTCGTCGCGCCATCCACGAAAGTCCGATTCCCAAGAAGGTGTAGAACCCGTCGAAGAGTACGATCTGGGAACCGGCGGTGATGCCGATGAAGATTCCTAGGCCGGCCAGCAAGAATCCACTGGCAATCGACAGGCCCAATGCCGAACGCTCGAGCGCGAACTCGTCGGTCGACAAATATTTAGCCTGATCGCTCATCTTCAAGTACCCCTCGACATCGTACGAGTCGCTCGAGCATCCAGGATTGCAACCATGCGATCTCTACGTGCGGCCCTAGCGTTTGTTCGCGACCTTCACCAACCGGTGGGCGAGCAGCCGTACTGATCGGGCACCTGCCCATTGGTGACCTTCATGCCGATCAGAATCTGCTGGTCGCGAGTGGCCTGGCCCGCCAATGGCGCAAATCTAGTTCCACCGTACGTGGACCACGTCGAATTGAGAAAGCCGATTCCGGAGTACCAAGAGCCGACCATCGACCAGTTACCGCCCACTTCGCAGATCGCCACGTGTTGCCATTGGGCACGAAGCTCGCCAATCGTGGTCTTGACCTTCGCCGCGACCAACGAGAGCTCGTGGATGGTTATCTGGGCGATCGACGGATGATGGATCGTGGCCAGATGGTGATTACGCTGGCTCGCCCGTACCGTCGCGACGCGCATGACGTAGGGGCTAGTGGGTGACTGGCTGACCACCACGGAGCTCGAAGGGAGCGAAAGCGGGGCCACCGCACTCACGAGTGCTACCGAAACGGCGAAGTGACTTCGTCGCATTGATCTCTCCTTCATCCGCGCATCACCACTGGACGACTGCCAACCCCGGAGGACGGCGGTGAACGGCGGTGACCTTGGCGGGAGATTGGCACCCCACCAAGGGGCGTGGATTGGTTGGTCACGTAATCCACAGCGTTGTGGTGTGACGACGAGGCAGGCACTGCTGCTCGGGCCAGTTTAGGGGCCAATTGGTCAAAAAGTGACCAAAATGCTCCGTCGTATGCTCGCTTATCCGTCCTGATCAGCATTTATACGGACCCACTGCGACGGTTTCCTGATGTGATTTTGGGTTGAAAAGCGACCGAATGACCATCCGGGGCGCCGAAGTCCACTAGAACGAGGGTCTCAAGTCACGTGGCATCCTTCACGACCCGCAGGCCATGAGTACCACGAGGTGTCTCGAGTGCCGAAGTTGAGGTGTAACGCGGCAACTTCGACCGTGCTGGCAGTCGATCCGCCTCCTCATGTACGGGGCCATGTGAAGACGTTTCCAGTCCGTACCAGCGCAAACTCGCCAACCGGACCTCACCAGTGCGGCCCCGTGCTCGTTGGGCGTCGAAGAATTCAATTCGTAGCCCTACGGCGACGTCGACGTGGGAGTTGTCGAGATCGAGTAGCCGGACTCGCGTCGGGGTCGCCGGCCCCCTTCGCTCAAGGTCGCAACGATGCGCATTGACTTGCGTGAGGGCTGAAGATTTCTCCAGTCGAAGGCGCGACCCGTC
>JABEUR010000003.1 GCA_013044405.1 Acidimicrobiaceae bacterium | reverse complement strand
AGCGCCGCGATCCCGTTGCTTCTGCTCGTGGTATTTCGCTTCGTGCCGATCCTGTCGATGTCAGAGATGGAAGAACTCGCCGAGTCCAACGAGGACTCCAGCGATCAGGAAGTGGGCGTGTAATGTTCGAACTTCAAACCTCCCTGCGCCTGCGGCGCGTAGTTGGAACACTTTGCACCACGGTGTTGCTCGGCGTCGGCGTTGCGGCGTTGCCGGCGGCAGCCTCAGCGGACGTCTCGCTCGCCTTGAGCTCGGCTAGTCCGTCGTCGCATCAGGGAGTGCAACTGAGCGCTCAGGTGGCACGTGCGAGTGCAACTTCCGTGACCGGGCTGACCGTCGACTTCTACGTGCACGTCGAGGAGTTCGCCGGTGCGCCCCTGCTCGAGATTGGTTCAGGGACCACGAACACTGCTGGCGTGGCGACAATCACGTATCAGCCAACCTGGGCCGGAACCCAGAACTTCGTCGCATCGGCGTTCGATCCCTCGGGTGCGGTACTCGCCACATCGTCACTATCGGTTCAAGCAGCGCGCTCGGATCCCTTTGCTGGTGCGGTGCAGAGCCTGCGTCCAGATGGACTCATTGGCCGTTGGGTCGTATTCGTGCTGCTCGCATTGGTCATTGGAGTGTGGATCACGCTGCTCGCCTTGGTGGTGCGAGTCCAGCAAGGACCGATCAAGTCCGCTCAGTGACCCCAGCGCCGTGGCGATTGGCAACGTTGATCGATCTCCAGCGACGTGGGTTAGCGCCTCGCGGCCGCGGCGGTCACTGGGGACCAGCCTCATGGTTCGCATCGTCGCGGTCCATCACGAAGCGCGACTAGCCAAGCAGGGGCGAACCGTTTCGGGTATGAACGATGGGGTCGTGGCGAGGTGTTGGCCCGCGATCGCGCCCGGCGATCGCACCGGACGGGCCTCGGCCGTCGTATCGACCCCACCAGCAAACGACTCGGCGAGGTCGTTCGTCGTTCCACACTCAATGGTTCTCGTGATGTGGCTCGACGGGCGTTCGAACTTCTCGGGTACTCATCGGCCCCGCGAACCTGCGAACTCCCCATCGTCGTGGCTCGAACTCGCGACGAGACCTCGAGAGCTACTCAGTTGCCAACTGACGAAGCACGAAGTTGAGCACCCCGCCGTGGCGGTAGTACTCGGCCTCGGTGGGTGTGTCGATACGCAGGCGTACGCGAAACTCGAACACTTCGCCACTCTGGCGCGTCACACCGAGTCGAACCGTACCAACCGTCTCACCGTGGTTGAGCGGGTCGAGTCCACTGACCGAGAACGTCTCGGTGCCATCGAGTTGGTACGTGGCGGCGGACTCGCCGGGCGCGAACTGCAGCGGCAGAATGCCCATGCCGACGAGATTGGAGCGGTGGATCCGCTCGAAGCTCTCGACGAGCACGGCCCGGACGCCGAGTAGCTTGGTACCCTTCGCGGCCCAGTCGCGACTCGAACCGCTGCCGTATTCCTTGCCGCCGATGATCATGAGTGGCGTGCCTTCGTCGGCGTAGGCCATCGCGGCGTCGAAGATCGCCATCTCGATCCCCTCGGGCAACTTGATGGTGACACCGCCTTCGGTCCCGGGCGCCATCTGGTTTCGCAGACGGATGTTGGCGAAGGTCCCTCGCACCATGACCTCGTGGTTGCCGCGACGAGTGCCGTAACTGTTGAAGTCGCTCTGAGCGACGCCACCGTCAGTGAGGTAGCGTCCGGCGGGCACGTTCGCGCGGATGTTGCCCGCGGGCGAGATGTGGTCGGTGGTGACCGAGTCGCCTAGCTTCGCCAAGACGCGAATGCCCTCGAAATCGTTCACCGTGCCCGGCACCATGGTCAGTCCGTCGAAGTAGGGAGGCAACTTCACGTACGTCGACCGGTCATCCCAGGCGTAGGTCACGGCATTGGTCGTGGGTACGCCCTGCCAGCGTTCGTCACCACTGAAGGCACTGGCGTAGCGTTGCTCGAACATCTCGGGCGTGATCGAGGATCGCACGGCCGCCGCCACTTGGGCGTCGGTGGGCCAGAGGTCGGAGAGGTAGACCGGCTCACCGCTCGTCGTGGTGCCCAGCGGCTCGCTCGAGAGATCGATATCTATGGTTCCGGCCAGTGCGTAGGCCACCACCAACGGGGGACTGGCCAGGAAGTTCTGCTTGACGTCGGGATGGATTCGCCCCTCGAAGTTTCGATTCCCTGAGAGCACCGAGACGACCGAGAGGTCGTGCTCGATCACCGCGTCGGAGACACCGCTGAGCAGGGGCCCGGTGTTGCCGATACACGTCGTGCATCCATAACCCGCCAGATAGAAACCCAAACGGTCGAGCGGATCGACCAGGTCGGCCCGTTCGAGATAGTCCATGACCACTCGACTGCCGGGTGCCAGTGAGGTCTTCACCCAGGGCTTGCTCGTCAGTCCGAGCTCAACCGCGCGCTTGGCCACCAGTCCAGCGGCGACGAGCACGGCGGGATTGGACGTGTTGGTGCACGAGGTGATGGCGGCAACCGTCACGGCGCCATCACGCAGGTGGTCGGCCGCTTCGAGGCCGCGCACTTCAATGGGGTCGCGACCGAGCGCTTCGCGAAATGCCCCACGCGCTCCCGAGAGCGAGACTCGATCCTGGGGGCGCTTGGGTCCCGCGAGACTTGGCTCAACGGTCGCGAGGTCGAGCTCAACGTACTCCGAGTACACGGGCTCGAGCGCATTCTCGTCGTGCCAGAGTCCCTGGGCCTTGGCGTACGCCTTGACCAGGTCCAACTGCGACTGCGCTCGACCAGTGAAGGCGAGGTAGTTAACGGTGACCTGGTCAATCGGGAAGATCGCGCAGGTGGCTCCGTACTCGGGGGACATGTTGCCGATGGTCGCACGGGTCTCGAGCGACAGCGATGCGACACCGGGTCCGTAGGCCTCGACGAACTTGCCGACCACGCCGTGCTTGCGCAACAGCTCAGTGATGGTGAGCACGACATCGGTCGCCGTGACCCCTTCACGGGTGGCCCCCGCAAGGCGCAGGCCGACCACCGGTGGGATGAGCATCGACGTCGGCTGTCCGAGCATTCCCGCTTCTGCTTCGATGCCGCCGACGCCCCAGCCCAGCACGCCCAGTCCATTGACCATGGTGGTGTGCGAGTCTGTTCCCACCACCGTGTCGAGGTAGGCCACGCCGTCCTTCTCAAAGACCACTCGGGCGAGGTGTTCGAGGTTCACCTGATGACAGATCCCCATGCCGGGAGGAACGACGCGGAACTGATCGAAGGAACTCTGAGCCCACTTTAGGAAGGTGTAACGCTCCACGTTTCTCTGGTACTCAATGGCCACGTTCTCCTCGAAACTGGCGGCGGTGCCGGTGTGCTCAAGGATCACCGAATGGTCGATGACCAGTTCCACCGGAACGAGCGGATTGATCCGGTTCGGATCGCCGCCCAGGGCGATGATGGCGTCACGCATCGAGGCGAGGTCGACCACCGCGGGCACACCCGTGAGATCTTGCATCAAGACCCGCTCGGGCGTGAAGGCGATCTCCTTGGCGTCATCGCCCGCGGCCTCACCGTGTCGAGTGGGTGTCTCGGCCCAGCGCGCGAGGGCCTCCACGTCGGCGGCGTGGACTTTGACGCCGTCTTCGTGACGAAGAAGGTTCTCGAGGAGCACCTTGATCGAATAGGGAAGTCGGTCGACGCCGAGTTGGAGCAGTGCGGGGGATTTCAGGGAGTAGTAGGTGAGCGTTCGCCCCCCCACTTCGAGAGAGTCTTGGGCACCGAATGAGTTTCGTGAAGAGGTCATATCTCCATTCTTGCCGGTTCTCGAGCACGGTGTTCTCCAGGTCTCCACCGCGTGGTGACCGCAATTGAATCAAGGGCGGCCCAAAGACGAGTGAATCCTCGAAGTTGGGATCATCGCTGCGACCATGGGTCCACGTGCCGACCCGAGATCCTCGTTCAACCGTGTTGACTGGGAGCTTCGAGAGAGTGACCAGCGAGCAGGACCTCATCACGTCGCCACCCACGGCTGGCGCGACGGATTTGATAGTTCGAATGGTTCGTTGGCAACGTGGGGCTACTCTCGACGGGTAGTGCGGGACCCGCGGGAAGAGGAGAGCAGCCTGAAGGCCGAAACGATTGAGGCGCCCCGAAGCGAAAAGTCGTCGTTCCGACCCGACATCCAAGGTCTTCGCGCTATCGCCGTGGTGCTCGTCATCTTGGTGCACGCCTCGGTACCGGGCTTCGAAGGTGGCTACATCGGCGTAGACGTGTTCTTCGTCATCAGCGGCTTCGTGATCACCGGCCTGCTCCTACGTCAACCCGAACGGGGCATTGGTCGAAATCTCGCTCATTTCTACGTACGTCGAATTCGGCGCATTGTTCCCGCGGCCACCTTGACCTTGGTGACGACCGTGGTGGCGGCCTATGCACTGCTCGGTGCCAACTTCGCCCCCCAGTTGCTCGGCGATGTTCGTTGGGCCGCACTCTTCGGCGCCAACTTCCGTCTCATCAACACCGGAAGTAACTATTTCATCCCCGGCGTCGCTCCGTCACTCGTCACCCACTTCTGGTCACTCGCCGTCGAGGAACAGTTCTACCTCGTCTATCCGCTCATCGTGTTCTCACTCATTCGCCTCGCCCCAGCAACGCACCGGATTCGGATGCTGGCCGGATTCTTGATCCTCGCCATCGCGCTGTCGAGTTGGTGGTCCTATCACCTCACGCCGGTGAACCCCGTGGCGGCCTACTACTCGCCCTTCACCAGGTTCTGGCAACTCGCCCTCGGCGGGCTCGTCGCTCTGGCGCCCGTCGCGTGGGCTCGAAGGTCCCCGTTGATCAACTCCATTGGAGCCGGGATCGCACTGTTGGCGATCGGTCTCGCGGCTCTTCGCCTCAACGCCTACAGCACCTATCCCGGACTGCTCGCCTGGTGGCCCAGCGCCGCGAGCGCGGTGTTGCTCTTCACCGGTCAAGCGAGTCTGCGTGGGGCACCCGCTTCGTGGCTGTCGTGGCGACCCCTGCGCTACGTCGGAGACATCTCGTACTCGCTCTACTTGTGGCACTTCGCGTGGCTGATGCTGCCCTTGCAACTGGTGCACCCGATCTCATCGCCCGGGGCTCGAATCGCCGAAGTCGCCGGCGCCACGGTTTGTGCGATTCTTTCGTACCACTTCGTCGAAAATCCAGTCCGGCATTCAAACTTGCTCGCTCGAGACGCCTGGGCGACGGGCCTTCTCCTGGCAATCTGTCTGGTGCTTTCCTGGGATTCGACGTTCGTCATCGGGCGCCTCGCACACGTTTCGTGAACTTTCCCTTACGAAATGATCACTGGGTGATGTAAGCCGGCAGATCGAGGTGGATGATCACGTGGTAGATCGAAGCGATTTCGTTGGCGACGAACGAGGCGAAGACGTCACCGCCAATGGTGCTGAAGTGGATCCCGTCGGGTGAACGCAGCACGGCGTTCGCGTGATTCACCGGCGCGCTTTCGCGGTATTGCCCTCGGGCGGTGGAGAACAGTTTCCACGACGATAGGTAGGTCACGCCGGGCACGCGGTGAGCGACGCTTTGATAGAGAGAATTGAGAGCGACCACGCCAGCGCGATACGTCGTGGGCGCCATGATCGGAAGTCCTACCCAAAGGACGTAGCTACCGTCTCGTGTGGCCAGGGTGTCGATCTGTTTGATCAATGCCGCATAGTGCGATCGCCACTGGGGTGTGTTGAAGTCGTAGGAACGTCCGTCGAATCGGATGCCTTGCTCGTCGTTTCCGCCGAGACAGACCACGAGCAGGTTGGGGCGGAAGTGAGCGAGCATCGACTTCACCTGGCGGGGCCAGTTGTAGAACCACGTTGCGGCCAATCCCGTCGAGGACTTGTCCATGAGATGGAGCTTCACCGTGGCAGTGCTGGCGAGTTCGCGCGCCAGCCCCCAACCGAGGTCCGTGCCCAAAGAGTCACCGATCTCGAGCACGCTGCAGTGCCCGATAGCCACTTTGGTCACCAGAATGCCAGGCGTCGACGCGGCCAATCCGCATCCACGTGAGCGCTGGTTCAACGTCTTCGAAGGGGTGGTGTGGGCCGGGTTCGTCGTCACCGTGGTCGTCGAACTCTGAGGCAGGCTCGACGTCGTCACCGAAGGAGACGACGTCGTCGTCGATTGACCCGACGCACGCGGCTGCGTCGACTCGACGACGGCTCCGATGAGTACCAGGGCGACGAGCGCGCCCAATAATTTTGCTCGCAGCGTCCAACGATGTTGTGGTGGCGTCGAGAGTTCGGACATCACACTGAACCGTAACAGCGGCGCACGTGCGACACTTCTGACGTCATCGAATTGCAACATCGATCGTCCACCGACGGGACCGATGGTGCCCGTCACGAGGGGTTCGAGCATCGGCGCCGCACAACCGGCGACGTCGGTGGCCACGCCACGTCCGCTCCCATCCACCCGATGGCCAGTCCCAGCGATGCCGATGACCGAAGAGGCGTGCGAGACTGGAGGACATGGCCTCGACCTACGACGTTCTCTTGACACGGCTCCAAGACGCCTTCGACCGCGTCGCACCAGGGGCTGACCCGGTACTGCGCACCTCAGAGCGGGGTGACTTCCAAGCCAATGGGGTCATGGCGGTGGCCAAACAGCTTGGTCGGGCTCCGCGCGAAGTGGCCGAGGAGATCGTCAAACACGTGGAACTCAGCGCAGTGGCGAGTATCGAGGTCGCGGGACCCGGGTTCCTCAACCTGGTCCTCGAGGACGCCTTTCTCAGTCAACGTCTGAACCTCTTGGTGGCCGACGATCGTCTCGGAATCGACGTCGCGACCGAAGCACGCAACGTCGTCATCGACTACTCCTCACCCAACGTCGCCAAGGAGATGCACGTCGGACACTTGCGCTCGACGGTGATTGGTGATTCACTGGCGCGCCTGAATCGATTCAAGGGTCACCACGTGATCGCTCGCAACCACGTGGGCGACTGGGGGACACCGTTCGGGATGCTCATCGAACATCTCCTCGACCTGGGTGAGGACGAGGCGATCAGTTCTCTCTCCATTGGCGACCTCGATTCGTTCTACCGCGGTGCGCGGAGCAAATTCGAGTCCGATGAGTCGTTTCGCGAACGAAGCCGTACTCGGGTGGTGGCGCTTCAGAGTGGTGACCACGAGACCAGACGACTATGGCGTCTCCTCGTGGACCAGTCGGTGGCCTACTTCGCCGAGGTCTACGCCAAGCTCGATATCACGCTGCGACCCGAGGACGTGGTGGGCGAGTCCTACTACAACGACGTGCTCGACGACGTGGTGCACGACCTCGAATCGGCGGGTCTACTCATTGAAAGCGGTGGCGCGCTGTGCGCCTTCCCCGAGGGCTTCACTAATCGAGATGGCGATCCACTTCCCCTGATCGTGAAGAAGCGTGACGAAGGGTACGGCTACGCCGCCACCGACCTCGCGGCACTGCGCGATCGAGTCTCGACACTTCGCGCCGACGTGATGCTCTATGTGGTGGGGACCCCCCAGGCCCAGCATTTCGAGATGGTGTTCGCGGTGGCGCGTCTGGCGCGGTGGCTCCCCGAACGCGTGCACTGCGAGCACGTTGCCTTCGGCAACGTGCTCGGAGCCGATCGCAAGATGTTCAAGACCCGAAGTGGCGAGACCGTGAAGCTGGTCGCGCTGCTCGACGAGGCCATTGAGCGAGCCGATACCGCGCTCGCCGGGCGCTCCGACGCTCTCGCAGACCTCGACCGACGTCAACTCGCCACCCAGATCGCCCGTGCGGCGATCAAGTACGCCGACCTTTCCACCGAGCGCCAACGAGACTACGTCTTTGACCTGGACCGCATGATCGCCTTCGAAGGCGATACCGGGCCGTACCTTCAGTACGCCCACGCCCGGCTGCGGTCGATTTTTCGTCGACTGGCAGAGCCATGGAGCGCGGGCGAGACGTCCTTCGCCCTGGCCGCTCGGGCCGAGCGCGAATTGGCACTCGCGTTGCTGGGCTACCCCGAAGCATTCGCGTCCGCCCTCGACACATCCGCTCCGCACCGCCTCTGCGTCTACCTCTTCGATCTCGCTCAGCGATTCACCGCCTTCTATGACGCTTGCCCCGTGCTCAGCTCTCAAGGAGCGCTACGTGCTGAGCGATTGGCCCTGTGTGACCTGACCGCTCGAACGTTGAGCCAGGGCCTCTCGCTACTGGGCATCGATGCCCCCGACCAGATGTAACGGATCTTCGACGGGCGCAGCCGTTCGGCTCGGTAATCTACGTCAAGCGGCGAAACGCCGACATCCGACAGTGGGGGGAATAATGAAGGTCAAGGCTTCGATCGTGAGCGAACTGAATGGGCCGTGGCACACCGAGCTCATCGATATTGACGAGCCACACGCCTTCGAGGTGAAGGTCAAAATGGCCTTCGCGGGAATGTGTCACTCGGATGAACACCTGCGAACCGGTGACATGGCCCAAGACCCCGCGGTGCTCGAGATGATCAGTGGTCGTGATTCCATGTTCCCGATCATCGGCGGCCATGAGGGTTCGGGCATCGTGGAGTCGGTCGGACCCAACGTGACGTCGCTCAAGGTCGGAGACCATGTCGCCGTGTCGTTCATACCGTCGTGTGGTAAGTGCGAGTTCTGCGCATCGGGCCGACAGTACATCTGCGACATGGGGGCGACGACACTGGCGGGACCGATGATCTCGGACGGTACCTGGCGACACCATCTCGGCGATGTCAACCTGAATCGAATGGCGCAGTTGGGGACCTTCTCTGAGTACATCGTGGTTCACGAAGCGTCACTCGTGCGCGTCGAGCCTTGGCTCGATCTTCGTGCCGCCGCACTGATCTCGTGCGGTATCTCGACAGGCTTCGGCTCGGCGGTGAATCGGGGCGAGGTGAGGCCGGGTCAGACCGTTGCGGTCATCGGATGCGGTGGCGTGGGTTCGGGGGCCATCCAGGGAGCCGTCCACGCCGGAGCGCGCGCGGTCATCGCCATCGACACCAATCCGTCCAAGGTCGATCGAGCGCTCAAGATCGGAGCGACTCACGGTTGCGCGACGACACTCGACGCGGCATTCACGATCCTGCCCGAGCTCACGATGGGCAAGAATTGCGACGTCGTGATCATCACGACCGGGGTGATGAGCCCAGAACTAATCGAACAGGCCCGCTCCATCACCGCCAAGGGCGGGATCATCGTGGCAACCTCGATCGCTCCTTACAACCAGCAGACGGTCGAAGTGAACATGTTTGGCCTGACCCTCTTCAACCAGGAGCTCCGAGGCACGGTTTTCGGATCAGAGAGCCCTCGCGTCCAGATCCCACGTCTCTTACGTCTGCACCACGAAGGCAAGTTGATCATCGAAGACCTGATCACCAAGGAGTACTCGATCGACGACGTCGAACAGGGCTACGCCGATCTCGCCTCTGGTGAGAACTTGCGAGGAGTCGTGCGCTTCTAGGGGGCGAAGGGACGGCGGGCCAGCCCCAGGACGTCCGCGACCCGAAGTGTCGAGCGAGTGATCGACGGGCGAAGCGACGTCATCGAACGATTGCGCCACGCACCCTTCACGACACCCATGCTGTAGGCGAGGTCGTCCGCGACGGCGAGGGGGATCTCACGGGGCCGCATTCGTACCGACCGCCCTCGAGCAATGGTCCCTAGAAGAAAGACCAGGAGGGCGCGCCAGCGCAGGCGCGGATGTAGGGCAGCGACCAATATCACCACCCCGAAGGTGCGCACCGTGCTTCGCACCAGTGGCAAAGCGGCTTGCGACATGCCACGCACCACGACCGCGTTGGCGACGTCACGGGGCTGGTCAGATATTGACGAGACGCGTTGGATCATCTGATCGCGGGCGGCGCGCACGATTCGTCCCGCCAGGAGCGGGCGCCCGCAGATGACGCTGAGCACGGCGATCAGGGTCCACGTGTCGACGCGCACCGGAGCGAGTCGAACGCCGTGACGGCGTGCCAGATCACCCGACGACGCTCCGTAGCCAACGCGTTGGCTCCACCAGCGCCGCCACGAATCGCGCGCCCGGTGCGAGACGAGGATGCGTGCGTCGTAGCGCACGAGCCAACCACGGTCGTGCAGTCTCCAGACGAGGTCAACGTCCTCACCGGTTCGCAAACCTTCGTCGAATCCCTCGCCAAAGGCGTCGCGACGCACGAACAGACACGCGCTGGGGACGTAGGGAACCGCGCCACCGGGCACGACGAGAGCGCTGTGCTGGCCCATGTCGAGGGGACTGAAGCGCCGCTCGAATCGTTCGCGGGCCGACGAACCCGCAGCGCCGCGAATACGTGGTGCGGCGGCGCTCACGAGAGGGTCTCGCAAGTGTGCGCTGAGCCTGCGCGCCACGTCGGCAGCGTCCTCGAGCGATACGTCCACGTCGAGGAACCATAAGAAGGGTCGAGCGGTGCTGCGAGCGCCGGCATTTCGCGCCGCGCCAGGCCCCGAATTCACCTCGAGGCGCACGAGTCGCGCACCGAACTCTTGTGCACAGTCTCGAACGATCTGCGGGTCGTTCGAGGCGTCATCGACGACGGTGACCTCGAATCCTCCAAGGCCTTCGAGCAATGCTCGTAGCGAACGCGGGTCATCGCATACCGGAATGATCACATCGATGTCGTGAGGGTCTATTGGCTCGGAGCCGCTCGTAACGAGTAGGCCCTGTTGGATGAGCGTGCGGGCGAAGCGCTCCTCGCCGTGACGTACCTTGTCGCCATCTCGCCAGCGCCGCGCTACCGCGGCGGACCCGCCGGGCAGGCGCAAGAGCCGTCGCGGTGAACCACCCAGCACGAAGTCGCGGTCGAGGAATCGGGCACGGGCATCGAGGACCACCCGGGTCCCGGCCGCAACGGGTGCCTCGACGGGTCGCGGCGCTTCGGGTAGCGGGTAGCTCATGGGCCGAGTCTGGCACGGGTTGGTCGTCCGGTAGCGTGCGAAGTTGACAGAATAGATGAGTCGAAGGAGGAGAACGGTGACGAACGATACGTTGGTGGCAGATGAGCCAGTCGTGGAGATCGGCGAAGTCGAGGAGTTGCTCGTCGAAGAGGTCTCCATCGACGGTCTCTGCGGGGTCTATTAAGTCGTGGGGCCAGTGCCTGGCGATGGTGGCGACACGTCGCGTCCCCTGAGGTTGAATGCCAAGGTCTCGTTGCGAGATGAGGCCTTTGGCGCGTTGGCCTACCATCACGACACACGTCGACTGGTCTTCTTGAAGTCTCGGCCATTGGTCGAGTTGGTTCGCCGCCTCGAAGAATATGGGAGTGGTTTCGAGGCGATCAATGCGCTCGTACGTCCTGAAGAGCACGCCATCTACGCGCGTGCGCTCGAGTCGCTCTCCCGATCTGAGATCGTCTGTGGGCGCTGAGCCGGCGCTGCGCGACCGCTTCGAGCGCGGACTTGAGGCGCCGATCTGTTTGACGTGGGAGTTGACCTACGCGTGCAACCTCGCCTGCACCCACTGTCTGTCGTCATCGGGACGACGCGATCCGCGTGAGCTCTCCACGCTCGAGGCCAAGGCGCTGATCGACGAGATCGCCGCGATGCAGGTCTTCTACATCAATATCGGTGGCGGCGAACCCATGATGCGGCGCGACTTCTTCGAGATTGTTGAACATGCCGTGGAACGAAAGGTCGGCGTCAAGTTCTCGACCAACGGCACCCGGATCGACACCGTTGCCGCGCGGCGACTCGCGTCGATTGATTATCTCGATATACAGGTGTCGATCGACGGGGTCGATGCCAAGACGAGTGACCAAATCCGTGGCGAGGGCAGTTACGACGCCGCGATTCGCGCTATGGAGAACCTTCGGGCCGCCAACTTCGGCCCCTTCAAGATCTCGGTGGTGATGACGAGACAGAACATCGAGCAACTCGATCAGTTCGAAGCTCTGGCCCGAGAATTCGGCGCCGAGCTTCGTCTCACCCGCCTTCGACCATCGGGTCGTGGCGCGGACGTTTGGGAATCGCTCCATCCGAGCCTCGAGCAGAATCGTCGCCTCTACCGCTGGCTGCTCGAGCGGCCCAACGTACTCACCGGCGATTCCTTCTTCCATCTCTCGGCCCTGGGTGACCCGCTCGACGGACTCAATCTCTGTGGGGCGGGCCGAGTGGTGTGCTTGATCGACCCCGTGGGTGATGTCTACGCCTGCCCCTTCGTCATTCATGAGCAGTTCCTAGCGGGCAACGTCCGAGAAGCGGGCTTCTCGGACGTGTGGCGCAACAGCGAACTCTTCCGCTCCCTTCGAGAGCCCGGGAGTGGTGGCGCGTGCACGTCATGCGGTTCCTATGACGCCTGTCGTGGGGGGTGCATGGCGGCCAAGTTCTTCACCGGCCTCGAGGTGAGCGACCCGGATCCCGAGTGCGTCTTTGGCCATGGAGAGAGCGCACTGGCGGCCAAGGTGGCCGCCGTTCGACCGAGTCCATCTCCCGATCATTCACGACGCGTCGGCGTGGTGATCACCTCGAAGCGATGAGGAGTCGCTTTTAGGACTCGGGTAGTGTCGCGGTGAACCGAGTATGGGGGGCTGATGCCAAATAAGTGGTTTGAGACCGTGGCCGTGGCGCAACGCCGTGCCAAACAGCGTCTACCCAAGTCCGTGTACTCCGCACTGACCGCCGGATCGGAAAAGGGTCTCTCATCGCGCGACAACTTGGATTCGTTCGACGAGCTCGGCTTCGCGCCTCACGTAGCCGGCAACGCCACCAATCGCTCGATGAGCACAACCGTCATGGGTCAGTCGATCTCGATGCCGGTGATCATCTCGCCCACGGGAGTCCAGGCGGTTCACCCAGAGGGTGAGTTGGCCGTGGCCCGGGCCGCCGCGAACCGCGGAGTCGCCATGGGCTTGAGTTCATTCGCCAGTCGTTCCATTGAGGAGGTGTGCGAGGTCAATAGCCAGGTCCTCTTCCAGCTCTACTGGTCGGGGGACCGAGAGACGATGGTCGCGAGGTTGGAGCGCGCTCGTCGAGCTGGAGCCCAGGGCGTCATTCTCACGCTCGATTGGTCATTCTCCAATGGTCGTGACTGGGGAAGTCCCTGGATACCGGACAAGATCGACGCCAAGGCGGTTTTGAGACTCGCACCCGAAGTGCTGGCGCGACCGAGGTGGTTGTGGTCCTTCGCGCGCACCGGTCACCTTCCAACCCTCACCACACCCAACATGGCGCGACCCGGAGAGGCGCCACCCACGTTCTTTGGCGCTTACTACGAGTGGATGCAGAGCTCGCTGCCCAGTTGGGAAGACGTCGCGTGGCTTCGGGCCCAGTGGAGCGGTCCGTTCATGGTGAAGGGCGTGAGTCGCGTGGACGACGCCAAGCGGGTCGTCGACCTCGGCGCGAGCGCCCTGTCGGTATCCAATCACGGTGGGAACAATCTCGACGGGACGCCAGCGCCGATTCGCGTCCTTTCGACCATCTGTGACGCGGTGGGCGATCAGGTCGAAGTCTTGCTCGACGGAGGAGTGCGTCGCGGAAGCGACGTCGTCAAGGCACTGGCCCTAGGGGCGCGAGCCGTGATGATCGGACGCGCCTATCTCTGGGGCCTGGCGGCCGGTGGCCAGGCCGGGGTCGAGAACGTGCTCGACGTGCTTCGCGGCGGGATCGACTCCGCGATGCTCGGTCTAGGTAAGGCGAACATCGACGAGTTCGTACCGGGAGACCTGGTGGTCCCCAATGGGTTCTTTCGAAGTCTGGGAACTTGAACCGCGTCGCGATCGTCACCGGTGCGGCGCGCGGCATTGGAGCTGCCAGTGTTGACGCCCTGGTCAACGACGGCTACCGGGTGGTGGCGGTCGACCGCTGCCGCGACATTCCAGAAGTGCCCTACGCCCTGGCCACTCCCGTCGAGCTCGACGCGGTCGTCGCGCGTCACGGCGACTCGGTCCTCGGGCTCGTGGGAGACGTGCGCAGCGCCACCGACATGCAGCTCGCCGTCGAGACCGCGACTCGCCACTTCGGGCGACTCGACGCCGTGGTCGCATGCGCCGGTGTGATCGCGGGGGGCGCAGCGCTCTGGGAGGTCTCGGACGCCGCATGGGATGCCGTCTGGTCGGTGAACGTCTTAGGAGTGCGACGAATCATCGAGGCCGCGGCTCCGACGTTGATTGCTAACGGTCCAGAATCGCATGGACGCATCGTGGCGATCGCCTCGGCCGCCGGGCGAACCGGGCTGTTGCACCTCGCCGCGTACTCGGCCGCCAAACACGCCGTGGTCGGGATGATACGCGGAGTGGCCATGGACCTCGCCCCCTACGGCGTCACCGCCAACGCACTGAGCCCCGGATCGACTCGAACGGCGATCCTCGAGGCATCGGCGAAGGTCTATGGTCTCACCAGTTCTGAAGCGTTCGCGGCCCAACAGCCGATCGGACGACTGATCGAGCCCGGCGAGGTAGCGGCTTCGGTCGTGTGGCTCTGTTCAACGGCTTCGGGGGCGATCACCGGGGCCGACATCGCCGTAGACGGCGGGATGACCGTCAACTGATCATCACCGCTCAACGGGTCCTGGCGCTGCGAGGATCTCTTCGCTGAAGGCGTTGGTTCACGCGCACGCCTTGGTCGAGAGCGAAGATCCGAATCGCACCTCTCGCCAGGTGGCGAGCGCGATCCGTTCAACCAGTGCATGGCGAACGACGGGGCGATTCGCGCTGAGTACGGGTACGTCAAGATCTGACGTGGATCGATACCACGGCCGGGGTGGTGGCCCCTGGCGCTCAGTGCGCTCGTCAATCGTTCTTGGCCCGGCGGGCGGTGGCTCCGACATGAGCCAGTGATCGCATGATGACTTGACGCAGCCTTCGGTGACTGATACCCTAGGGGGTATCCAAAAACGGACGCCACGGACACGGTTCGTAGATGGTCCCGCCTTTGGATTAGAGACGAAATGGGGTGCGCCATGGCGCGAGTAGTGGTGTTGGGAGCTGGAATCTCCGGTCACACAGCGGCGTTGCACTTGCGACGCCTCCTGGGTAAGGGCCACGAAGTCGTGGTGGTCTCACCCAATTCGAAGTGGAACTGGATTCCCTCGAACATCTGGGTCGGGGTTGGCAAGATGACCACGGACCAGGTCACGTTCCCCCTGGCGCCGATCTACAAGCGCAAGGGCATCACCTTCCACCAGGCCCTCGCCACGGCGTTGTACCCCGAGGGCTCGCCCGACATGGAGTCGCCGCACGTGAGCGTTACGTTCACCGATCCGTCGCGACTCAACGAGACGGCCAATATCGCCTACGACTACTTGATAAACGCCACTGGTCCGAAACTCAATTTCGCCGCCACCCCGGGACTCGGTCCCGATGGGTATACCGCCTCGGTGTGCACGGCCCCCCACGCCACCGAGGCGGCGGCGCAACTCGCCACGGTCATCTCCAAGATGAAGGCCGGGCAGCGTCAGCGCCTGGTGATCGGCGTGGGACACGGTACTTGCACCTGCGAAGGCGCGGCCTTTGAGTACACCTTCAATGTCGAACATGAAGTGCGCGACGCCGGCGTTCGAGACATGGCCGACATCACCTATCTCACCAACGAGTACGAGCTCGGCGACTTCGGTGTCGGCGGGATGACCTTTACCCAAAAGGGTCTTGAGACGACGAGCAAGCTCTGGACCGAATCCCTGTTTCGCGAGCGTGGGGTCAACGCCGTGCTCGGCGCACACGTGGAGAAGATCGAGCCCGGGGTCATCAACTACGAACAGCTCGACGGTTCCAAGAACCAACTCGAGTACGACTTCGCGATGCTGCTGCCGCCCTTTCGAGGCGCCGACCTGCAGGCGTTCAACGCCGTGGGAGACGATGTCAGCGCCGAAGTGTTCGCGCCGAGTGGCTTCATGAAGGTCGACGCCAACTACGCGGCCAAGCCCTTCGAGCAGTGGCGTGCCGAGGACTGGCCCAGCACCTATGAGAGTTCGAGATTCCCCAATGTCTTTGGCGTCGGGATCGCCTTCGCACCGCCCCATCAGATTTCGATGCCCCGCACCAGTCCCAACGGCACCGTGATCACCCCGGCGCCACCTCGCACCGGGATGCCCTCGGGTGTCATGGGAAAGACGGCGGCGCTGACGATCTTTGACCGCATCAAAATGGGTTCGTCGGCCACCGACCACAAAGCATCGATGTCGAGCATGGGGGCGGCCTGCGTGGCTTCTGCGGGGACCGGACTACGTCGCGGTTCGGCCGCGGCGATGACGATGTACCCCGTGGTTCCGGACTATCAGCGTTTCGGTCGCACGGGTCGAAGCGCCAAGGACACCTTCGGCGAGATCGGTCTCGCCGGGCACTGGATCAAGTACATGCTTCACGTCGCATTCATCTACAAGGCCAAGGCTCGCCCCCTGTGGTACTTGATACCCGAATAGTCCTACCTCAAACGAACAGAAAGGTTACCCATGGATGAAGCCACCGCCAGTATCGCCTCGAGTCCGCTACCGACCGAGCAGACCATTCGTCGGCGTAAGAACCTCGTCTTTCAGACTTGGCGCTTTGTTGCGCTCAACTTGCGGATGTTGACGATGATCACCAAAGGCAGTCACTGAACACGAACGATGCCCACGATGGGCACCACTACCAGGGAGAAGGAAGCACATGCAAGCAAAGGAAGTGACCCACATCTTGCAAGACGAGCAGCAGGTCGAGGCCATCAGCAAGCGGCTGCGCCGCGCCCACGGGCAATTGGGAGCCATCGTGCGCATGCTCGAAGAGGGAAGGTCCTGCGAAGACGTGGTCATGCAGATGGCCGCCGTCGGCAAGGCCCTCAACACCGCCGCGTTCACCCTGATATCGGCGAGTCTCACCGAATGCATCGCCGATCCCGCCATCGATAGCGAAGCAACAACCCAAAAACTTCAAAAGCTCTTTTTGAGCCTGGCCTAAGGAACAACATGCGAGTAGTCATCATTGGTGGAGTAGCGGGTGGGATGTCCGCCGCGACTCGTCTTCGTCGTCTCGACGCCGAAGCGGAAATCGTCGTTCTTGAACGAAGCGGTCACGTGTCGTACGCGAACTGCGGACTGCCGTACTTCGTGGGCGGCGTGATCGAAGACGAGTCGGCGCTTCTGCTCCAGACCCCCAAGTCACTGCATCGACGCTTCGCGCTCGACGTGCGAGTGCACACCGAGGTGACCGCGATCGACGCCGCGGCCAAGGTCGTCGAGGTCGTTGATCTCAGCACCACCAAGGTCTATGAACTCTCCTATGACGTGTTGGTGCTCAGTCCTGGCGCGACACCGGTCATTCCGCCGATTCCCGGAATCGCTCGGGCCATGCCGTTGCGTACCGTTGAAGACGTGCAGAAGATGTCCGAAGCCGTGGCGCGGATCCCTTCGAGTGCGGTCGTCATCGGTGGCGGGTTCATCGGCGTGGAGATCGCCGAGAATCTCCATCACCGCGGGGTCGCGACTTCGATCGTCGAAGCCACTGCCCAGGTGCTTGCGCCCCTCGACCCCGAGATGGCCCAACTGGTCGCCGACGAGATCCAGGGTCACGACGTTGGCTTGTACCTCGGAGAGTCGGTGGTGGCCATTCACCCCAGCACCGTTGAGTTGGCGTCGGGCGAACTGCTCGATGCCGAGTTGGTCATCGTCGCCATCGGCGTTCGACCTGATGTTTCTCTGGCGCGCGCCGCGGGCCTCCAAGTGGGAAGTCGCGGCGGTGTCGTCGTTGACAAGTTCAATCGGACGAGCGACCTGTCGATCTACGCAATTGGTGACGCCGCGGAGAAGACCGACGCCCTCGACGGCAACGCGACCCTGGTGCCGTTGGCGAATATCGCCAATCGCCAAGGTCGCGTCGTGGCCGATCACATCGCCGGTCGAACCGTACGGCCGTTGAAGACAATTGGCACGGCCATTGTGAAGGTCTTCGACCTGACCATCGCCACCACCGGTTGGAACGAGAAGAGACTGACGGCGATGGGAGTCGGCTTCCAGGCGATTCACACCCATCCCGCTTCGCACGCGGGTTACTACCCGGGCGCGAAGAAGATGGCGCTCAAAATGCTCGTCGACCCGTTCACGGGTGAGATCCTCGGGGCTCAAGGTGTTGGTACCGAAGGAGTCGACAAGCGTATCGACGTCTTGGCCACGGCCATTCGCGCGGGCCTGAAGGCTCCGGAGTTGGCCGACCTCGAGCTGGCGTACGCTCCGCCCTTCGGTTCGGCGAAGGATCCTATCAACATGCTTGGATACGTGGCGGAGAACGTGCTGTCGGGCCTCGAAGAGACCGTGCAGTGGAATCAGGTCGAAACATTGCAGCGCGAAGGCTTCCAACTGGTCGACGTGCGAACCGCTCAGGAATTCGCCATGGGAACGATTCCCGGCGCGATCAATATCCCGGTCGACGAGATCCGCGGTCGCCTGAACGAGTTCAACCAGGACCGGGTGTTGGTCACGTGCCAGGTAGGAATGCGTGGTCACACCGCGTCGGCGCTGCTCAAGGAGAAGGGCATCCACGTGATGAATCTGGATGGTGGCTACGAGACGTGGGTCAACTCACCGAGCGCACGCAACCTCCAACTCGTCAGTTAGCAGTCGATCGTCCGAGTGCCCAGTCATCAAGCAGTAGATCCAACCCAAAACAGAAAGGTAGTACATCATGTGTCACAGAACCACGTGTCGTAAGTGCGGTAAGCCGACTTGGAGTGGATGTGGGAATCACATCGAACAGGCGCTCGCCGGAGTAGCCAAGAACGACCGTTGCAAGTGTGCCGAGGAGACCTCGTCGGCCCCTGCGGGCGGCGGATTCATGTCACGACTTCGCGGACGCTGATCGACGATGAGTGCGGCGGAGCATTGGCGACGCGACCTCGAAGCTTGGGCCATCCCCGAGTGGATCTTGGACCAAGCCGAAGAGGATCCCTGGATCCATCCCCCGGTGCTCTTTGAAGTACCCGATCTCATCGAATCGACCCCGTCGCACGAACGCGCCGCAGAGCGACTCAACGGTGAGTCGAGCCTGCTGGACGTGGGCTGTGGTGGCGGAATCGCCGCCATGGCCCAGTCCGAGCGGGTGCGCAAGGTCATCGGGGTCGACCACCAACCAGAGATGCTGGTCATGTTCGAGCGCAACGCACGTGAGCGAGGACTCGACGTCGAGACCGTCGAGGGCTTTTGGCCCATGGTGGCTCTCGAGACTCCTGTGGCCGACGTCGTGACTGCGCATCACGTGGTCTATAACGTCGCCGACGTGGTTCCGTTCTTGGGAGCCCTCGACGATCATGCTCGCGCCCGAGTCGTGCTCGAGCTTCCCTCGCGACATCCCTTATCGACCATGAGCGAGGCCTGGGAGTTCTT
>JABEUR010000040.1 GCA_013044405.1 Acidimicrobiaceae bacterium | reverse complement strand
ATCGGCGTACGCCGATTGGTAGGCTTATCGCCTGGTTCGTCGTGGTACTCGGGTCCGGGGCAGGTGAACATCGCCTGGGTGGTGTGACCGGTACCTCGATGGGCCCCGAGTTCGGCCCAATGCTCTTTTCCCAACCAACGATCGATCACCTGAGGTGTCTATGAATCAGCCCGACCAATCAAGTTCCGCTTCCGCGCCCGACGGGTCCGGTTCGTCGTGGGGGCGACGCCAGGGGACCAATCTGTCGATCCGCACCCAACGACGTACCTGGACCAGACGCGCGGACACCTGGGACCGCCATAACGACGCCGGTATGACCAAGGTTGCCGCCAAGGCCATTGAGATGGCCGAGGTTCGTCCAGGGATGGTCTGCGTGGATCTGGGCTGTGGCGGGGGACGACTGGCGCTGGCCCTGGCGCGCCTCGGTGCCAGCGTCATCGGGGTCGACGTGAGTGCGGCGATGGTCGAGCGAATGCAGGCTCAGGCCAAGGACGAGGGGATCGAGAACGTGTCGGGTGTCGTCTCGCCGATCGAGCGTCTGAACCTGCCCGAAGCCTCAGTGGACCTCGTGATCAGCAACTACGCGTTGCACCATCTACTGGACCCGGACAAGGCCAAGGTCGTCACCGCGGCGTACGGATGGCTCAAACCTGGCGGTGTCCTGATCAATTCGGACATGATGCTCGGACGCGGCGCCTCGAGCGACGACCGCAAGGTCATTGCCAGCAAGATCAAGGTCATGGCGAAGAAGGGCATTCCGGGGTACTGGCGAATCTTGAAGAACGCCGGGCGCTACCTGTTTCGCCTCCGCGAACGCCCGATCACTCCTGAGGCGTGGATGCGCCTCTACCAAGCGGCCGGTTTCGAGGCCCTCGAGAGCGTGAATGTCGTCTCCGAGGCCAATGTCGTCAAGGGCGTGAAGCCGGCCCGGTGACCATCCTCAAGGTCCGTCCGGGCACGCTCCAGCGACCGGGGGCAGCGCCACCTGTGCGGTGATCGCGGCGAGGCCGGGCACACTGCCCGCCGAGATCATCGAGGCGAGCGATGTGGCTGAGTGGCGTAGGTAGCCGTTGAGGAAGTCGATGGTCACGCGCGTGACCACGTTGAGGGCCCGGCCCGGCGGCAGGTAGGCGCTGAAGTGGGTCTGTCCGATCATCGAGAGGTAGTACTTGGGACGCGGAGCCTCGTTGTAGAGCGCGACGCTGCAGGGTACGGGGTTCAGGTTGTAGTCGATCGATCCCTGCACGACGAGCAGTGGAACGCCAGGCGTGGTGAAGTACTTGCCCGGGAACCAGGCCAGTTCAGCACCCGAGAGCAGAATCGCGGCCTTGATCCGAGGGTCGCGACAGCAGTCATTGGCGACCGCCGCGAGAGCGACGTCACCCCCGTCGGAGTGACCAATGACGGCGATGCGTGAGGGATCGATCAACCCCGACAGAACGCCCGAACTGCTCGCGCTCTCAGTCAAGAGTGTCGTGATCACGGCGCTGAGATCGTTGGGATGGTGCACGATGTCGCTACGCACGAGGCCACCGGGCGAGTTCGGCGATGTGAACGGATAGGCCGGGTCGGCCACGACATAACCCGCCGCGGCCCACGAGTTCAGTAGATGAACGTACGACTCGGGGGCGACGCCGTATCCCTGAGAAAAGATGACGAGCGGGAAAGGTCCCTTCGAACGAAGTGGCCCCGACCCGCTCGATGGGTAGCGCACCACCGTAAAGAGTGACCGGGCGGCGAGCGAGCCGCTGGCCGGCTCGGTGACGGTGAGCGTGGTTCGACCCACGGCGGAGGGGAATGGCGAGGTGGTCGTGGTGGAGGTCGATGAAGTCGCCGCTGTGGTGCTGGTCGTGGTGCTCGGCGTTGCGTGGCCCCTGGCCAACACCACGACCGACGCCGTCGCCAATACCAAGAAGGCCGCCAACAGCGCTCGACGTCGACGCACATTGACCCGCCGGTGGTGTCGGGCAGGTGACATCGGCGAAAGCGTAGCAGTACCGTCAGCGCAGGGATGCTCGCTCGACGTCTCGCGCGAAGCCGAGGCGACGTTACAGTTGTCTATCGTCGCCTCTGTCAAACCACGTCATCGATCTTCGGGACCGGTGCTCGTCGCGTCACTCGGATGTTGAAGATCGAGCCATTGGGCGATCGAGACGTCGTCGAGGCCGCGCAACTCCATCGCGTGGTTCTCGACATGGAGTTCCTCTCGCGATTCGGTCCTCGCTTCATGCGCACCTACTATCGGGCGTGGATCCATTCGCCCGGAGGTCTCGCGCTGGTGGCGCGTGAGCGAGACGGTGCTCTGCTCGGGGTACTGCTCGGGGCCAGTGACCCCGCACTTCACGTTCGCGCCATGGTCCGCGACCACGGTCTGGGACTGGCCGGTTCGATAGCTGCCCGGGCGCTCACCAGTCCTCCACTGGCGAAGGATCTCATCATCACTCGGGCACGGCGTTACCTCAGGGGCCTCTATCGCCTGGCGCTGAAACGTCGAGCAACGAGCAGCGCCGGGTCGAATGATGGCACGGGTCGCCGAGTGGGCGAGATCACCCATGTGCTCGTTGATCCAGGTGCGCGCTCTCGAGGCGTCGGTCGTGAGCTCGTCGCCGCCGCGGTGGCACTCGTCCGTGAAGCCGGTGTCCAAGAGCTCACCCTGGTGACGCCGCCCGACATGGATGCCCGCCATTTCTATGAACGACTCGGCTGGTTCCAGGAGGGCTCAATGCAAAGTCAAAGCGGAGAGGAGTTCTTGAAGTTTCGCCTGCATCTCGACGCAGCCGAGGACTGATCGTCTCAGCGCCGAGGGGGTTGGCGCTTGGGCGCAGGGGGTGACCCCGGTGATCGGCGCGGAGGTGCCGGTGGTGGTACCCGCGGATAGTTCGTGGGGCGAAGCGCCCGGCGTCGCGCCTCGGCGCGTCGGCGCAACTGACGTCGACGCGCGCTCAAGATGGCCACGAGCATGGTCAGCGCTAGGGCTAACCACAGGTACTTCGAGGAGTCGACTCGACTCAACAGGCCCACGGGTGGCTTGGTCGTCGTGGTTGCGGGCACGGTCGATGTCGTCGAGGTCGTGGTTGTCGTACCGGGGGCCGTGCCGGCGGCGAGGACCGTGGCCGCCGTTCGGGCAGCGGCACATCCGGCCGTGGGGGTCACGCTGACGAGCTGGGGGATCTGGGGGGCTTGGGCCAGTCCGAACAGGGCGGTCGAGATGGCGTCACCGATGGCCGTCTCGCCCGCGACGTTGGGGTGGAGGTGATCGGGATTGAAGTAGGGCGCGAAGGGCACGGTCGGACTACAGGCTCCGTTGTAGACGTCGCCCATCACGGCTCCCAGGTCGATGACCCCGTCAAAGCCGGACGTTCCCGAGAGCATCCAGGTGTTGACCGCCTGGAGCACGGCCTGTTCCTGGGGTCCCCAGTATTCGGGTTGATCGTGGTCGGCCGCCGTGGACGTGGCGCGCGGCAAGAGGGTGATGCCGTAGATCTTCACGTGTTTGGCGTGCGCTTGGACGATGATCTGGCGCATCGCACCCTCGATAGACAGCGGAGTGCCGTAGGGGGGCACCGGCTTGCCCAGCCCGCCCGCTCCGAACCAGATGTCGTTGGTTCCGAGCAGCACCAAGACGTCCCTCACTCCGGGCCAGGCCAGTGCGTCGGTGGAAAAGCGGGTCACGCCGGCCAGGCCGCCCGACGTCTCCTCGTAGGAGGTTCTCGGAGGAAATGCCGCGATCGTGTTGCCCGCGATTCCTTCGTTGACCACCGAAACTTGTTGATCGGGGGGTAGGAGCGAGATACGTCGTTGCAGCGCCGTTACCCAACTGAAACCATTGTTGGTGTAGCCATAACCATCGGTGATCGAGTCGCCAAAGGCGACGATCGATCCGATCGCCGGCGAACCGGCCACCGAGATTCCCGTGAGCCAGCGGATGTAGGCGCCGGTCAGGAGCGGGTTGAACCCCGTTGCCGTGGGGCTCGTCGTGAGGTTGCCGACGTTGTTGCTCGTCGCCCAGGTGTCGGTGTTGCCATAGCAGCACGTGTGTGCGCTCACTACCGCCCATCCCGATACCGCGATCGACACCGAGATCGTCTCGCCGGCCCGTACGATCATCGCAACCGGGTCGCTGGTCACCTGCGCCCCGGGGGCCATGGTGACCTGGCGGCTGCCCGCGTTGAAGGTCACCGGACGAAAGGTCCCGGGCACCACGTTCACGCCACTCTGCACGACGCCGACCGTCACGCCAATGAAGGTGGTCGGAGTCTTGCTCCAAAGGTTGGAGAATGTCAGTTCTATCGACGTCGCTGACACCGGCACCGTGGCGATGTCGCGCACGGTGGAGTTCTGGGTGTATCCGATGTTGAGGTCCATCGGTGATGTCCACGCCACCTGCCATGCGGGCCCGGCCGACGCCGTCAATTCGGGTCCGAACGTGGCAGCGCCCAGACCCAGCGCGACGACCAGCGCTGCGATGAGTCGGGCGAGCTTGCCCGCTCGGTTCATGATGCGCGCGCCTCGAAGGCCAACCCAGAGGGGCGCCACACGGCGCTGCGCGGGTCGCCTCGCCCTTCGATCATCGCAAGGTCATACGGTCGCGCGGACTCGCCTATCGGGTCCAGAATGAGGAGGCTTCCGCGGGGCGGTCGTGCATGTTCCCGTCGGTTTTCTCGTTTCATTTCCGGTCCAGCCTACCGGTGGACTTCGTCTTGAGTGAGACCACCCGAGACGAAAGCGCGTTGCAACGATGACGTCACCGCATACGAGACTCGTCAACTTGAGCGCGCTGCTCGGCGACTCACGTCGGGGCGAAAGGTTTTCGCACCCCTCACGCTCTGGGGTGGCCTGGGTGAGCGCGGCGTGTCCGCCAGCTTCGCCGACGCCAACCAAGTGGTGGGTCGACTAGAGGATTTTCCTTCAGACACTGGTGATTGGACGTTTCAGAGCAGGTGAGCAGGACGGGATGTTGTCTCGGGTGCGCCAGACCTGTCTATCTTGTAGAGCGTCGTGACGAATCGCGTCACGTTGAATTCTTCTCGAGAGGTGGTGAGCATGGCCCGAGCATTGGTGATCGTTGAGTCGGTGGCGAAGGCCACTCGAATCCAAGGCATGCTCGGCGCCGACTACATCGTCAAGCCGTCCATTGGTCACATCCGCGACCTGCCTCAGAGCGCCGCCGATATCCCGGCTTCGGTCAAGGGAGAGAAGTGGGCTCGTCTCGGGATCAACGTCAACGACCACTTCAAGCCCGTCTACGTTGTTTCGAGCGATCGCAAGAAGATCGTCTCGGAACTCAAAGCGGCGCTCAAGCAGGTCGACGAACTGTACCTGGCCACCGACGAGGACCGTGAAGGCGAGGCCATCGCCTGGCACCTCCAGGAGGTGCTCAATCCCAAGGTTCCAGTCAAGCGAATGGTCTTTCACGAGATCACCCCGTCGGCGATCGAGCGGGCCGTCAGTGAGACACGAGACCTGGACCTTCGCCTCGTTGACGCCCAAGAAGGGCGACGCTTCCTCGACCGACTCGTTGGCTACGAGGTCTCGCCCGTGCTGTGGCGCGCCGTTGACAAGGCTCGTTCCGCGGGGCGGGTCCAGTCCGTAGCGATCCGTCTGGTGTGCGACCGTGAGCGAGAACGAATGGCCTTCACCTCGGCAACGTGGTTCGACGTCAGCGCGACCCTCGAGGCGAAGAGTGCGGCATTCGAAGCGACGCTCGAGTCGCTCGACGGGGCGGCCCTGGCAACGGGAAAGAACTTCGACTCCGCCGGACACCTGGAGTCCAAGAGCGCGGTCCAGGTCCTCAGCGAAGCGTCGGCCAAGTCCATTGCCCGCCAGCTCATCGGAGCCGAGGTGCGCATCGACTCGATCACCTCCACGGCGCGCACCCAGCGTCCTCAAGCGCCGTTCATGACCTCGTCGTTGCAGATCGAAGCGAGTCGCAAACTGCGCTTCGACCCCGAGCGCACGATGCGCGCGGCCCAGCGGCTCTACGAGCAGGGCTGGATCACCTACATGCGAACCGACTCGACGACGCTGTCCAACGAAGCGATCCAAGCGGCGCGTTCCTTGGCGGCCTCGATGTTCGGTGATGACTACGTGACCGACTCACCGCGACGCTATGACCGCAAGGTCAAGAACGCCCAGGAGGCTCACGAAGCGATTCGACCCGCCGGCGAGACCTTCCGGACTCTCGACGATGCGCAGGCCAACCTCGGCGGTGACGAGTTGGCGGTGTACGACTTGATCTGGAAACGAACGATCTCTTCGCAGATGGTCGACGCACGCCTGGCCCAAGACCGGGTTCGCCTGAGTGCGACCTTGACGGGCGTCGAGGGACTGGGCGAACGCACCCAGGTCGGTCTCGTCGCGACCGGTATGCGCATCGAGTTTCCCGGATTTCGCCGCGCCTACGTCGAAGGGACCGACGACCCCGAGGCCGAACTCGCCGACCAGGAGCGAATCCTTCCGCCACTGAGCGTGGGCGAGATCGTCCCCGTCTTGGGAACTGAGGCCAAGGGACACGACACGCAACCTCCCGATCGCTATTCGGAGGCGACGCTGATCAAGAAACTCGAGGATCTCGGTATCGGGCGACCCTCCACCTACGCCTCGGTGATGAAGACGATCGACCGCAGAGGATACGTCTGGAAGAAGGGTAAATCCCTGGTCCCGGCCTTTCGGGCTTTCGCTGTGGTGAACTTGCTCGAGCACTACTTCGCCGACCTCGTGGACTATCAGTTCACTGCTGCAATGGAGGATCAACTCGACGAGATCGCCCAAGGACGCCAGGACCTCGAGCCCTGGTTGCGCAGGTTCTACTTCGGTGATCCCGACGCGAAGACCGAGCTCGCCAAGCTCGGACTGGAGCGCATGACCCACGGTGAGCACGAGTTCGACTTCGCGGCGATCAACTCCATCGCGCTCGGCGTCGCGCCCGACGGCCTGGCGGTCTCGGTGCGATCAGGTCGATACGGGCCCTACCTCATCCACGGTGAGCAACGGGTCTCGATTCCCGAGGCGACCGAGCCCGATTCCTTGAGTGTCGAGCACGCCCTGGCGTTGCTGTCCGCTCCAAGCAATGACCGTGAACTGGGCATCGACGAGGTGAGCGGGCTGCCCATCTTGCTCAAGGCCGGGCGCTACGGACCCTACGTCCAGGTGGGCGAGATGACCGATCCGAAAGAGAAGCCTAAGACGGCCTCGCTCTTTTCGACGATGCAGCCCGAGACGATCACCCTCGACGACGCACGCCGGCTCCTCTCGCTACCGCGGATCGTCGCTCTGCACCCTGAGGACCACGAGCCGATCAACGCCCAGAATGGTCGCTACGGTCCTTACATCACGTGGGGTAAGGAGACGCGTTCGCTCGAGAGTGAGGATGAGATCTTCTCGATCGACGAGTCGAGGGCGCTGGCGCTGCTGGCCCAACCCAAGCAGCGCGGACGCCGAGCGCCGGCCGGCCCGCTCAAGGAGTTGGGCGAGGATCCGGTGACCAAGCGCCCGGTGGTCGTGCGCAGTGGCCGTTTCGGTCTCTACGTCACCGACGGAGAACTCAACGCGACCCTTCGACTCGGTGACACACCAGAGACCCTGTCGCTCGACCGGGCCTGTGAGTTGCTGGCCGAACGGCGCAACGCTGATCCTTCCTCGCAGTCGCGTCGGCCCGTTAAGAAGGTCACGAAGAAGTCGGCTGCGAAGGCGCTCAAGAAGGCGCCGGCGAAGAGGGCGCCGGCGAAGAGGGCCGCGGTTAAAACCGGAGCGGTGGCCAAGCGCACCGCGCTCGCCAAGGGAGCCCAGGCGAACGCCGCACTCGCGGCTCAGATCCCGCCGACGGACGTTCACTGATGGGTCGAGGTACGTTCCTCGTCTTCGAAGGAATCGACGCGAGCGGCAAGAGCACTCATGCTCGGCGCGTCGCCCAGGACCGGGGTGCCCACTTCACGTTCGAACCCGGTGATACGGCCCTTGGTGGGGAGTTACGTCGGTGGCTACTCGACGCTCGAACGTCGATGTCGCCCGTCACCGAGGCGCTTTTGATGCTCGCGGATCGATCCCATCACGTACGCACGGTGATCGAGCCGACCCTCGAGACGGGCACAGCCGTGGTGAGCGACCGCTTCTTCGCCTCGACCTTGGCGTACCAGGGTTACGGGCGAGGGGTCGATCTCGAAGGACTGTGGGCGGCCACCCAACTGGCCATCGAAGCGTGTCACCCGGACCTGACGATCCTGCTTGACGTCCCTCTCGACGTGGCTAACGAACGCCGGATGCGCGACGCACGCGATCGCTTCGAGTCGGCTGACGTGGACTTCCACCATCGAGTGCGCGCCGGGTACCTGCGAATCGCGCGAGAGAATCCCGACAACTGGTTCGTCGTCGACGCCACGGGCGACGAGGACGAGGTGGCTGGAGTGATCGACGAACGTCTAGATCAGCTCCCCTGGGCGAATGGCTGACGTCTTTGACGCACTGATCGGTCAGGAACGTGCCGTCGCGGCCATGCGTCAGTACGTCAAGAACCCGGTGCACGCGTACCTCGTGAGTGGACCGGTTGGTTCGAGCCTCCACGACGCGCTGGTCGGATTGAGCGCCGCGCTGCAGTGTCCTGAGCACGGATGTGGGACCTGCGAGGTCTGTCGACTGGTGCTGAGTGGGAACGACCCCGACGTGTACTTCGCCCAGCGCGCGGGGGTGTCGTGGCGCATCGACGAGTTGCGCGAGGCCGAGCGGGTCAGCCGGCGCCGCCCCCTGGGTTCGGGCTACGAGATCGTCGTCATCGAGAACGTCGAGCTCACGACCACCGGTTCGTCACCCAGCGCACCCGCCTTGTTGAAGTCGCTCGAGGAGCCCGGTGCGCGCACCGTATTCCTGCTCGGCGCCGAAGACGTTCCGCCCGCCCTCGACACTGTCGTGTCGCGATGCGTCGAGGTGAAGTTGAAGGGACTGCTCGAGGCCGATATCGAACAGATCCTGGTTCGCGAAGGTGCTGAGCGCGACGGTGCCAAGGTCGCCGCGCTCGCCGCTAGCGGGAACCTGCGTCGCGCCCGGGTGCTCGTACGTGACGCGGCCCTCGCCCAGCGCATCGCGCAGTGGCGCGCGGTACCCGAACGCCTCGATGGAACACCCGCCACGGCGTCGGCAGTGGCTCTCGAGATCTCACGGTCGCTCGACGAAGCGCTAGCGCCGCTGGCTCGCATGCAAGAAGAGGAGATCGAACTTCGTCGCCGAGAGGCCAGTGACCTGGGACAGAGGTCGCTCACGAATCGACGCGAACTCGAGGCGCAGTTCAAGCGCGAACAGCGCCGCTTTCGCATTGACGAGTTGCGTTTCGGTCTCACGGCATTGACCAACGTCTATCGAGAGCGATTGGTGGTGAACCTTGAAGTCGGTGACCGGGCCGACGCGCGCAGCCAATATCGGGTCGGGGCCTGCGTACGGGCCATCGACGCGATAGCGCGATCGGCGCGCAGCCTCGCCGCAAATGTCGATGAGAGCCTTTTGCTCCACGACCTGATGTTCTCGCTGATGGAGTTCTGATCTCGTTGTCAAACGGGTGTTCGCCCGCCATCAAGTAGTCTTTTTGCTTGCGCCTGGGTAGCTCAGTCGGTAGAGCAACGCATTCGTAATGCGTAGGTCAGGAGTT
>JABEUR010000163.1 GCA_013044405.1 Acidimicrobiaceae bacterium | reverse complement strand
TGCGTGCCCGGAGTGGGACTCGAACCCACACACCCTCTCGAGTAAAGACTTTTGAGGCCTCCGCGTCTGCCGATTCCGCCATCCGGGCTGCGGCGATAACAGTAGCAACTCTAAAGTGGCTGGGATGAAGGTCGAGCTCTGGCGGCGCAATGTGACCTTAGAGTCGCCCGTCGCGGCGGCGAACGAGCGACACGCAGTGCGTAGCCGGCTGTACCTTGGGGTGGAATTCGACGGTGAGACCGGCTACGGCGAGGTGTCCCCCCAACCTGCGGCTTTGAACGGCGACCCCGCCGTTTCGGACGTACTCGATGAGCTAGGCGCCGTCGTCCTGCCCCAACTGAGACAGATAATCGATCGCGAGGGCTCGCTGCCGTCGTGGAGTCGTGTGGCGAGACTCGCCGGTCCTCGTGCCGCCTCCAACCCGGCGGTGTCGCTCGTGGAGATGGCGCTGTTGGACCGTGAGATGCGCGTCGCAGAGACGTCGGTCGAAGAACTGTGGCCGCCTTTGTATGACACGCCACTGCAGTCGACGGTGTCCCTCATCGAGCTTGACCCGTGGCTGATCGACCAGGGGGCAACTCGACTTCGCGTGAAGGTCCGCCCGGGCGCCGTCGAGTCCTCCATGCTCCAGCGTCTGGCAAGTGTCCATCTGCCGGTACTGCTCGACTTCAACTGCAGCGCCTCGAGCGACGCCGAGGTCATCGAATTGGTCGGCGCCGTTCGTCCTCACGCTGAGATAGAAGGTGTGGAGCAGCCGTTCGCCCCGGGCAACGTGATCGACCATGCACGCTTGGGCGAACAGCTCGACGTGGCGATCAGCCTCGACGAAGGTATTCGTTCGCCTCGCGACATCGATCAGGTCGTGCGATACCGTGCGGCGTCGATCGTGTGCGTCAAACCAGCGAGGGTGGGCGGACTGGCCAATGCCCGTACGATCATCATGCGCGCGAAGGAGGCGGGGCTTCGCCCTTACGTCGGTGGCTTCTTCGAATCGCCGTATGCACGTTGCGTCCATAGCGCACTGGCGCGAAGTTTGGTGGATGAGCCGAGCGACCTCGCGATCGTTGGGATTGAAGAATCCGCGTACGGGTCCGAAGTCGAGTATCGGCACCATAGCTTCGGAGCGGTGCCGGCGACCAGAATGCTCGAAACCTCGCACCTGGTTACGACCGTTGAGTCAACGAGGATTTAGACTCGATGCATGGGTTCTCGACTGCACCGACGTCGCCTCGAAGACGTGCAACGTCAACTCTCCCAGGCCCGTGAGAGTCAGAAGGTTCTCGAAGAGCAGGTTGCAGTGTGGAATGACGCACTCGAAGACGCTCGAATTCGCGCGCTCGTCTCCGAGACACCTCAGCAAACCCACGAGTACGACGACTTGTCGCGCCATGTAAAGGCAGCGGCGGCCGAGTTGGTGCGGAGAATCGGCGAGGTTCACGAATTGACCGAGGTCCGCGACGAACTTCTTCGCGACTGGATACCGAAGGATGACCATGGATAAACGAGTTGTGATCGCCGATGACGAGTCGATCATTCGCCTGGACCTCAAGGAGATCCTCGAAGGGGACGGTTACCTGATTGTCGGCGAGGCCGCACGTGGTGATGACGCGCTGGCAATGGTCCGTGAGTTCCAACCAGACCTGGCACTGCTGGACGTCAAGATGCCGGGGATGGACGGCATTGAAGTCGCGCGCGAACTGAAGGGTTCGGGCACGATGGTAGTTCTACTGACCGCCTTCAGCCAGCGTTCGCTCATCGAGAGTGCGCGCGACGCTGGCGTAGTGGCCTACCTCGTCAAGCCGTTTCGCAGCAGTGAGCTACTGCCGAAACTTGCGGCGCTCGTGAGTCCTTCGGGCGCTGCTGCTCGCAGCGTGGCTGAGACTGCGCACGTGGTCGACGACAAGATCGAGACCAGAGAGATCGTCCAGCGGGCCAAGGAGATGCTGATGGAGCAGCGGGGACTCGACGAACCGGCCGCTTTCGAGGTCATTCAGCAGTCCGCCATGCGAGGGCGCACGCGCATGCGTGACGTCGCCCAGCTGATCTTGAAGGGCGAGTTCGTTGGCTGAGCCGTCCGCTGACCAACGGCCACTGTTGTTGTTGGACGGGATGTCGCTCGCCTTTCGGGCCTTCTTCGCGCTCACCACCGATATCAAGACCTCAGAAGGTCTGGTCACCAACGCGTTGCACGGCTTCGCCTCGATGTTGCATTCGCTCATTCGCACCCAGCGCCCACGTGCGCTCGCCGTGGCGTTCGACTTGGCCGGCGGCACCTTTCGCGACCAGATGGTCGAGGAGTACAAGGGCGGACGTGCCGAGACCCCCGTCGAGCTCGAACCCCAGTTCGACTTGATCCGCTCGCTGTGTGAAGTGTTGAACATTCCCGTGCTCGGAGTCACGAACTTCGAGGCCGACGACGTTCTAGCGACGCTCGCCACGTGGGGTCGCGAGGCGCACCTTCCCGTCATCGTGGTCACCGGTGACCGCGATGCCTTTCAGTTGGTGGAAGATCCGTACGTGCGCGTGCTCTACAACCGGCGCGGTGTGTCGGATTACTCGCTCTACGATGAAGCGGGGATCGAGGAGCGTTGCGGGATCGAGCCCGCGCGCTATCCGCTGCTGGCGGCACTGCGCGGCGACGCTTCTGACAACCTGCCCGGTGTGCCGGGGGTGGGGGAGAAGACGGCGGCGAAGTTGTTCACCCAGTATCGCGACATGGACGAGCTGTTCTCGCACCTGAGTGACTTGACGCCGAAATTGCGCGAGAACCTCGCCGCATTCGAGAACCGCGCGCGCACCAACGCCGAGGTCATGCGTTTGATCAGAGACGTGCCGTTGGACTTCACCCTTGAAGACATCACCCTAGGTGGCTGGAATCGTCTTGAGGTCAACGCGTTCTTCGAGCGCTTCGAGATGAGTACGGTGCGAGCGCGATTCGAGAAGCTGATGAGTGAGGGACTCTTGGGTCAAGCGGCGACGTCGCCAGACATCGCCCCAGTAGCCGAACGCACGCCTGTACAAGAGATCGCGCCGACACGTTCGGGCTCGATGGCCGAGTTGCTCAGCGAGTGTCAGACACCGATCGTCGCCCTGCACCAGGCGCGTATCGCTGCTCTCGACCCCCGAAGTCGCCGCTTCGCCACGTCGAGTCTGGACGAATTCTTCGAACACGTTGGTGCGCACGCCGTGGCTGGTCACAATGTCAAGGCTCTCTTTCGTCTGGGTGCCGAGCGCGGTGTCGAGTTGCGAGAACCGAGCGACGACTCAGCGATCATGGCCTTTTTGGTCGATGCAACAAGCGGCTCATACGACCTCGCGGGAGTTGCCCACCGATTTCTCGACGAACCAATGGCCAAGGACTCGCCGTCATTGTTCGATTCGGTCTCGGACGACGACCAATTAGTTGGCCAGACGCTGTTGGTGGCGCGACTTTGCGACGCGCTTCGCGAGCAGGTCGTGCGCTGGGACCTCGGATTCGTCTATGAGCAGATTGAGCTGCCCTTGGTGATGGTGTTGGGTCGGATGGAAGCGCGCGGCATTCGAGTGGACGTGGATCTGTTGAGGAGTATCGCGGGCGAGTTCGCCCAAGAGGCCGAAGCGCTCGATCGCGAGATCCAAGAGGTGGCCGGGCACCCGTTCAAGGTGAATTCTCCCCAGCAACTGCAAACGGTGCTCTTCAGTGAGCTTGGACTCACCGCGACCAAGAAGATCCGCACCGGATTCTCGACCGATGCCAACAGTCTCGAGTCCATCCAGGACGAGCATCGCATCGTTGCCTTGATCCTTCGATATCGTGAAGTCGAGAAACTACGCAGCACCTACGGTGCTCCGTTGATCGGTACCGTTCAAAGCGACGGGCGAATCCATGCGACGTTCCATCAGACGGTGGCGCGTACCGGACGGCTCTCGTCGGAGAATCCGAATCTGCACAACATTCCCGTGCGTTCGCTCGAGGGCCGGCGCCTGCGCTTTGCCTTCGTCCCGAGCGAAGGTTGGGAGTTGGCCGTGTCGGACTACAACCAGATCGAGTTGAGGATTCTGGCCCACCTCTCCCAGGACAAGGGCCTACTGGCAGCGTTCGCCTCGAATGAGGACGTGCACCGCACGATCGCGGCTTCGGTCTTTGGTATCGCGCCCTCTCAAGTCAGCCATGAACAGCGCGAGCAGGCTAAGGCAGTCTCCTACGGGTTGGCCTACGGGATGGAGGCATTCGGCCTCAGCCAGCGCCTCGGTGTTCCGGTGAGCTCGGCTCGTGAGATCATGGACAAGTATTTTCAAGGTTTTCCCAGTCTGCGCGCCTACATGGACGCGACGATCAAGGAGATTCGCAACAACGGCTATTCGCGCACCGAGTTCGGCAGGATCCGTCCTTTTCCGGACCTCGCCACGTCGGTGGGCCCGCAACGTCAAGCAGCTGAGCGCCAGGCGATGAATGCGGGAATTCAGGGGTTGGCGGCCGATATTTTCAAGTCAGCGCTCGTTCGCCTGGACCGCACGCTGCGCAGCGAGCACCTGGAGGCACGCTTGATCCTTCAGGTGCATGACGAAGTGCTGGTGGAGGCTCCGGTCGAAGAAAAGGACCAAGTCCAGTTGATCATGATCGATGCGTTGACCAACGCCGCTCACCTGAGTGTCCCGCTCGAGGTTTCACTACATTGGGGACCGAACTGGGCCGCGGCCAAGGGCTGAAGACGTGACTGCTAGGCTGAATTGCTGGGTTTACACCGGAGACCCAGCCCCTATTGTCTAGCGGACCCCGGTGTGGTCGTATGAAAGAAGTACGCATGTCGGAAGGCTCCAGCCTCCTTTCCCCCGTCCAAATGGGAACCTTCGACGCGGAGGGTAATTACATACCGCGCGTCATCACCGAGGACAACATGGTCGGAACCGACCTGACCACCCTGGTGGGTGACAGCGTCCTCGAATTCGAAGATGGTGATCTCGTCAGCGGAACGGTCGTCAAGATCGACCACGACGAGGTATTGCTCGACATTGGTTTCAAGTCCGAAGGTGTCATCCCCGCTCGGGAACTCTCGATCCGCAATGACGTTGACCCGTCTGAGATCGTCTCGATGGGCGAGCGTATCGAGTGTCTCGTCCTGCAAAAAGAGGACAAGGAGGGACGCCTCGTCCTCTCCAAGAAGCGCGCCCAATACGAAAAGGCGTGGAGCAACATCGAAGAGCTCAAGGTCCGAGACGAGGTCGTCAAGGGCGTCGTCATCGAGGTCGTCAAGGGTGGCCTCATCGTGGACATTGGCCTTCGAGGGTTCTTGCCCGCTTCACTCGTCGAACTTCGTCGCGTGCGCGAGCTGCAGCCCTATATCGGCAAGACGGTCGAAGCCAAGATCATCGAGCTCGACCGCAACCGCAACAACGTGGTCTTGTCGCGTCGGGCGTGGCTCGAGGAGACCCAGAAGGAGCAGCGAGGCGACTTCTTGAACAATCTCAAGCCCGGTGAGCGACGTCATGGTGTCATCAGCTCCGTGGTCAACTTCGGGGCCTTCGTGGACCTGGGCGGCATGGATGGCCTCATCCACGTCTCAGAACTCAGTTGGAAGCACATTGATCACCCGAGTCAGGTCGTCACCGTGGGTGACGAGGTCGACGTCGAAGTGCTCGACGTCGACTTCTCCAAAGAGCGGATCTCACTGTCGCTCAAGGCCACCCAGTCCGACCCGTGGCAGGTCTTCGCCGACGGTCATGCGGTGGACCAGTTGGTCTACGGACGCGTCACCAAGTTGGTGCCCTTTGGCGCCTTTGTGCAGGTGGGCGAAGGTATCGAGGGTCTCGTTCACATTTCGGAGATGGCAGCGCACCACGTCGAATCTCCCGATCAGGTCGTCACCGCCGGCGAGGAGCTGTGGGTCAAGATCATCGAACTCGACACCGCCCGTCGTCGTATCAGCCTATCGATCAAGCAGGCTGCCGAAGGTGGTGAGGTCTCTGAGGAGTATCGCGAGGCCTTTGGTTCACACGCCTACGACAGTGAAGGCAACTACATCGGAGGACTCGAGTATGGCGAGTTCACGCCCGAGACCGAAGCTCAGGCCGCCTGGGCCGAGTACGCAACGGAGGTGGCGGGCAAGGCGCCTGACGCCGACTCCGCTGAAGAGTCGGACGCTCCGCTCGAGGTCTAAAGGCCAGAAATGTAAGAGTTCGCTCCCCGTACTTGGTGCGGGGAGCGAACTATTTACGCGTGATCGTCAGCGGAAAGTGGCAGGCCACCTGGTGGCCCGGTGCGATCTCACGGGGTTGAGGCTCCTCACTGGCGCACAGTTCAGTGGCGTTGGGGCAGCGAGTCCTAAAACGGCATCCACTGGGCGGATTCAGCGGACTGGGTGGCTCGCCTTCGAGAACCTGGCTGTGCATTGGTGAATCGGGGTCTGCTTCCAGGGCCGCTCCCAGGAGGAACTTGGTATAGGGATGGGCGGGAGCCTCGTAGAGTGAGTCGCCTGGTCCGATCTCGCAGATCTTGCCCAGGTACATGACCGCCACGCGGTCACTCACGTTCTTCACCACCGCCAGGTCGTGAGCGATGAACAAGAGGGTCAAACCGTACTCGTGCTTCAAGTCCTCGAGCAGGTTGAGGATCTGGGCCTGAACCGAAACGTCCAGAGCCGAGACCATCTCGTCACAGATGAGCAACTTGGGTCGCATCGCCAGGGACCGCGCGATCGAGATGCGCTGGCACTGCCCTCCCGAGAACTGTCGGGCGTATCGATTTCCGTAGACGGCCGGATCGATCCCAACTTTGTTGAGCAGGTCGCTGATCAGGACATCGCGTTCGGTTCCCTTCACGGATTTCCAGCAATCGAGGGGTTCGGCGACGATGTCCTTGACGCGTCTTCGAGGATTGAGCGAGCTGATTGGATCTTGAAAGATCATCTGCATATGGGTGCGGATGTTTCGAAGCGCCCTGCCCGACTGCGAGGCGATGTCGACACCCTCGAGCTCAATGGTGCCACTCGAAGGTTCGACGATCCTCATGAGGGCCTTGCCGGTGGTTGACTTGCCACATCCCGATTCGCCCACCAGACCGAGGGTCTCTCCGGGGAAGATGTCGAAACTGACGCCCGCGACAGCGCTGACGGCATGATGGCGCGAGCCAAAGACGACGTTGAGGTCTCGAACCTTCAGCAGTGGTTGACGTTCTTGAGTCATTGGGGCGTGGCTCCTCGAGTCGTGGGCAGGGGATTCCAGCAGGCGAAGAGGTGCCCTGGATCGCCCGCTGGCTGCAGTTCGGGTCGCTCTTGGCGACAACGGTCTGTCGCGTAGGCGCAACGCGGCGCGAAGCTACAGCCGGCGGCGAGTTTCAACAGGTTGGGCGGTCGACCGGGGATGGTGACCAGACGCGTATGCGAAGGACTGGCGACCTTGGGCGAACTTTCGAGTAGCGCGCGGGTGTAGGGCATGCGGTGGTCTTGGAAGACGTCGCGAGTCGTGCCCATTTCGACGATTCGTCCGGCGTACATGACGATGATTCGCGACGTTCGAGTGGCGACCACACCGAGGTCGTGGGTGACCAGGATCACCGACATCTTGAGGCGTTCCTTCAATTCATCGAGCAGGTTGAGTATCTGCGCCTGGATGGTCACGTCCAGGCCGGTCGTTGGCTCGTCGGCCATGAGGAGTTTGGGAGAGCCCGCCAGCGCAATCGCAATGACCACCCGTTGGCGCATTCCGCCCGACAGCTGGCCGGGATAGGCACTGTATCGCTGCTGGGGGGAGGGAATACCCACCAGTTCGAGCAGTTCGATGGCCCGGTGCTTGGCGGACGAACGGCTCATGCCATGGCGAACCCGCAGCGATTCGTCAATCTGCTTTCCGATTCTCATCACGGGATTGAGCGAGGTCATCGGATCCTGGAAGACCATCGCGACGTCGGTTCCCCAGATCTGGCGCTTGGCGCGCTCACTGGCGCCCACGACCTCGAAGCCATTGAGGAGCGCCGAGCCGCTCACCGTGACGTTGGTCCTCGGTTGCAGTCCCATGATCGTTCTCGAAAGGACGGTCTTGCCCGATCCGGACTCACCCACAATCCCAAGGGTTTCGTTCTGATCGAGGTCGAAGCTCACGCCCCCTACCGCAGGCAGAGGTCCTCCGGGGGTGGCGAAGGTGGTAACCAGGTCCTTGACGACCAGTAGCTTTTCGTTCTCGCTCATAGCTTCACCTCGGTGACATCGAAGTGGCTCCGCAGGCGATCGCCGATGAAGTTCAGGCACAGGAGGAACAAGCACAGGGCGAGGGAGGGGAAGATGACCAGCCAGGGATTCTGGGCCATCACCGTTCGAGCCTCATTGATCATGTTGCCCCACGATGGCGTCGGAGGGTTCACCGACAGACCGAGGAAGGCGAGCGCTCCTTCGAGCGTGATTACCGTCGCCACGCCGATGAGTAGGAATGAGACGCCGATCGGTGTGACGTTCGGCAATAGCTCCTTCACGAGGATTCGTCGATCAGTGGCACCTTGGACCTTGGCTGCGATGATGTAGTCCTTGGTGGCAATCGACATGGTCGCCGTGCGAATCACTCGATAGACCAGTGGCACCGAGGCTAAACCGATGACCAGGATGATCTTGGCCAGTCCACGCGGAGCCCAGAACGAGAGCACGGCGATTGTGGCGATAATGGCCGGAAAGGCGAGCAGAATGTACATGACGGTGGTGAGCACCATGTCGAAACGTCCTCGACGGTACGCCGCGAGCATCCCGAGAGGAGCACCGATACCGAATCCGATGAGCATGGCTCCAACTCCAACGGCGATCGAGACGCGCGAACCGTAGACGACGCGCGAGAAGATATCGCGACCGAGGTCGTCAGTACCGAAGAGGTGGTGGAGTCCGGGACCTGCGTTGACCGCGCTGAAGTTCTCGAATAGGGGGTTCTGTAGAGGAAGGACGTTGGCGAAGATGGCGCCAAAGACGTTCAACGCCACCCAACCCACGCACACCCAGAACAGGATGCCCAGGGGCTTGTTCTTCTCAGGTCGCTCGACCAAAGACACTTCTTCGAGTAGTTCATTCACGGCTGATCCTCGGGTCGACGATGTTGATGATGAAGTCGAAGATGAAGTTGATCAGCACGACGCCGACCGATACGACGAGCACGATGCCCTGAACGAGTAGGTAATCACTCATGTTGATGGCATTGATCAAGGTGAAGCCGAGACCCGGGATCGCGAGGAGGTACTGCACTACGAATCCCCCGGCGAGTAGTCCGCCGATGTTGACTCCGGCCGAACCCAATAGCGCGACTGAGGATGGTCGAAAGGCGTGACGCCACATGATCCTTCGCTGACTGATGCCCTTGGAGCGCGCCATCGTGATGAACTCCTCCTGGAGCGTCGCGATGAGGTCGCTGCGAAGGACTCGGTAGTAGACGACGAAACTGCCAATTGCCAAGGTGAACGCCGGTAGGGCCAGACTCTCGAGATTGGCTATCCAGTCACTCGACAAGGTGACGTAGGACGACGGGCCGGTGTGGGGTATTCCGAGTTTGATCGAGATGAACAGGACCAGAAGCACGATGATGATGAACGACGGAACCGAGAGCAGGGTGAAGCTGGTGGCGCCCAGGATGCGGTCGAGTGGACCATCGGGCCTTCGCGAAGAACGCATGGCCAGCGGTATGGCCGCGGCAAAGGCCAATATCTGACTGAGGACGATCAGTTCCACGTCGATAGGCAGGGCGGCTCGTATCGTCGAAGCGACCGAAGTCTGTGAGATGAACGACGTGCCCATGTTGCCGTGCAGGACGTTGCCAATCCACGTGAAGTACTGCTCGTATATCGGCCGATTCAATCCGAGTTGCTTGTAGAGGATCAACTTGTTCTGTGGTGTTGCTCCAGTTCCCAGGATGACGACAGCGGGGTCGCCGGGCAAGAGATGAATGAGATAAAAACTACCCACGGAGATGACGAACACGATGCCCAAGAGCATTACCAGCCGTCTAATCACGTATCGAAGCACCATTCCCCCTCAAGAACTTCCTGTGACACTACTCAACAGTAAGCCTGCCTTGGTGTCACTGGTGGAGCGCGTATCGGGTTGTCACAGGCACTGACTAGCGTGACATCGTGAAGAGAATTGTGGTGGCGGGGGGCATTGGAGCAGGAAAGTCGGCCGCGACCGAGAGGCTACGGGTGCTGGGTTTCGAGGTCGTCGATGCCGACGTGGTCGCACACCACGTCACCGAACCGGGTCAACCGGCGCTGGCGGTCTTGCGAGATGCCTTTGGCGACGCCATAATTGGCGATGATGGGGCCCTGGACCGGGCCTTCGTGGCTGACGTCGTTTTCCATGACCGGACCGCCCTGCGTCGGCTGAATCTGATCACTCACGGATACATCGGAATCGAGATTGGCGAGCAACTCGAGCGGGCCCGTGGTGAGGCTGTGTTCGTTGCGCTGCCCTTGTACAGCCGCGAGCACCGAGCGGCCTTCTCATTGGACGAAGTCTGGGCGGTGCAGGTCACCCCGGCGACCGCCCTCGAACGCCTCGTTACTTTACGGGGATTCTCACGCGATGACGCCTTGGCGCGATTGGGCAACCAGATGACTAACGAGGAGCGATCGCAGATTGTCGATCGAGTCATCTGGAACGAGGGCAGCCTTGAGGAGCTCTACGCCCAGATCGATACCGCGTTGGAGTCGAGTGGCATCACGCATGGATAGGTTCCTCGTGGAGTCGCCGTTTCAACCGGCCGGAGACCAACCGGCTGCGATAGCGGCACTCGCCCGAGGTGTGCAAGACGGGCTTCGCTACCAGACTCTCGAAGGAATCACCGGAAGTGGAAAGACCGCCACGATCGCGTGGCTGGTCGAGTACGTCCAGCGACCGACCCTCATCCTCGAACCGAACAAGTCCTTAGCCGCGCAGCTGGCCTCGGAACTGAAAGAGATGCTTCCCCAGAATCGGGTGGAGTTCTTCGTCTCGTACTACGACTACTACCAGCCCGAAGCGTACATACCTCGGACTGACACCTTCATCGAGAAGGACAGTTCGGTCAACGAGGAGATCGACCGACTACGCCACGCTGCGACTTCGTCGCTCTTGACTCACCGTGACACCATCGTTGTGGCTTCGGTGTCGTGTATCTACGGCTTGGGATCACCGATTGAATATCGCGAACGGATGCTTCGTCTCGAGGTCGGTGCCTCCTTCGACCAACGAGCCCTGCTTCGACGATTGGTTGAGATGCAGTACAACCGCAATGAACTGGTGCTCGAACGTGGCGCGTTTCGCATGAAGGGGGACACCCTCGAAGTGCAGCCGGCCTACAGTAACGAGGCAGTACGGGTGTCCTTCTTCGGTGATGAGATCGAAGAGATCTCCTTCTTTAACCCGGTGACCCTGGAGAGCAAGGGGAAGGTCACGGACTTCACCCTGTTCGCCGCCTCGCACTACGCAACCGGCATCGAGACCATGCAACGGGCGTGTCGTTCGATTGAAGAGGAGTTGCAGTCGCAATTGGCGACGTTCCAGTCGCAGGGAAAGCTGCTCGAAGCCCAGAGACTACGCTCGCGCACCGAGCACGACCTCGAGATGCTCGAGCAGACTGGCGTGTGCGCCGGTATTGAGAACTACTCTGCGCATCTCGATGGTCGCTCTCGAGGAGAGCGCCCGTTTACTCTTCTGGACTATTTTCCCGACGATTTTCTGATGGTGATTGACGAGTCCCACGTGGCGGTGCCCCAAGTGCGCGGACAGTACGCGGGGGACCGCTCGCGCAAAGAGACCCTCGTGGAACACGGGTTTCGACTCCCGAGCGCGATGGACAACCGCCCGTTGAATTTCGATGAGTTCATGCAGTTGGTGCCGCAGATGGTTTTCGTCTCGGCCACGCCGGGACCATACGAGATCGAGCACAGTGACCTCGTGGTCGAGCAGGTGATCCGCCCCACGGGACTGCTCGACCCGGTGGTGACGGTGGTTCCGACCAAGAACCAGATCGACGACCTGCGTTCTCGCCTGGACGTCGTCATTGGTCGTGGGGAACGGGTGCTGATCACGACGCTGACCAAACGAATGGCCGAGGATCTGACCAACTTCCTTACCAAGGCGGGTTATCGGGTCCAGTACTTACACAGCGACATCGACACGATCCAGCGCATCGAGATCCTACGCTCCTTGCGCCTCGGTGAGTTCGACATCCTCGTGGGGATCAACCTGCTTCGCGAGGGTCTCGACCTACCCGAAGTGTCGTTGGTGGCGATCTTGGACGCCGACAAGGAGGGGTTCCTGCGATCGCGCAGTGCCCTCATCCAGACCATCGGACGGGCCGCGAGAAACTCCAGCGGCGAGGCCGTGCTCTACGCAGATCGGGTCACCGACTCAATGCGTGAAGCGATCTCGACGACCGAACGACGACGCTTGATCCAGATCGACTACAACGCACAGCACGGCATTGAACCCAAGACGATTATGAAGAACGTGGCGGATATCCTCGGTCGCCTACGGAGTGAATCGCCCCCAGAACCCTCGAACAAGAGTCACGGCGTTTCTTCGCTCGAGGGAATGCTGCCCGACGACCTGTCACTCGAGGTGGCTCGAGTCGAAGCGGCGATGCTGCTGGCGGCGAGCGAACTTCGCTTCGAAGAGGCCGCGGCCCTGCGCGATATCCTTCAGAGTCTGCAGCGTCAGGGCTCCGCGGCCTCGCTCGACGACCTGCTGGTCGAGGGTTGACCGGTAGATTCCCATCATGTCCTCGACGATCAGGGTGCAGGGAGCCCGAGTTCACAATCTCAAGAATCTCTCCGTAGAGATCCCGCGCGACCGGCTGGTCGTGTTCACGGGGCTTTCGGGTTCGGGCAAGTCCTCGCTCGCCTTTGACACGATTTACGCCGAAGGGCAACGTCGCTACGTGGAGAGTCTCTCGGCGTACGCACGACAGTTCCTGGGCCAGATGGATAAGCCGGACGTTGATTTCATCGAGGGCCTCTCACCGGCGATCTCCATCGATCAGAAGTCGGCGTCGCGTAACCCGCGGTCCACGGTGGGAACCATCACGGAGGTCCACGACTACCTGCGTCTGTTGTTTGCGCGCATTGGAGTCCAACACTGTCCCAACTGCAACAAGCCCGTGACCCGTCAGACCCCTCAACAGATCGTCGACCAAGTCCTCGCCAGGTCCGCCGGCGAGAGATTCATGGTCTTGGCCACCGTCGTCGAGGGGCGAAAGGGTGAGTACAGCACGCTGCTCAACGAACTGGCCGGGCAGGGGTTCTCACGGGTGAGGGTCGACGGTCAGATCGTGGAACTGGCTGAGCGCGAGGCCGTGGTTCTAGCTCGCTACGAGCAACACACGATCGACGTCGTGCTCGACCGTTTGAGCGTGAAGGCCTCTAATCGCCAGCGACTCACCGAGTCGGTCGAGGCGGCACTGAAGTTGACACGCGGGGTGGTCACCTTCCACTTCCTGGACCACGACGACACCGTCCAGTATTCCGAGAAGCTGGCCTGCAGTGACTGCTCGATCAGCTTCTCAGACCTTGCACCGCGAGACTTCTCGTTTAACTCACCCTACGGGGCCTGCCCGGTTTGCACGGGTCTCGGGACTCGCTTCGAGGTGGATCCCGATCTGGTCGTGCCCGACGACACCATCAGTCTCGCCGACGGCGCGTTGGCGCCGTGGGCCGGACAACGTTTCAAGTACTTTGAACGACTCATCGAGGGCATCGCCAAGATCGGAGGATTCGATCTTGATACGCCGTGGAACAAGTTGAAGGCGAAGGACCGAAAACTGGTCCTCTACGGGGTGGACCGCAAGACCGTCCCCGTCAGGTACCGCAACCGCTACGGCAAAGTACGGACCTACGACACGAGTTACGCGGGCATCGTCGAATGGCTCGAGCGCAAGCGCAGCGACGCCGACGGGGATTGGTCGCGTGAGCAGGCCGAACAGTACATGCGAGAAGTGGAATGCCATACCTGCGCCGGTCAGCGACTCAAACCCGAGGTCCTCGCGGTTCGAATCCATTCGTACAACATCGCGCAAGTCAATACGATGACCATCGATGAGGCGATCGCGTTCTTCGAACGGGTCAAGCTGACGAAACGAGAGGTGACCATCGCACGTCAGGTGGTCAAAGAGATCGTGGAGCGTCTGACGTTCCTGATGGACGTCGGTTTGGACTACCTCACGCTGAGTCGTGCATCGGCCTCGCTCTCGGGGGGTGAGGCGCAGCGCATCAGATTGGCCAGCCAGATCGGTAGCTACTTGGTGGGGGTGCTCTACGTCTTGGACGAGCCGTCTATTGGCCTGCATCAACGTGACAATCGCCGCCTAATCTCCACCCTCGAGAGGCTGCGTGACCTCGGTAACTCGGTGATCGTGGTCGAACACGACGAAGAGACGATTCGACTGGCGGACTTCATCGTCGACATCGGACCCGGCGCGGGGGAGTTCGGCGGACGCGTCGTGCACGCGGGCACCTATGAGGAGTTACTCGCCAATCCTGACTCGCTGACCGGCCAATACCTGTCGGGAGCGCGATCGATTGTAATCCCTTCAGCCCGTCGGGCGGGAACCGGTAAGAAGATCACCGTCAAGGGCGCTCGCGCCAACAACCTCCAGAACATCACCGTCGACGTGCCGCTCGGGCAGTTCGTCGCCGTCACGGGCGTCTCGGGATCAGGCAAGTCCACCCTGGTCAACGCGATCCTCCTCGCGTCTTTGGAGCGACAGGTCAATCGGGCAAAGACCACCGTGGCCGAGCACGACACCATCACGGGTGTCTCCAACATCGATAAGGTCGTGGCGGTCGACCAGCAACCCATTGGTCGAACCCCGCGGTCGAATCCTGCCACCTACACCGGCGTCTTTGACAAGATCCGCAAGCTCTTCGCCGAGACCCAAGAGGCGAAGGTTCGCGGCTATCAACAGGGTCGCTTCTCGTTCAACGTGAAGGGCGGGCGTTGTGAGGTGTGCGCCGGAGACGGGACGATCAAGATCGAGATGCACTTCCTTCCCGACGTCTACGTCAACTGCGAGACCTGTGACGGGGCCCGATACAACCGTGAGACGTTGGAGATCCTCTATCGGGGAAAGTCGATCAGCGATGTGCTCAATATGCCCATCACCGAAGCGCTGGAGTTCTTCGAACGCCAACCCTCGATTCTTCGTCACATTCAAAGTCTGTGCGACGTCGGACTCGGGTACGTCCGTCTGGGTCAGCCAGCGCCGACGCTGTCGGGTGGAGAGGCTCAGCGTGTGAAACTCGCCACTGAACTCGCTCGTCGCCCGACCGGCCACACCTTCTACGTACTCGACGAACCAACGACGGGGTTGCACTTCGAGGACGTCAATCGCCTGCTCCAGGTGCTGCATCGACTGGTGGACCAGGGCAACACGGTCTTGGTCATCGAACACAATCTCGACGTGATCAAGACCGCTGACTGGGTGATCGACCTCGGACCAGAAGGCGGCCGACGCGGCGGACTCGTCGTGGGTGAAGGGACACCCGAACGGATCGCGAAGATGAAGACGGCCACGGGCCTGGTCCTGAAGGAGGTCCTGGTGGCCCGCAGCGCCCCCTAGTGTTCCCAAAGCCTTCGGGCATCCCACGCCAGAGCGGTTGTTATCTCTTTCGCAACGAGCGCGGGGTGGTCATCTATGTGGGCAAGGCGCTCTCGCTCCATCAGCGTCTCGCTAGCTACTTCCAACGTCCCGAAGCGCTGACCCACAAGACCCAGGCGTTGATGAGCGAGGCGACTTCGGTCGAGTGGATCGTGACCCCGAGTGAGCTCGACGCCTTGATCTTGGAGAACGAGCTCATCAAGGAGAATCAGCCGCGCTACAACATGCGACTGAAGGATGACAAGAGCTTTCCGTACGTCGCGATCGATTCACGCAGCGAATTCCCGGTTCCGTATCTGACCCGGGGCCGTCACGTCAAGGGCGTGCGCTACTTCGGACCGTTCGTCGACGTTGGTGCACTGCGCGTCGCGATGGAGGAACTCCTCCAGGCGTTTCCCCTTCGATCGTGCACGAAGCACAAGTTCAACTACCAACAGCGAATTCACCGTCCGTGCCTACTCTTCGACATCGGCAAGTGCTCAGGTCCCTGCGTGGGAGCTATTGACCAGGAGGGCTATCAGGACCTCGTGCGTTCGTGGGCCCGGTTCTTCGAGGGCGACGTCCGTCAACTGCGCACGATCCTCGAGACTCGGATGCACGATGCGGCGCAACGAAAGCACTACGAGGCCGCGGCCGTGGCGCGCGATGGTCTCGCCGCGCTCGACCGGGCCGCGAGCGCGCAGAGTGTGGTGCTCGACGATCATTCCAATCTCGATGTGATGGCAGTGGCGACCAACGGGGGGCGGGCCGCGGTCGCACGATTCCGGGTGCGTCACGGTCGAATCATCGGTCGAACGGTCCACCTGGTGGACCGTTCCATGGACGAACTCGATGGTGAGATCCTCGAGAGCCTGCTGCCTGATATGTACCTCGAACGAGACTCCGTGCCGCCGGTGGTCCTCGTCGCTTCAGAGTCTGCGCTATCTGGGTTGTTGGGGGAGTTCTTGAACAGCCGACGAGGGCGTGCGGTGGACGTGGTCGTTCCCCAGCGTGGCCGGCGACGTCGAGTCACCCAACTCGCGCTCAACGACGCAGCAGCGGTCATCAACCGTGACTCCCTGCGGCGCCAAAGCGACCATAACGTACGAGCCCGCGCGCTCTCCGAAATCGGATCGGCCCTCGGTCTCGCCCAGCCCCCTTATCGGATTGAGTGTTTCGATATGAGCCATCTTCAAGGAACGAACTACGTGGGTTCGATGGTGGTATTCGAAGATGGCCTGCCGGTCAAAGCCGACTACCGGCACTTCAACGTCAAAGAGGCACTTGGCAACGACGACGTCGCGGCCATGCAAGAGGTGGTACGTCGCCGGCTCGTCTATTGGCGCGAGGACCAGAGTCGCACCAAGTTTCGACGAGCCGACCTGATGATCATCGACGGCGGATTGCCCCAGTTACACGCGGCTCAACAAGCGGCGGCGAGTCTGGGACTTGAGGGTGCCGTCGAATTCGTCGCCCTCGCCAAGCGCGAAGAGTTGCTCTATCGACCGGGCACGAGCGTCGCCGTGGTGCTCGAACGCGGATCGGAGAGTCTGTATCTCGTCCAGCGCATCCGTGACGAGGCTCATCGCTTCGCCATCACTTTCCACCGCTCGAAGCGGGGTAAGTCAATGGTCGCCTCAAGTCTCGAGGGGGTCAGTGGTCTCGGACCGGCCCGGCGCGATCGACTCCTGATCCAGTTCGGTTCACTCAACGCGCTGCGTCAGGCATCGCTCGGGGAACTCCAGGCACTGTCGTGGCTGCCCGAAGCTGTGGCGACCAGGCTCTACGATCATCTACAGGCGCCGTCGGCGCCTCGCCTTTCGAAGGGGAACGAAGTCGATGAGTGAGGTCCTACTAGTCACCGGGATGTCGGGGGCGGGACGCTCGACGGTGTCGGCGGCGCTCGAGGACCTTGGTTGGTTCGTCATTGACAATCTCCCACTCGAACTGGTCGCGCGCGTTTCGGAACTCGCGGCTTCGGGTTCACTCGACTACACCGGCGTCGCGTTCATCGTCGGGCGCTCGGGCAAGGTGCAGACCGACGCGTTCTTGACGGTTTCGAACGACCTCCAGGCCAAGCACGATTCGGCCAAGATCCTCTTTCTCGACGCGCCCGACGACGTGCTGATTCGTCGATTCGAAGGGAATCGTCGGCGTCACCCCTTCCCCGGACCCACGTTGGCGGACTCGATCGCGGGCGAACGAGCATCGTTGCAGTCGATTCGAGACGCCGCCGACTTGGTCTTCGACACCGGTTCGATCAACACCAATCAACTGCGATCGCGCATCGTAGAGACCTTCACCGAGTCGAGCGGACTGGGTTCGCTACGCGTCTCGCTGGTCTCCTTCGGATACTCGAGCGGTATTCCGCGCGACGTGGACATCGTCTTCGACTGTCGTTTCCTGCCCAATCCACACTGGATCGACGAGTTGCGTCCCCTGAGCGGTCTCGATGAACCCGTCGCCAACTACGTATTGAGTCAAGAACCAGCACAACACTTCTTGCACGACGTCATGCAACTGCTCGAGTGGCAGATTCCCGCTTTCGCCAAGGAGGGCAAGTCGTACCTCTCAATCGCCATTGGCTGCACGGGAGGTCGCCACCGTTCGGTAGCCGTCGCCGAGGAACTGCGCCGTCGCCTCAACATTCGAAGCGCCGTGTTCCACCGCGATATCGCTCGATGAAGGTCGTCGCGGTCGGCGGTGGCCACGGTACGGCAGTGTCACTACGGGCACTGCGCCTGATCAGTTCTGACGTCACGGGAATCGTGTCGGTCGCCGACGACGGCGGTTCGACGGGGCGCCTGCGCGCCTTGTTGAACGTTGCGGCCGTTGGTGACCTGCGCAAGTGCCTCGGAGCACTGGCCGACCCCGAGAATCCACTGACCGAGTCCTTCGAACATCGTTTCAACGTCGGTGAGCTGGCCGGACACACCGTTGGCAACCTCCTTCTGGTTGGATTGATCGACGCCACGGGTGACCTCCAGGAGAGCGTGCAAGCCGTAGCCCAGGTGATGGGGGTAACCGGCCACATCTATCCCGCGAGTTGCGAGGGTGTGGTCCTGCTCGCCAGCACCGAACAGGGACCTACCCGTGGGCAGAGCGAGGTCGCCCGGTCGTCGTCGATTGGCCACATCAGTCTCGAGCCGGCGTACGCGGCCGCACCGATCGAGGCCGTCGAGGCGATCGAACGCGCGGACCTGGTGGTGATCGGACCGGGTTCGTTGTTCACGAGCGTGATCGCGGCCTGTGTGGTGCCCGGAATAACCCAGGCGCTCGCTGGGACCAACGCGATCAAGGTGTACGTCGCGAACTTGCTTCCTCAAAGTCCCGAGACCGGTGGGTTCACCCTCCAGGACCACGTGGATGCACTCATCGAGCACGGGGTTCGACCAGACATTGTCCTCGTGGACCAGCACTCGGGATATGCGCGAGAGCACTGTTCGATTGGCGTCCACGTGGCCGATCTGTCGGGCAGAAATAGGTTGGTGCACGATGTGCAAAAATTGGCGCAAGCCGTTCGCGCAGAGATGCGATGATGGTTGGGCGAAACCTATGAGGAGATGCGTGTGGCCATACGAGTTGCAATTAATGGTTTTGGGAGAATTGGCCGGGGTTACCTGAGGGCGTCTCTGAACAATCCCGAAGTGGAAGTGGTCGCGATCAACGACCTGACGTCACCCGCCACCAACGCGCACCTGTTGAAGTACGACTCGACGCAAGGTCGCCTCGACGCGACGGTCAGTGTTGAGAACGACGCGATGCTGGTGGGCAATCATTCAATCAAGGTGTTGGCCATACGCAATCCGCTCGAACTTCCCTGGGGCGAGCTCGACGTGGACGTCGTGATCGAATCAACGGGTATCTTCACGACTCGAGACGGGGCTGGGGCCCACCTCAGCGCCGGGGCGAAAAAGGTGATCATTTCAGCTCCTGCCTCGGACGTCGACGCGACGTTCGTCGTCGGGGTCAACGAGCAGTCCTACGACGCTACGAAGCACCACATCGTATCGAACGCTTCGTGCACGACCAACTGCTTCGTGCCCATGGTGAAGGTCCTCGACGACGCACTGGGCGTGAAGACGGGCCTCATGACCACCGTGCACGCCTACACCAACGACCAGAACCTGCTCGACCTCCCGCACAAGGACCTTCGCCGAGCGCGGGCCGCCGCGGTCAATATCGTGCCCTCGTCCACGGGCGCGGCGCGCGCCACGAGCCTCGTGCTCGAGTCGATGAAGGGACGCCTCGACGGCACGTCGTTACGCGTGCCGATTCCCGATGGCAGCATCACGGACTTCACCGCGATCGTGCGTTCCACGACGGTGGCCGAGATTAACGCCGCCTTCAAGGCAGCCGCCGAAGGCCCGCTGAAGGGGGTGCTCGTCTACACCGAGGATCCCATTGTGTCGTCGGACATCGCCGGCAGCCCCGCTTCGTGTACCTTCGACTCGTTGATGACCATGGTCCAGCGCATCGATGACGAAGAGAGTCTGGTGAAGATCTTCGGTTGGTACGACAACGAATGGGGATATTCGAATCGCCTCGTTGATCTGACCGCCCACATCGGCAAATAGTTCGTGGACCTGCCAACTCACGAACGTTGGGGCGACCTCAGCTCCAAGCGAGTCCTCGTTCGAGTCGACTTCAACACCCCGGTGGCCCTCGTGAACGGCGAGATAACTGTCACGGACGACTTTCGGATCAGGTCGACGGTGCCGTTGTTCAAGGACCTGCTCGAGCGCGGAGCTACGGTTAGTGCCTGCACCCACTTCGGGCGTCCCAAGGGTAGGGTCGTGGCCGAATACAGCGTCGAACCGGTGCGCCGGCGCCTGGAAGAACTGTGCGCGGGAGTCGAACTTCTGGAGAATCTGCGATTCAACCCGGGCGAGGAGTCGAACGACCCGGCATTCGGTCGCTCCCTCGTCGAGGGTTACGACTACTTCATCAATGAGGCCTTCAGCGCGTCACACCGCGAACACGCTTCGATCATGATCCCGCCGACCCTGGTTCCCAGCGCGGCCGGTCCAAACCTCCTGCGTGAAGTCCACGCCATCAGCGGTCTGCTCGACAGTCCCGCGCGGCCCTTCGTCGCGATCGTCGGCGGAGCCAAGGTCGCCGACAAACTCGGTATCGTCAAAGTGCTTTCTGCCAAAGCCGATACCGTGATCGTCGGCGGTGGAATGGCCTATACCTTTGAGAGCACGCAGGGTCGCACGATTGGCCAGTCCTTGTTCGACGGCTCCTACCTTGATGAGTGTGCATCACTGCTGGCCGGGGGTCATGTCATCATCCCGGATGACTCTCGGGGACTGGCCCTTGGGGCACCGTTCGGTCCCGAAGGGGGACCCGACGACGTCATCGACTTCGGCGCGAACATTCCAGATGGCTACGAAGGCTTCGATATTGGTTCAAGGACGATTGGTCGCTTCGTCGCCGAGATCGAAGGAGCGGCGACCATTCTGTGGAATGGACCGATGGGGGTGTTTGAGGATCCGAGATTCGGCGTTGGTACCGAGGCGGTCGCGCGTGCGGTGGCCTCGTCGCGAGCCGCGTCGGTGGTCGGTGGGGGAGATTCGGTTGCGGCACTCCAGCAGTTCGGGTTGGAGGACCAGGTGACCTTCGTCTCGACGGGAGGAGGCGCTTCGCTCGAACTCGTCGAGCTCGGGGACCTGCCGGGTCTGCGAGCACTGCGCGAGAGCAGGTGGAACTAGATGGCGACGTCGCGCCCCCTGGTCATCGGCAATTGGAAGATGAACCTCGATTTCGTTGAGGCGGTCCACGTCGGACAGCAAATCGGCGTCATGTTAAAGAACCGGCCTGCCGAACACACCGACGTCGTGGTGGCACCACCATTCGTGGATTTACGCAGTGTGACCTCAATCGTCCAATCCGAACGAATCGCCGTCTCGGTGGGCGCCCAGCACGTCAGTGCCCACGAGAACGGCGCCCACACTGGCGAGGTCAGCGTCTCGATGCTCAAGCGTCTTGGAGTCGAGTGGGTCATCGTCGGTCACTCGGAGCGCCGAACGATGTATGCCATGAGCGATGAGGTCGTGGGAGCAACGTTGCGTGCGGTGCTGCGCGGAGGGCTGCGCGCCGTGCTCTGCGTGGGAGAGGACCTCAGCGTTCGTGATCGCGATGGCCACGACGACTTCGTGCGCGATCAACTCGTGAGCGCGCTGCGCGGATTGGACGAAGGGTTCAACGAGCTCATCACCGTGGCCTACGAACCGATCTGGGCGATCGGCACCGGGCTGAGCGCATCCAATGAGCAAGTTCAGCACATGATGACCCATATTCGCGAGGTCCTCACCGGCCTGTCGATCGAAGGCTGTCGAGTTCTCTACGGAGGTTCGGTGAACGCTGAGAACGCCGAAGGACTGCTCGTGGCGGGCGGTGTCGATGGATTCCTCGTGGGCGGGGCCAGTTTGAGGGCCGAGTCGTTCCTTGCCGTGGTCCACGCGTCGAACGACTGCTACGCTTTAAAGCGCTAATCGGAGGTTACGTTGTTCACCTGGTCATTCATCATCATCGAGGCCCTGTCGGCGGTCGGACTGATCTTTCTCGTCCTGCTCCACTCGGGCCGTGGCGGGGGTATCTCTGACCTAATGGGTGGAAGCCTGGGAGCCGCCGCATCGGGCTCAACGGTCGTGGACCGCAATCTCGACCGTCTCACCATCGCCGTAGCGCTGATCTTCACGTTCGCGACGCTTACTCTCGACCTACGTTTGCAGTAGCAGCAATGATCCGCAACGGGTCCCTTCGCCTCGTTGCGATTGGCGTCCTGGCATTGAGCGCCGTCGTAGTGCCCCTCTCGATTTCGAGCGCCGCGCCAGCCCCAGTCGTGGTGTCAGATAACGCCAAGACGCTCTACGTGTCGCTACCCGGACCGTTCAATGGTTGCACCGCACTCGACAGTGGAGCCGGACCCACGACCGGGGCGATACTGGACCTGGTCAGACCATCGGCCTTTTTGACGACGAGCGGTGGCTCGCTCGCCGGTGCCGGAGGGCCGATCGCCACGGCCGAACTGATTTCACTGTCGCCCGAGACCGTTCAGTACACGATCGCGTCCAATCAACACTGGAGCAATGGTGCGCCCTTCACGGGAAATGCTCTCGTGAGTTGGTGGCAACGAGCGCGTCATCTCAATAGCGTCCAGAGCGATGGGTATCGTTCGATAGCTAGTATGAAGGTCTCGAGGGCTGGCCAAGAGGTGACTACGGTCTTCTCCAGTCCCTATGCGGATTGGGATCTGCTCTTTCGAGACGTCGAAGCACTTGGTTCGGCGAAGGGTTGTTCGCTCGGCCTGCTGAAGTCGCGCCCCTCGTTGGGCCCCTACGTAGTTCAAAGCGCTTCATCACAGCGAATCGTGCTGGTCATGAACAAGCGCTGGCCCTCGGATCCGAATCGTTTCGGCAGGCTCGTGATCACCGATACCGGCCTCATCCCCAAATCAGATGCCACCCCATTCGTCGATTACTCGCTGTCGGTTGATCGGGCCCACATTCAAGAGCTCAGCTCTCACCCGACCGTCCTGAGTCACATCGGCTCGTCGAGCAATATCGAAGAGATGACCTTCGCCCCGAAACGTCCCCTCACTCGACTGTTCGTCATTCGTGAAGCGCTCAGCTGGATGGTCAATAGACAAAGTCTCCTCAATCGACTTTGGGGATCGGTGACGTTCTCCCCGTCGATTGCGGCCTCAGCGCTGTATTCTCAGGGCCAGCCTTCATATCCTGGGGGATCGGGCAACGGGCCCAGCGCCCAGACCACCACTTCCACCACTGTTGCGAGTGCCGCGACCAATGGGCTCAACGACTGTCCGAGTTGCTCGATCCAGGTGTTGCGGGTGGCTGGATATCGGCGCTCATTGGCTGGCTGGACCCTCCACGGATCAACGCCGTTGAGCGTGACGGTGTCCAGCGGACCAAGTGGTTTGGACTCTTCGGTCGCTCGGTTCGTGGAGCAGGCGTGGAGTCATCTGGGAATCATCGTCCATGCGCAAAAGGCGCCCAGTGACGTCGCGGCCGCCCAAAGAGCGGCTTCGAACCGCGTCGACGTTGCAATCTTCACCCGTCCGACGATTACCGCCGTCTCGTTTGCGGCACGGTCATGGAGTGGTCCGGCCTATCCCGATACATTCCCGAGCGGCATCCGGACTGCGGTGGTCACCAGCCTCTTCAATCAGGCGATGTCGATCTTCAATCCCGTGACGGCTTCGGCAACCTGGCTGACCATGGACCAGGACCTCATGACGGCATTCTGGGTACGCCCCCTGTTCACGGCACCGTCCCTCCTGGAATGGTCGAATTCTGTAACGAACGTCTATGGAAGTTTCTCGGCGTCTGGCCTGCTCGATCAAGTTCCGAAGTGGACGACAGCAACTGCATCTCCCCAGCCCTGAGCTACCGAGGGGACTTGCTGAGCGGCTAAAGTAAAGGTCCGCGTCGGAGTGGCGGAATAGGCAGACGCGCCAGCTTGAGGGGCTGGTGCCCTTAGGGGCGTGCGGGTTCAAGTCCCGCCT
>JABEUR010000162.1 GCA_013044405.1 Acidimicrobiaceae bacterium | reverse complement strand
TGACGCTTCGTCGCGACCAGGTGCTCGGGATCGCGGGCGAGAGCGGATCGGGCAAGTCGACCCTGGTCTATGCGATGACCCGCCTGCTTCGCCCCCCGGGACTGATCAGCGGCGGCGAGGTCATCTTGCACGTCAGCGCGCCCGACGCCACGCTGACCCCGGTCGACCTCGTCACGATGAACGAGCGCGAACTGCGCACGATCCGCTGGTCGCACGTCTCGATCGTGCTCCAGAGTGCGCTCAGTGCGCTCAACCCGGTGCTGCGCATCGGTCGCGAGTTCGACGAGGTGTTAAAGACCCACCGTCGCGAGCTGACCAAGGTGCAGCGTCGCGAGCGCGCCCGTGAGCTGTTGCGCATGGTGGGGCTCAACGACGACCGCCTGGAGCGATTCCCCCACGAGCTCTCGGGTGGTCAGCGCCAGCGCATCATGATCGCCATCGCGCTCGCGCTCGACCCCGAGCTCGTGATCATGGACGAGCCCACGACGGCCCTCGACGTGGTGACCCAGCGCGAGATCATCAGCGAGCTCAACGCGCTGCGCTCCTCGCTGGGCTTCGCGATGATCTTCATCACCCACGACCTCTCGCTGCTCGTGGAGCTGGCCGACGAGATCGTGGTCATGTACGCCGGAGCGGTCGTGGAGCGCGCCGGGGCTCGTGACCTCTACGAAGCGCCGCGCCACCCCTACTCACTGGGTCTGTTGAACTCCTTTCCGCCCCTGCACGGCGAGCGCCACGAACTCGCGGGCATCCCCGGCACGCCCCCGGACCTGGCGGCCCTGCCCGAGGGGTGCAGCTTCTCGCCGCGCTGCCCCTACGCCATGGAGCGCTGCCACCTCGAGGCGCCGCGCCTCCTCGCCCTGGGCGAGGGCGAACGCAGCGTCGCGTGCTGGCTCTTCGACGAGAAGAGCGCGCGCGCAGTTCCCGTCGAACTCTCGCGCACGAGGAGTTCGAGCGACGCCACTGCTGGCGAGGAGGCGCCATGAGCGAGTTGGCGACCAGCGCCACGGCGCAGTTGAGCGCGCGCCATCTCTCGCGTGACTTCACCTCGCGCGTTCCGGGTCGTTTCATGAACGCCAAGCGCGTCACCCACGCCGTTGAGGACGTGACGCTCGACCTCATCCAGGGTCGCGTCACCGCCGTCGTGGGCGAGAGCGGCTCGGGCAAGTCGGTGCTCGCGCGCATGCTCGCGCGCATCGTGAAGCCGACCTCGGGCGAGCTGCTCGTCGAGGGCACACCCGTGGCGTCTCGCGCCAAGCGCGATCTGGCTTACGCCTCCAAGGTTCAGCTCGTGCTCCAGGACCCCTTCGCCTCGATCAACCCCGTCCACCAGATCCGCCACAGCCTCGAACGCCCGCTGCTCATCCACGGTGCGGAGAGGTCGCGCGTCGAGGAGCTCGCGAGCGCCGTGCTCGCACGAGTCTCGCTCGACCCCTCCGCGCGCTTCCTCGAGCGCTATCCCCACGAGCTGTCCGGCGGTCAGCTCCAGCGCGTGTCGATCGCGCGCGCGCTGTGCGTCAAGCCCGACGTCCTCTTGGCCGACGAGCCGATCTCGATGCTCGACGTGTCGGTGCGCCTGGGGATCTTGAACCTGTTGAAGGGCCTGTGCGACGACGAGCGCCTGGCGATCCTCTACATCACCCACGACATCGCCTCGGCGCGCTACCTGGCCGACGAGATCATCGTCATGTACGCCGGCCAGGTCGTCGAACGTTCCCGTGGCACGCGCCTGGTCGACGAGCCGACCCATCCCTACACCCAGCTGCTCATCGCCTCGGTGCCTGACCCGTCGAGTCCGACGAGCGTCGCTCCGGCCACCGCTGAGCACGCCTCCTTCGAGGTCCCGGCCCGGGGCTGTCACTTCGCGCCGCGCTGCTCGCACGCCATGGACGTCTGTCGCTCGGAGAGTCCGCCACCCTTCGAAGTCGGCGAGGGACACACCTCGCGCTGCTGGCTCTACGCGAAGGACGCCGGCGACACCAGCGCAGCCGTTAGCCAACTGGCGCCGCTCGCGCGGCGAGGAAAGGGGACCGCGACGAAGACGTGATGACGAAGACCAGACGGGTGCGAGGGCCGCGATGTCGGCGTTCACGCACCTGGACACCGGCGCAAGGTCCAACCGGCCTCGCGTCAGCAGCAAGGACCCACACGGTTCTAGAAGACGTCGGCGAGAGCCGGCTGGACAACTATCAATATAAAGGATACGAATGTTAAGAAAATCAGGAGTAGCAGCGCTGGCCATGTCCTGCTTCACGCTGGGCATGGTGGCGATGGGTTCTGGAGCGGCCTCGGCGAGCACCCCGTCGGTGGTCTCGCTCGAGGGCAATACCGGAGTCACCTTCACCAACAATTTCAACCCCTTCGACTCGAGTTCGTTCGCCACGCAGTTGAGCGTGCGATCTCTGGTCAACGAGCCGCTCTTCGAGTTCGACTCACTGAAGGCCAACACCCAGTACCCGTGGCTCGCCACGAAGTACGCGTGGTCCAACGGCGGCAAGACCCTCACCTTCACGCTTCGCAAGGGCGTCAAGTGGAGCGACGGCAAGCCCTTCACCTCGGCTGACGTGGCCTACACGTTCAACCTGTTGAGTCACGTGCCGGCCGCGAACGTTTACGGCGTTCCGACCATGTCGAGCAACGCCACGACCAAGGGTCCCTACTCGGTGACGCTGCACTACGCGGCACCGGAGTACCTCAACATCACCGCCATCGCGGGTACGGCCCTGATCGTGCCCCAACACATCTGGTCCAAGGTCCACAGCCCCGCGACGGCCGTGGTGACCAAGCCCGTGGGTACCGGACCCTACGTGTTGGCCAGCTACTCGTCAACGGTCGTGAAGTACAAGGCCAATCCCCACTACTGGGGCGGCAAGCCCGCCGCCGGTGAGGTGAACGTACCCTCGTACTCCTCCAATACCGCCGCCGCGACCGCACTCGCGAGTGGACAGCTGACCTGGGCCGGTAACGACATCGCCAACGTGAACCAGATCTTCGTGAATCGCAACCCGAGGACCAACCACACGTTCTTCGCGCCCGGTTCGACGGTCACCTTGGAGTTCAACACCTCGGGCACGGGACCACTGAGCGACCCCGCGGTTCGCCAGGCCATCAGCGCCGGCATCGACCGCACGGCGCTGTCGGTCAAGGGTGAGACGGGCTATGAGAAGCCCGCCACGTCCTCGAGCGGACTGATCCTGCCCAACCAGGCGTCGTTCCTGATCCCCTCGTTGGCCAACGACCTCTCGGCGCACGCACAGCCCGCCAAGGTCGCCTCGATCCTGAGCGCCGACGGGTACACCAAGGACGCCAAGGGCTTCTACGCCAAGAACGGCGTGGAGATCCAGTTCTCGATCGAAGACCCGACCGCGTACTCGGACTACTACGCCGACGCCCAGTTGATCTCGAACGTGCTCCAGTCTGAGGGCATCGACGCGACCGTGGACGGCGTGCAGGCCTCGCAGTGGTACTCCGACTCGGCGAGTGGCAACTTCCAGTCGATCATCCACTGGGGCAACGGTGGCACCAACCCCTACGTCCAGTTCTCGAACTGGCTCGACTACACCCAGTCAGCGCCTATTGGCTCCTCGGCCAACGCCGACTACGGTCGCTACAACTCTCCGGCCGCCCAGGCCGCGTTGAAGACGCTCTCGACGGTGAACCCGTCGAACAAGAAGGGTGTCCAGGCGGCGGTGAGCACGTTGGAGAAGTTGCTCTCGACCCAGGTGCCCGTGGCGCCCCTGATGTACGGGGCGGACTGGGACGAGTACTCGACCGCTCACTTCAGTGGTTTCGTGACGCCGCAGAACCCCTACGCGGACCCCTCACCCGGTGACCCCCAACTACCGCTGATCTTGATGCACCTCAAGAAGGCGTAGCCCACCTCCCTGAGAGGGTCGCGTCGAAGCCAACCCTGGCGCGACCCTCTCAGCGGTTCCCAGACCCACCCTCCATCCACCACCAACTAGGAGATCCTTTCAACGTGAGTACCAACGGCTCCAACACCGCTGACCCGATTCGCCCCTTCCCACCGGGATTCCTCTGGGGCACCGCGACGGCGTCCTACCAGATCGAAGGGGCCACCACGCTCGATGGTCGCGGACCCTCGATCTGGGACACCTTCTGTCGTCAACCCGGCGCGGTGTTCAACGCCGACAACGGGGACGTCGCCTGTGACCACTACCACCGCTACCTCGAGGACCTCGACCTGCTCGTCGAACTCGGGGTCGGGGCCTACCGCTTCTCGGTGGCCTGGCCGCGCGTCCAGCCCGAGGGATCGGGACCGGCCAACCAGAAGGGCCTCGACTTCTATCGACGCCTCGTCGCGGGACTGCGCGAGCGCGACATCGAGCCGATGCTCACCCTCTACCACTGGGACCTGCCCCAGCCCCTCGAGGACCGTGGGGGATGGTGCGAACGCGACACCAGCGAGCGATTCGCGGACTACGTCGAGATCGTGGCGCGCGCCATGGGCAGCGACGTCGAACGCTGGATCACGCTCAACGAGCCCTGGTGCTCGTCGTGGCTCGGCTACGGCGCGGGCGTGCACGCGCCGGGCGTCAAGGACATCGGACGCGCCGCCGCCGCGACCCACCACCTGCTCTTGGCCCACGGCAAGGCCGTGCCCATCTTGCGCTCGGTCGCTCCCGAGGCGAAGGTGGGCATCACCCTCAACCTCACGGTCCACCAGCCCGGCTCGGATCACCCGATGGACGTCGCGGCCGCGCTTCGCGCCGACGGCAACCTGAACCGGCTCTTCCTCGAGCCGGTCTTTCACGCAAAGTACCCCAAGGACATGCTCGAGCACTACCGCTCGGTCAAGCCCGGCTTCAGCGTCGTCGCCGAGGGCGACCTCGAGCTGATCTCGGCGCCGCTGGACTTTCTCGGGGTCAACTACTACAACCCGGTGACGGTGGTGGACGAACAGCGCGCCGCCGAGGCTCGAGTGGCGAGCTACGTCGTCTCGACGCACAACCCCTTCCCCGACCTGCACCTGCGCTCGCTCGAGACCCCCGGTCGCGACAAGACCGCGATGGACTGGGAGATCCAGGCGGCCGGGCTGACCGAGCTGCTCTTGAAGATCCGCGACGAGTACACGACCGCGCCGATCTACATCACCGAGAACGGCGCGGCCTTCGACGACTACGTCGACCCCAACGGCCAGGTCCTCGACCACAACCGCATTGCCTACCTCCAAGAGCACATCTCGGCCGTGCACGACGCCATCGACGCGGGGGTCAACGTGCAGGGCTACTTCGTGTGGAGCCTGCTCGACAACTTCGAGTGGGCCTACGGCTATTCGAGGCGATTCGGCATCGTGTGGGTCGATTTCCCCACCGGCGAGCGACTCGCCAAGGAGAGCTTTCGCTGGTACGCCGAGACGATCACCTCGAACTCGGTCGAGTACGCGACGTCGGTGGGCAGCTCGTAGCGAGCTGCGAGCCCGCGTCGAAGCACGTCGTCTGGTGAACAGCGCGCCGTGACTCGCACGTGCGCCTCACTAGTGTCGAGACGTGGGTGAGACTTCGCGCGCGACGCGCAACGTGATGCGATCAGGCACGCCACCTGAGCGAATCGGCCGCGACGATGCTTGAAGAGCGCATCGACGCGCTGGTCTCCCAGCTCACCGAAACCGAGTACGGGGTCAATCCCTTCGACCTCGTACGTTTTCGAGCCGACCCGGCCGACGAGACGATCACCGGCATCGTGCGCCAGGTCGTCGCCGACGGGGCCGAGGGCGCCGAACTGTTTCGCGCGAGCCCAACTGAATCGCTCGACCTCATCGGGACCCACGCGCTTCGCCGTACCCTCCAAGCCCGGCGTCAGTCGTCGCTCGCCATGGCCATGGACGCGCTCGACGCCTACGCCCTGGTGGCCGTCGTTGCGGACGTGCCCTGGGCGACCTGGGTGATGGGCGCGCTCTACTTCGCGCGCGAGTTGGGTGGGGACGTGGTGATGCTCCACGAGCGCTTCGCGTCGATCGCCTCGGCGCGCTCGAGCGCGCGCTTCGAGGTGGCCCTCGACGCACTGAGGCGCGTCAGTGACCTCTCGCGCTGTCGCCTGAGCGAGGTCTCGACCACCTACGGAGCGGGACTGGTCGAGAATCCCGAGTTGAGCGACATGCCCGGACGCGGGCTCTACCCCTCGCCGGCCCTCGGCCACGAGCGCATTGGCTACGAGCCGAGGACGAACCTCGCCCAGCTGAGCGTCGACGTCGCCGACGCGCTCGACGCCACCCACCTCGCCACCAGCGCCGAGATCGTCCAGGACCAACTGCCCACCACGCTCGTGCCCGCCGCTCGAACGGGACCGTACCTTCGCACCTCGGCGTGCCTGCGCTTCATGGCCAGTGCGGGCGAGTCGTCGTTCATTGCCTACGTGGCCGAGCTGAGCGACGAGGACGACCAGGACGTCGAGGAACTCGGCGAGTCGGCCCGAGGGGTCGAAGGTCAGCTCGCCGTGTGCGACGAGCGCCGCCTCATCGTCATGAGCCCCCAGCCCACCTTTGAGGACAGCGCTTCTGGCGACGTCGACCTGATCGCCTTCGAGCAACTGTCACGGAGCGCGCTCGCCAGTTCGTCCACGCCCTTCTCCCACTAGCACCGGACCTGGCGACGCGGTCGCGCCTGTTTGGCGAGACCATCACGGAAGTCGCCTCGAGCGACGGGCCCGAGCAGCGGTCAACTCGTGGTCGCTTCGTCGAGGGATCAGGCGACCTCTCGGGCGGCGTTGGCGCCGCCGCGCGAAGCTGCGTTACCAGCGATGCTCGATATCTCCCGGGTCACTCGTGGCGCCGCTTCGCTTCGAGCGACGAGGTCCACGCTCAAAGCGGCTTGGAGCAGCATCGTCATCGTGACGCGGGCCTTGGGGTCGAAGACATCTGGTTGGCGGTGTCGATCGAGTTCGACGACGGTGGCGCCGTCCTCGACTCCGATCTCGTTGACCAGCATCGTTCCCCCTTTCGACGCCGAGCAGGACGACCCTGGCCCGAAGCGGACCAAGCGTCGATGACCCTCGTGAACGGCGAGTGACGTCGCAAGATTCTGACATCGTGACGTCACGGCCAGACTACGCCAGGAAGTGGCGCGGTCGGGGCATTTCAACTCGTTCTCGTGACGACGTCCGTGCTCGCCGGGTGGTTCATCGTCATTGGCGCTCGTGGCTCGTCGTCGGCACGAACGCGTGCGTGCACGGACCGCTTTGGCGTGTCTCGGTCTCTCCTGACGTGCTCCGCGGCCACGATGCCACCAACGCGTCGTACAGCACAGCATCCGCGACATCGAAGGCGACCGCGCACGGTTGAGCGTCTTGGGATGTGAGTCCCAGCATCGGTTGAAATCGAAGTAAGTCAATTGGGGTGGGCGGTGAACGAGAAGTGGCTGGTGCAGGTTCGCGTCACGTGCCGCGCGGGCGTGCTTCGCTGCTCGGTGATGGCGCCTTTGCGGTCACTGACGTCGCTTCCGCTCTTCGTTACTGGTCGAGGGGGCTCGCGTGCTCAGCATTAGGCTTTCGAAGTGACCTCTTCGAATCGTTCGCGCATACAGAGTGCGTCGGTCGCGAGTCGCGTGATGTCGCTTGAGGACGCCGCTCAGTTCATCCGCCCGGGCGACAACGTGGGCATGAGCGGATTCACGGGTGCGGGGTACCCCAAAGAAGTCCCCGGGGCGCTCGTTCGACGCGTCAAGGAGGCGGCCGCGCGCGGCGATCGTTTCGCCGTGAGTGTGTGGACGGGGGCGTCGACCGCCCCTGAACTCGACGGCGCGCTCGCGGCCGTCGACGCGATCGACCTGCGCATGCCCTATCAGTCCGACCCCGTGAGTCGCGCCAAGATCAACGCCGGGCTCCTCGACTACTTGGACATGCACCTCTCGCACGTCGCCCAGATGGTCTGGGAGGGCGCCTTTGGACACCTCGACGTCGCGGTGGTCGAGGTGGCGGGCGTGACCCCACAGGGCGAGTTGATCCCGTCCTCTTCGGTGGGCAACAATAAGACGTGGATCGACATGGCCGACCGGGTCATCCTCGAGGTGAACTCCTGGCAGCCCGCCAAGCTCGAGGGGATGCACGACATCTACTACGGCACCGCGCTGCCGCCCCATCGAAGGCCCATCCAGATCCTCGAGGTGTCGGACCGCATCGGCGTTGCCTACCTGCACTGTCCCCTCGACAAGATCGTGGCCGTCGTGGAGACCAATTCGCCCGACCGCAATACGGCGTTCAAGGACGTCGACGACGTCTCCCAGCGCATCGCCGAGAACCTGCTCGACTTCCTCGCCTATGAGGTGCAGGGCGGGCGTCTGCCCCCTTCGTTGCTGCCGTTGCAGTCGGGGGTGGGCAACATCGCCAACGCCGTGCTGCGCGGACTCGACGGCGGGCCGTTTCGCCCCTTGACGGCCTACACCGAAGTCATCCAGGACGGCATGCTGGCGCTGCTCAAATCCGGGACGATGAGCACCATCTCGGCCACGGCTTTTTCTCTCAGCGAGGACGGCGCGGCCGACCTGCACGCGAACATCGACCAGTATCACGACCGGATCGTGCTGCGACCCCAGGAGATCAGTAACCACCCCGAGGTGATACGCCGGCTGGGCTGTCTGGCCATGAACGGCGCCATCGAGGCCGACATCTACGGCAACATCAACTCCACCCACGTCATGGGCTCGAGCATCATGAACGGCATCGGCGGCTCGGGTGACTTCGCGCGAAACGCCTACGTCGCGATGTTCCTGACGCCGTCCACCGCCAAGGACGGCGCGATCTCCTCGATCGTGCCGATGGTCAGCCACGTGGACCACACCGAGCACGACGTGCACGTCGTCATCACCGAACAGGGCGTGGCGGACCTGCGCGGCCTCGCCCCGCGTAGGCGCGCCCAGCGCATCATCGACAACTGTGCGCACCCGAACTACCGAGCAATGCTCCAGGACTACTTCGATCGCGCGAGCGCCACGGCCCCCGGCAAACACACCCCCCACCTGATCGACGAGGCCCTCTCGTGGCACGCGCGCTACCTGCGCGACGGCACCATGCGCAGCTCGTGAGCATGTTCAATCGCAACTGAACCATTCGATCTCGAATGGTTACGTCAACCAGTGCCAATCCATCCGTAAGAGGGACGTTGCTCAGGTGACCCAGACCCGAGAGCCCTTCTCCATCGAGAATCAGCCGGTGCCACAAACTTCGAGGCAGTTCGCGCCCATGCGCCTCGAGGCTGGACTCGCGACGTGGCCGCATCACAACAACAGCTCTCTTGGCGAGACTTGAGGATTCATTCTGCGAAGCGAAAAGGCGCCGCACTCCGCTTCCAGCTTCAACTGGCGTAACAAAGTCGTGACGGATGAAATGGACAGTCTCTGCACGGATAGTGCGGGGATATGTGCCATTGCGAACCAATAGGGAACCACTGAATTCGTGTCGGGACGCAACACGTCCGTTCGGCTGACTTGAGCCTTGTGACTTACTCGAGATCTTGGACGAGTTCCGTCTTGATCCAGCCTCAAGGATCACCATTTCAAAGACGATGGACATCCCGGTAGAGATCAGCGTGGCCGCCGTGCACAAAACACCAGGGTTGAACCATGACTATCGGTCAGTTCGCGGTGAACAGGACCGTTACCACCTCTCAGGATCGCCCGCTGTAGCGCACGACCTTCGTCGTCTAAGACGGGGGAGTCGAGACTGCGGTGGACTTAGGGTTTGCTTAGTTTCACGCTGTCAGATTCGCCGGTAACGGTGAGCGTATAGCTCCAATTGCCAATCGCGTGGACAGAATTCTCGTCGGTTCCAGAGACGGTGTACACACCGGGCGGCGGTGTACCCCCTTCAGTCGAGACCAGGCCTTGGGGCGAAACCGATAGATATTTGCAGGGTGAAGTGACGACAAACGTTATTGGGTCATGTGAATCACTGACCATGAGTTGGTCTCGAAAGTGGCCATTGGACGAAGAGTCGGTCTCGGTCTCGCCGAAGGGGCCTTCCTGTCTCATCTTGTGACCCCTTTCGATGCTGACCGGGACTTTCGTCACTCCCGCATGGGTGGGTGGCACGACGATCCCGGCGGTATGGGCGGTAAGCGCACCGCTGATCAAGACGAGCAAGACAACCCCAGCCGGAAGGATTACGAATCTTCGCCGCATCAGTCGTGTCCGATCGCTGAGACCTGGGGACGCGAGTTGCTGGCGACCGTTTCGGAAATCTTGGCCTCGACGTCGTGCTCGACGGGTACGGCCTTGGGTTCTTCATGAACCGAGTAGAGATAAGTCAGCGATTGGTCGCGCACGAAGTAGTCCCGTCCCGACTCACCATCACAGTGCAAGATCAGCCGACCCTGATGCTGTGCGACCTTGACGAGGTCATCGAAATTGGCCATTCGCATAGTTCCGACACCCCCCAATGACTCGGGACGCTCAACTCCCACCAACATAGAACCGTAGCGTGCCTCAATTCTTTCAGTCTCTCCGGTTCGATACGCCTTGCGCAAGAGCAGGCCGAGGGCCAATAAGGCGAGAAGACACGCGAGCAAAATCCAGAGCGCGACGTTTCGAGCTCCCGACACGCTCGGGCGAAGACCGAGAAATGAGAGGTGCGCGCTCGAGGTGTGATCGACACTAACGCTGTTGGTGGATGTTGGTTGGATCAACTGCGCCAGTGTCGTCGTTGAGCCGGGCTGGCCGTAGTTCAACTGCGCTTCGTTAGCGAGAAGAGAAAAACTGAGTGGAGGGCTGAATTCCCCAGGCTGGAGTGAAGTACCTCCAAGGGACCCCGAGACGTGTACCGAAGGCTCCAGGGACAAGGTGTAGGTTGACACCCCGCTGCCCAGAGATTGGTTGGTCTGGGCCTTGAAGGTCGACAGGTAGTTCTCGATCGTGGGTAGGTTGAGCGTGCCCGACAACTTTGCCGACGTTCCAGCAATGGGAATTGTGGGCCCGAGTTTGAACGAGTGTGACCAACCGTCTGAACTAGAGAGCACTGCGGTCAATCCCGCCCGCCCCGTCAGGTTCGTCGGCAACACGGAATTGAATTTGTAGAAGAAGTTCACCGTAGCCACCGGCGCGACTGCGAAGTAGAGGGGCTGGCCAGTCCTAGCGACACCATTCGCGTAGACGTCACCCTTGGTCACAGCGTGATAGCTCCAGGTACCGACTTGCTGATACTGCAAGTGTTGAGGGGTGACAGTCGTCGTCGATCGACTGAAAGAGAACGCCGCGAGAGTGAGTGCCGCCAGGGCGATGACGATGATGACCGAGGCGGCAATCTGTCCGGGCGCCCCGAGCACCGCCGCGACGAGTCCGTTGTCACCTGCGTGGGGGGGTGGTGGAACATGGCCCCCGTTTCCGCTTGGCGATTCCTCAGAACGCCGACGACTCTTTTGACGACGCCGACGTTCACGCTCCGCCGGGACGCCGACCACCCCGGCCATTGCCACAGTTGCCACGGCCACACTGGCCAATCGATCTTGCCGGTTATTGATAAGTCTTCCAATCTTGGGAACGTGGAGCCACAGTCTGCCCACCACGTCGCTCGGGGTGGGGTGATACGTATCGACAAAGTTATTGTTATCACCCTTCATGAAGAAGTGGCCATTCGATTCTCCGATAATTCGATGCATCACTATTCCAAGTACCGGCGATCTGTATCCCACGATTTCCCCGACTCGGTACGAGGAAGCCGGACGAAGTATTGCGAGGTCCCCGGTATGGAAGCGCGGCTCCATACTGATGCCCGAGGTGACGACGTAGACCGAGTCGCCCCCCAGTCGTGGGGGGGCAAAATTGATCCAGAACAACCCCAACACGACCACTGCCGACGCCCCGAGTGCCACCCGCGACCAACTCCATGTCCTAAATTTCCTTGACGTGGTCATCAGATCTCTCAGGGTAGTACCGGAGGGGTGCGCAGCACCCCTCCGGTAACTCGACAAGGTCGACTATCCAACCGCCGTGATGTCTAGCCCAGTGACCTGATACACCGGCGCGTATCCGTCTGGACTGACGGATGCTTGGCAGGTCCACAAGTTTCCGCCGCTGGTCGTGCACGAGCCTCCGCCTACGGCAGTCCCACCGTCGTACAGGGCGTAACCCACTGAGGTCGCCGCGTGGTCCAGGTTGAACGACACGCCACTGATGTTGGCGTCGTTGCCCAGGCCCGGAGTGTTGCTTTGGGCAATCGTGTAGTGCACGTTGTAGACGGTGTAGCCCGAGACCACGCCCACGCCCTCACCCGCGAACGACTGGTTCACGGTGTTGCCGGCGGTGAACGCAGAAGCGACTCCTCCTCCTAACGCAGTGAGAAGCACGGCTGCTCCCACTACCTTTGCTACTAAATGACGATGCATGTTTTCTCCTTGGATTGGATTTGATTTATCTCATGCAGGCGGTGGATTCGCCATTCACTCCCCACGGACTGGGCGACCAAACGGGGCCCGTGGATCAATGCGTCACCCTGTACTGCAACTGCGAGGTCAGCCCTCCGTGAGCTGACCCTTTTTGAAGCGGACGGGTTTGAATCGGCCTGAGCCGTCGTCCCCCATTTCCGCCACACCTGGTACTGCGAGAAGTTGGGCGACACGTCCAGCACAGTTCGCGTCGCCGCAAGTTCCGCGCGAGAGTCGTTGCTTGAATGAATGGCAATGAACCTGTCTGGGACCGCGCGCGCTCTTTCAACGCCATCGATATCTCTCGACGGATCTCGCTCGACGCCGGTCGCATCGTGGCAATGGGAGACACCCGACGTGCCGATTTCCCATGAGTCCATGACGCCTCCCGATCAACGGTTTCTTTCACCGCCCGACAAGGCAAAGAAATCGACTGGGTGTCGGGTTCGCCATTAGCTCCCCGCCGGCAGGGCGACCAAATGCAGCCGGCGGATCAGAACTTCACCCATGCGGTCGGAAGATTACGCAGGACTGTCCTTAGTGCGGTTATGTAATTTACCGCGGGTAAATTTCCTTGAATTCATTGGTGTTTCAATTCGTTACACCAATGTAGTTACGAGAAATTCGTACGGGGGCGTAAAGAAAGCGTAAGAGACTTTTAAGAATCCAAGAACTTTTGAGCGTCGCAAAAATCACCTTTTCGTGGCGTCGAGACGACGTCATCGACACCTTGCGTGACGCGATACGGGCGTGACGGAAATAGTGATTTATCGCCCATGAGTGTGCTCAGTTAAAACTTGAAGTATCTCGACGAAGACTCTTCGAAGGGGTTATCTCACGAGAGCTGGAGAGTAGATTTATCGCGTGAAGGAATTCGATAACGAGAGTGTGCGCGCCATTGAGACGACGTTGAACGACGTCGACCGCGCGCTCGAGCGACTTCGCAGCGCCAACTACCGCTGCTGCCAGGTCTGCCAAGCGCCGATCGACGAAGCCGATCTGATCGCGAACCCGTTGCTCGCGAACTGCGTCGCGCATCCAGAACTGGCCTAGCGCGAGAGCACCAAACAAGGAGCCCGGCGGCTCTCGCCACCGGGCTCCTTGGATGCTCGGGGGTGTTACTTCTTGGTAGCCCAGAAGATCTCGGCGATGGCGTCGATTTCACTCAGCAGGCGGTCGGCGACCGTGACGTCGTTGGTCTTCTTCGCCTCGCCGGCGGACTTGGTGGCCATCCAGAAGAGGTCGTGGAGATTGGGGTACTGCTTGAGGTGCTCGGGCTTGAAGTAGTCGGTCCACAGCACCCACAGGTGGTGCTTGACCAGTTCGCTGCGCTCTTCTTTGATGATGGTGCAGCGCACCTTGAAGTCGGCGTCGCTCGAGGCGTTGTACTTCTCCATCGTGGCCTTGACCGACTGGGCCTCGATGCGGGCCTGGGCCGGGTCGTACACGCCGCACGGCAAGTCGCAGTGCGCCGAGACGACGAGGGGGGTGGTGCGGGCATCCAACAGTTCGTTGATTCTTGACAGAAGCGTCATGGCTTCACCTTTCGATGTTCGAGGTCTGCGCAACAGACCATGTCTACTTCTGGCAGGTTAGTCAGCGCGCTCCGATAGCGTTCACCCATGACTCGCCTCGTGGAGTTCTTCATCCGACGCGTCATAGTCGAAGGCGAGTCGATGACCCCTCGTTACTCGCCCGGTGAGCGCCTCACGGCGATTCGCCGCTGGCGAGCGGTGCGCGCGGGCGACGTCGTGGTGCTGCGCGATCCGCGCGGCGAGGATCGCTGGATCCTCAAACGCTGCGTCGAGGTGACGGGGAGGCGACTGGTCCTTCGCGGGGACAACGTCGACGCCTCGACCGATTCGCGCCACTTCGGCCCGGTCGAGGCGCGCAGCGTGACATATTTATTAGTCGCGCGCGATCGGCGCTGAGGGTGCCGCTCGCACGCGCTCACCGGTAGGCTCGCCCCCGTGGCCCGACTCGCCCTGCTCTCCTATCACACCTCGCCCCTGGCCCAAGCGGGCACCGGCGACGGCGGCGGCATGAACGTCTACGTGCGCGAGCTCTCGAGCGCGCTGGCCCGACTCGGCCACGAGGTCGACGTCTACACCCGACGAGACAACGTGCCGGTACGCGACGTCGAGCACGTGGAGCCGGGCTTTCGCGTGCACCACGTCACCGCCGGCCCGGCGCGAGCCCTCGAGCGCGACGAGCTCGCGCTCTACGTGGGCCAGTTCACCGACGCCGTGGCGGCGTCGTTTCGCTGCGCCGGCAGTCCCGACGCGATCCACGCCAACTACTGGCTGAGCGGTCTGGCCGGGCACCGGCTCAAGCACGAGCTCGGCATCCCGCTCATCATGACCTTCCACACCCTCGAACGGGTGAAGGCCGAGACCTTCGAGCTCGAGTCCGAGGACCGGGCTTTCCAGGAGGCCGCGATCTTCGCCTGCGCCGACGCGGTGCTGGCGAGTTGTGAGGTGGAGGCCGAACAGTTCGTCCACCACTACAACGCCGACGCCGCTCGGGTGCACATCGTGCCCCTGGGCGTCGAGCACGCCTTCTTCTCTCCGGGCTATCGTCCCCAGGCCCGCCGCGCGATCGGCATCGCGGGCAGCGCCCCGCTCCTGCTCTTCGTCGGGCGCCTCCAGGCCCTCAAGGGCGTCGACTTGGCGCTCGAGACCCTCATCGAGATGCGCCGGCGCGGTAGCGGGGCGATCCTCGCGGTGGTCGGCGGGCCCTCCGGGCCCGACGGGCGGGCTACCCTCTCGGCCCTGCACCGACGCGTCGAGGAGGCGGGGGTCATCGGCAGCGTCAGTTTCGTCGCCCCCCAGGCCCACCAACTGCTCTCGACCTGGATGCGCGCCGCCGACGTCATGCTCGTGCCTTCGAGGTCCGAGAGCTTCGGGCTCGTCGCCCTCGAGTCGTCGGCCTGTGGGACCCCGGTGGTGGCCTGTGACGTGGGTGGGCTCTCGACCCTCGTCGAAGACGGGCGCACCGGCTACTTGATGGATAATCGCGACCCGGCGGTGTGGGCGAACGCCGTCGAGTCCGTGCTCGACGCACGTCACGCCACCGCCATGTCCAACGCCGCGGTGTTGATGTCGCGTCGCTACACCTGGCGTTCGGCGGCCCAGTCACTGGCCGCACTGGTCGAGCAGCTCGCCCTCTCGGGTCTCGTCAGCTGCTGATCGTGAGCCGTGCGCCATTGGGTGGGGAGCACGACGAGCAGGTCCTCCATGAGACCATCACGCGCTGGAGCGAGGAGTGGTCCGCGGGCAACACGCTGCTCGGCGTCGAGCACCAGGCGACCTGCGACGACCGTGGCCACTACCACTGGCTGATCCGTATGAAGGGCGAGGAGAAGGACTCGATCACCCTGTGGCTCTCGCTTCGCCAGCGAAGCGTCCACGTCGAGACCCAGGTGATGCCCGCGCCCGAGGAGAACCTCGAGGCGCTGTATCGCTACGCGCTGGTGAAGAACGCCGAGATGCGCGAGCTGCACCTGGCCCTCGGACCCGAGGCCGGGCTCTACCTCGTCACCCAGATCCCGATCCTCGAGGTGACGAGCGAGCGTCTCGACGAGGTGGTCGGTGCGACGCTCAACTACGTCGACGAGTTCTTCCCGACCATGATGAGCCTCGGACTGCCCAACCTGTACCGGCGAAGGCGGCCCAGCTAGGCGCCTTGTAGCGTTGGATCGTGGCCTTCAAACTGATCATCATCGGCGGCGGACGTATGGGTTCGGCGCTCGCCCAGGGCCTGGTGGAGGCGACGTGGTGCTCGCCGAGCGAACTGTGCGTGATCGAGAGCGCGCGCGAAGCGCGCGGCGCCCTCGCCGAGCGCCTCTCGAACGTGGCGGTGTTCGCCTCACTCGAACTCGAGCACGTGGGACCCGAGTCCGCCGGGGTGCTCTGCGTGAAGCCCGACCAGGCCGAAGGAGCCGCCCGGGTGGCGGCGACGTGTGGGCTCGTTCGCATGCTCTCGGTCGTGGCGGGCCTGTCGAGCGCGCGCATCGAAGCCGTCTTCTCGGGTCCCGTCGCGGTCGTGCGCTCGATGCCCAACACGCCGGTGCTCGTGGGCAAGGGCGTCAGTGCCATCGCGGGAGGCGCTCACGTCACCAAGGCCGACCTCGACTGGGCCGAGTCGATCCTGGGCTCGGTGGGGACGGTGGTGCGCGTGAGTGAACGCAACCTCGACGCCGTCACGGGCCTGTCGGGATCGATGCCGGCCTACCTCTACCTCGTGGTCGAGTCGCTGATCGACGCCGGTGTGCACCAGGGGCTCTCGCGCGAGGTCTCTCGCCAGCTGGTCGTGGGGACCTTCGAGGGCTCGGCCGCCCTCTTGACGTCGAGCGGTGAGTCGCCCGAGGAACTGCGCGCCCAGGTGACCTCACCCGGGGGCACCACCGCCGCGGGACTGCGCATGCTCGAGGGTCGTGCCGTGCGCGCGGCCTTCCTCGAAGCGGTCGCCGCCGCCGCGGAGCGAAGTCGCCAGCTCGGACGCTGAACGTCTCAACTAGCGTGGGGCCATGGCGACCCCGCGTCTTCGAACGAGGAAACTCTCCGAACCGACGATCTCGCGCCTTCCCGTGTACCAGCGCATCGCCGAAGGTTGGATGCGCCGCGGGATGGTGCGCATTGACTCGCGCCAGATCGGCGAACTGGCCGGGGTCACCGCGACGACCGTGCGCCGCGACCTCGCCGGACTCGGTTCGATCGGCACGCGCGGCTCTGGCTACGACGTCAAGGTGCTCAACGACCGCATCGCCGAGGCGCTCGGTCACGACCGCGACTACGACGTGGTGGTGGTGGGGATCGGCAACCTGGGTCGCGCCCTGGTGAACTCCTCGAACTTCTTGATCCGCGGCGCGCGCCTCGTCGCGCTCTACGACGCCGACCCCACGATCGTGGGCACGATCGTGGCCGGTCACGTGGTGGCGTCGATCAACGAACCCATGGTCGCCGCGACGGTGGGGGTGATCTGCGTGCCGCCCGAGGCGGCCCAGCAGGTGGCCGACCGGCTGGTGGCGGCGGACATCCACGCGCTGCTCAACTTCGCACCCCAGGTGGTCAACGTGCCCCTGGGCACCGCGGTGCACTACGTCGACTTCTCGATCGAGTTGCAGATCCTCATGTACCACCTCAACAACGGCACCGGGCCGCTCGGTGGGGGTCTGTTGCACTCATTGGGCATCGCCACGCCTTCGCCACTTCGAGGCTCGTAGCATGGCCAACATCGAAGAGACCCCGTGGCCCTGATCTCGGTGGGCATCGACCACGAGCACGCCTCGCTCGAACTGCTCGAACGCGCCACGGTGCTCGAACACGAGTGGAGCAAGGTGCTGCGCACCCTGATGAGCCAACGCGACATCCACGAGGCCGTCTTCGTCTCGACGTGCCTGCGCACCGAGGTCGTCGCCGTGATCGACCGCTTCCACGGGGCCATCGACGACATCACCCACACGCTCGCCGACGCGACGGGACTGCGCACCGAGGAGTTCGCCGACCACCTGACGGTCCACTTCGACCGCGGCGTGGCGACCCACCTGTTCAGCGTCGCCGCCGGTCTCAAGTCCGTCGTGCCCGGTGAGTTCGAGATCCTCGGTCAACTGCGCCGAGCCCTCGAGCTCGCCACCGAGGAGCAGACGGCCGGTCCCGAGATCACCGAGCTCTTCCAGCGCGCCGTGGCATCGGGACGGCGCGTGCGCGCTGAGACGCCCATCGCGCGCGGCACCACGAGCTTCGCCCAGGCCTCGGTCACGATGGCGAGCGACCTCTTGGGTGACGAGCTCGCCGGAGCCTCGGTCGTGATCATCGGCGCCGGTCAACTCGCCTCAGGCATCGCCAAGAGCCTGCTCGCGAACCCTGCGCCGATCGCACAGCTCACCATCGTGAACCGCAGCGCCTCGCGCGCCAGCCAGCTCGCCCTGGAGATCGCCGACGCGCGCGTTCACACGATGGACCTGGGCGGCCTCGACGAGGCCATCGCCAACGCTCGACTCATCGTCGTCGCGGTCGAGACGCCCAACGTGCTCGTGACCCGGGCGCACTTGGAACAACGTCGCAGCGAGGTGCTCGTGGTGGACCTCGCGGTGCCGCGCGCCGTCGCCAGCGACGTCTCGGAGCTCGAGCGCGTCTCACGCATCGACATCGACGACCTGCGAGAGCGCATCGACCAGGCGATCGGGGAGCGTCGCGAAGCCGTGGACCAGGCAACGTCGATCGTGAGCGAAGACGTCGAACGCTTCCTCGTCGATCAGCGCGCACGCGGCGCCGCGGCGATCGTGAGTGAACTGCGCGAACGCTTCGACGAGGTCGTCTCGAACGAGCTCGCCCGACGAGAGCACGAGCTCGACGACCTGACCCCCGAGCAACGAGAGAAGGTCCGCTCGCTCGTGCGCTCGGTCGTGGCGAAGATCGCGCATCCTCCGACCGTGGCACTGAAGGAGGCGGCCGGCACCGACCAGGGCCTGCGCCTGAGCGAGGCGACGCGCAACCTCTTCGACCTATGAGCGTGCTTCGTCTCGCGACGCGCCGCTCGCCGCTCGCCCTGATCCAGGCGAACTACGTGCGCTCTCGACTGGGTGAGTTCGGCGTCGAAGCGCAGCTCGTGCACGTCGAGACGAGCGGGGACCGTCTCCACGACGTCGCACTGGACTCGTTGGGCGGCCAGGGCGTCTTCGCCATCGAGGTCCAGCGTGCCCTGCTCGAGGGTGTGGCCGACGTCGCCGTGCACAGCGCCAAGGACCTGCCGAGCACGCAACCCGAGGGACTGGTGCTGGCCTGCGTGCCCGAACGACGCGACGCCGCCGACGTGCTCGTCGGGCGTTCACTGGCCGGGCTCGGACCCGGGGCCACCGTGGCCACGGGTTCGCCGAGGCGCCGTGCGCTGTTGCTCGAGCGCCGACCGGACCTGCGCGTGGTGGGACTTCGCGGCAACATGGCCAAGCGCCTCGCCTCGGCGGGCTCGGGCGGGGTCGACGCCGTGGTCGCCGCCGCGGCCGCTCTCGAGCGCCTGGGCGAAGAGGGGCGCATCAGCGAACGGCTCGATACGACGTGGTTCGTGCCCCAGGTCGGCCAGGGAGCGCTCGCCCTCGAGACCCGAGGTGAGGACGTCGCGGCGCGGGCCCTGCTCGAGGGGCTGAACGACCCTCGAGCGATGAGCGCGCTCGTGGCCGAGCGCGCCTTTCTTCGCGAGCTCGGATCGGGCTGCACGATCCCGGCGGGAGCGTACGCCACGTTCGACGCCGCGGTGCTCAAACTCAGTGGCGTGATGTTGGCGATCGACGGGTCGCGAAGTGTGCGTGCGACCCTCGAGGGAGACGACCCCGACCTGCTCGGGTCCACCCTCGCGCGCCGACTGCGCGACGACGAGGGCGGCGCGGCGCTGACCGGTTGGGGCACCACCTCGTGAAGGTCGTTCTCACGCGCGAGCGGGGCCGCAACGACGAGCTGGTCGCCTGGCTGCCCGAGGGTTGTGACGTGTTCGAGGTCCCGCTCACCGAGACCCACTACGTGTCCGATGACGTCTACGCGCAGCGTCTCGACGAGGCGGCCCGAGCCGGTGCGTTCTCCTCACTGGTGCTCACCAGTGCCAAGAGTGCTCCGCTCGTGGAGGCGGCACTGCAGCGATGCGTCCGCGACGTCGAGGTCTACAGCGTGGGACCCGCGACGACCCGCTCACTGGGTGAGCTGGGCGTGGTGGTCTCGGCCCAGTCGCTCTCGGGTGCGCGAGAACTGGCCAACCAGGTGCGCTTCGGTCCGGTGCTGATCGTGGGGGCGGCCACGATGCGACCCGAACTGGCCCAGGACCTTCGCTCGCGCGCACTCGAGGTCTGCGTGGTCGCCGGATACGAGACGCGCGCGATTGAGCTCGACGAGGACGCGGCGCGTTCGCTTCGCGAGGCCGACGTCGTGGCGATCGGCGCCCCGTCGGCGTGGCGCGTAGCGCGCGCCCACGTGGGTGAGCCCACCTGGGTCGTCGTGCCCGGCGCCACCACCGCGCGCGTCGTCGAGCTCGATCACGCGAGGGTCATCGAGGGGTGGGGACCGTCGTGGCGCGTTCGTTTGGCCGAGCTCGAGCTCGCTGACGCGAGAACCGAGTGGCGCGAGCAATAGGCTGAGGAGCGTGTTTCCCGCCGAACGTCCTCGCCGCCTGCGCCGCACCCCGGCGCTTCGACGTCTGGTCGCCGAGACGACGCTCTCGCCCGGTGACCTCGTCGCCCCGCTCTTCGTCGCCGAGGGACTGAGCGAACCGCGCCCCATCCTCTCGCTGCCCGGTCACTTCCAGCACACCCTCGAGTCGCTGCGCGACGAGGTGCGTGAACAACAGCGCTGTGGCGTGGGCGGGGTCATCCTCTTTGGCGTGCCCGAGCAGAAGGACGAACTCGGCAGCGCCGCCTGGGATCCGCGCGGGATCAGCCAGCTGGCGCTGTCGATGCTGCGCGACGAGTTCGGTGACGAGATCGTGTTGATGGCCGACCTCTGTCTTGATGAGTACACCAGTCACGGACACTGCGGCGCACTAGGGGCCGACGGCAGCGTCGACAACGACGCCACCATCGAGCTCTACGCTCGCGTGGCGCTCGCCCAGGCGCGAGCGGGTGCCGCGGTGGTGGCCCCGAGCGGCATGATGGACGGACAGGTGGGCGCGATCCGCAGCGCCCTCGACGCCGAAGGGTTCTTCGACACGGTCATCCTCGCCTACAGCGCGAAGTACGCGAGTGCGCTTTACGGACCGTTTCGTGACGCGGTGGGCGTCGAGATCGAGAACGGTGGTGATCGGCGCGGCTACCAGCAGGACCCGCGCAATCGCCGTGAAGCGCTGCGCGAGGCGCGCGCCGACCTCGAACAAGGGGCCGACATGATCATGGTCAAGCCGGCCATGACCTATCTCGACGTGCTGAGCGACCTGCACCGAGAGCTCGACGCGCCGCTGTGCGCCTATCACGTGAGTGGCGAGTACGCCATGGTCAAGGCCGCCGGCGCCAACGGATGGATCGACGCCACCGAGGTGGCGATCGAGCAGTTGACGGCGATCCGGCGCGCGGGGGCCCAGTTCGTCTTGACGTACTTCGCCCGCGAGATAGCTGAGGAGCTCGGGCGTTGACCAGTCTCAATCAGGCGTGGTTCGATCGCGCCCAAGTCGTCATCCCCGGCGGCGTCGACTCGCCGGTGCGCTCCTTTCGCTCCGTCGGCGGCACGCCCTACACGGTCGTTCGCGGCCAGGGCGCCTACGTCGAGGACGTCGAGGGACGTCGCTACCTCGACTTCGTCCAGTCCTACGGCGCCTCCCTGCTCGGCCACGCCCACCCGGCCGTCGTCGAAGTGCTGCGTCGTGCGGTGGGCGAGGGCACGACCTTCGGAGCGCCCACTCCCGGCGAGGTCCTGCTCGCCGAGGCGATCACCGCTCGGGTCAAGGGGATCGAGCAGATCCGCCTCGTCTCGTCGGGTACCGAGGCGGTGATGAGCGCGGTGCGCCTCGCGCGCGGCGCCACTGGACGCGACAAGATCGTCAAGTTCGAGGGCTGCTATCACGGGCACTCCGACGCGCTGCTCGTCGCGGGCGGCAGCGGTGTCGCCCAGATGGGCTTGCCGGGTTCGGCCGGGGTCACCGCGGGAGCCGTGCGCGACACCATCGTCGCTCCCTACAACGTCGTGCCGCGACTCGACGAGAGCGTCGCGGCGGTACTGGTCGAACCGGTGGCGGCGAACATGAACCTGGTCGCGCCCAGCGAAGGTTTCCTCAAGGGACTGCGCGACGAGTGCGACCGCGTGGGAGCCCTGCTCATCTTTGACGAGGTCATCACGGGCTTTCGACTCAGCTTCGCCGGCGCCGAGGAGTACTTCTCGCTGAGCCCGGACCTGTGGTGCTTCGGCAAGGTCATCGGCGGGGGACTGCCGGTGGGCGCCTTTGGCGCCAGTCGCGAACTGCTCACCTCGCTCGCCCCGCTCGGCCCCGTCTACCAGGCGGGCACGCTGTCGGGCAACCCCCTCGCCACCGCGGCCGGTACCAAGGTCCTCGAACTCGTGACACCAGGTGACTACGTCGAGCTCAGCGCCCGCGTCGCCGCCTTCTCCGAGCGCCTCGTCGAGGCGGTCAACGCGAGCGGACTCTTCGCCGTGGCGCCCCGTGAGGGACCCCTCGTCGGCCTCTACCTCTCGCGCGAACCCTTCGAGGCGCCCAGCGACTTCGACGAGGCGAAGGTGCTCTGCGACAACGGTCTCTACTCGTCGTTCTTCCACGAGATGCTCGCGCGCGGCGTCGCCCTGGCCCCGGGCGCCTACGAGATCATGTTCGTCTCGCTCGCCCACAGCGACGCCGACCTCGAGCGCTGCGTCGACGCGGCCGGCGAAGCTGCCGTGTCGCTGGTCAAGGCGCTTCGACCATGAGCGCGCTGCGCAGCGAGGGCTGGTGGGTCCAGCCGACCTTCGTGCCCGGCGCGCCCAGTGCGCCGGTGACGCTACTCAGTGACGATGAGGGTCTCACCCAACTGGCCGGTGAGCCGCCGGTCGCCTGGCAGACCCCCTGGAACGAGATCACCAACCTCCAATTGACCCGCTTCACGCGCGGCCTCGCGCTCTTCGCCACGATCGACGCGGTGCGCTACTGCTGGCGAACCCCCAAGCTCGAGGATTTCGACGCGTTGGCTTTGGTGGTGTCCGAGCACGGGGGCTCGGTTGGACGAAAGCGCCGACGCGCCGGGGTGGCGGTGGTGGCGCTGGTGGTGCTGATCGCCTCGCTCGGTGGCGCACTGGGCGCCTGGCTCAATCGAAACAACACCTCGGGAGAGATCGCGGCGGCGCGCACGGTGAACCTGACGTTAAAGGACCTGCCCACCACGTGGTCGCTCTCGCCCCCGTCGATCCTCTCGTACCTGTTCTCGCCCGCCAACCAGGTCATCACCTCGACCACGACCACGACCGCGCTCGCGGCCAACTCGACCTGGTCTCGCGTCTCCAAGCTCTTCCAGAGCTGCATGGGGGTGAGCGCCTCGCGCGACCGCGTCTACGGCGCGGCGGGCCAGATGCCCGACTACCAGGTCTCCTCGCCGGTGTTCACCTCGCTCAACGGCGACGTGGTCATGGCCTCGACGACCCAGTACTACCACTCGACCTCGATGGTCCGCCACGACGTCGCCGAGATGTCCAAGGCCTCCTTCGGCTCGTGCTTCGCCACGTCCAACGCCGCCGTGCTCTTCGCCGTGGCGGGTCTGGCCCTGCCCACCAAGGACATCGCCACGTCGTGGAGTCCGGTCACCTTCCTGCACGGCTTCGTGCGCGCGGGCGTGGCGAAACTCTCCTCCACCCAGGCCAGTCAGTACCTCGTGATGGTCGAGATCGCGAGCGGTCACTACGAGGTGACCCTCGGCGCGCTCGTGGCGTCGTGGCCACAGGACGCCACGACCATCGCCAACGTCGTGAGCACGCTGCTCGCGAGGTCGACTTCGACGAGTTCTCTGGCCGCCTGAGCTAAGAGGCTGTGTTCTATTTGGCGAGTGCCCCAAGTGCCGCGACCAGCACGATCAAGTCGTGGCCTACTCAAGTGACCTAACCGACGCCCAGTGGAATCTC
>JABEUR010000161.1 GCA_013044405.1 Acidimicrobiaceae bacterium | reverse complement strand
GTTGATGAGGTGACGGCCGCGGCGCGTGAGACGGCGGGCGTGCTCACGGTGGAAGAGCACAACGTGACCGGCGGTCTCGGATCGGCGGTTGCGGAAGTCCTGCTCGAGTCCGGAGTGGCGACGCGTTTCCTGCGTGCCGGCATTCCCGATGAGTTCGTGCTGCTCGGTCCACCTGCGGCGCTGTATGCGCACTACGAACTCGACGCGCCGGGCGTAGCGGCACGCGCCCGTCGGTTTCTCGCACGTGACGCGAAGCATTCGTCATCGTGAACAACCCAGCGGGCTCGCGCGAAGTGGACCAGGCGCTGCGGACCCGTGCTCGCGACGTCATGCCAAACGGGATGTACGGGCATCTGAGTGTTCGCAGACTTCCTCCGGAGTACCCGCAGTTCTACGACCATGGCGCGGGGGCTCGCGTCTGGGACGTCGACGGAAACGAATACGTTGACCTGATGTGTGGTTTCGGTCCCAATATCTTGGGTTATCGGAACTCGATAGTGGAGAACGCGGCGAGCGTCCAGCGAGAACGAGGTGACACGCTCTCTGGACCGGGTGAATGCATGGTTGAACTGGCTGAGTTGTTCGTCAGCAGCGTCTCTCACGCGCACTGGGCGATGTTTGCGAAGAACGGTACCGATGCGACCAGCCTGTGCCTCAGTATCGCACGAGCGACGACCGGTCGATCGGCCGTGGTCATGGACAACGGCGCCTACCACGGTTGGGCCGGTTGGTCCAACCTCAGTCCCGTCGGGGTGTCGCCTCAGGAGAGGGTGAACGTCTTTCGTTACGTCTACAACGACCTTCCCAGCGTTGAACTCGCTTTTCAAGAGGCGGGACCGGAGAATGTCGCGGCGGTCTTTGTCTCGCCGTTTCGCCACAACGCGGGCTCCGACCAGGAGATGGTGACTGGGGAATTCGCCCGAGGTCTGCGCGAGTTGTGCGACAGGTTCGGTGCCGCGCTCGTCATGGATGAGGTGCGAGCCGGCTTTCGCCTGCACCACGGGGGGAGCTGGGAGCCGCTGGGAGTCGAGCCGGACTTGAGCGCATGGAGCAAGGCGATCGGCAACGGCTATCCGATTGGCGCCACGTTGGGGAGCAAGAAATTTCTCGACGGCGCAGAGCGGATCTTCGCCACCGGCTCATTTTGGTTTCAAGCGGTGCCGATGGCTGCAGCCATAGCGACGATTCAGACGTTGCAGGCCGAGAACGGGATCGACGCCATGGTGCGGGCTGGCAATCGACTGCGCGAGGGAATCGATCGCCAATCCAAGGAATATGGGGTGGAAGTCCGACAAAGCGGGCCCGTGCAGATTCCGAACCTGAGCTTTGCTGGTGACGTGGAGTTCGAGAGGGCGCTGGCCTTCTGTGGAGCCGCTGCTCGCAACGGCGTCATCTTGCATCCGGCTCACAACTGGTTTCTGTGCGCGGCTCACACCGACGAGGACATTGATAGGGCGCTCGAGGCGACCGAGGATGCCTTTCGAACTGTTCGCGCAAAGTTTGGTGGTACCTGACGGTTGTGACTTCCTGGCGCGAGAACGAGTGGATTCTTTGACGTCGACGGAGGAGAGAATTCGACGAGGGGGAGCAGTGACAAGGCGAGGAAACACGATTGCGGGTCGAAGGCAGTCTGAGCCGAGCGCGACCGTGTTCGCGGTCCACCGTCGTCAGCGCCTCGGTCCATCGGTGATCAATCCGACCGCGTTCATCGATTTCTACAGTGCGATGGCTACTTCTCAGCGCGGGCAATTGAATCGGTATTTCGAGATAGAGCGGATGAACGATGCTCGTGGGCCTCGCGCAGAGGGCGGTTGTCAGGGATCTCTGAGTTCCAGATCGCGTACGACGTGCACCGTGCTTTGCGAAGGAGGGCTGAGACATGAATGAAGTGAGAGTTGGACCCCTGAAGGTACTCGTGGTCACCGGTGGTCACCCATTCGAGTTGGATCCATTTTTGGAGATATTCGCGGCAAACCCCGACATCACCTGGACCCATGTTCAACCACCCCAAGCTCGAGAGTGGTTCCATCCGAGTCACGTTGGCGAATGGGATGCCATTGTCTGTTATGACATGCAGGGCATCGAGTTCCGTAAGCCCGAGCCCCCGGGGTTCGAGGAGCCTCCGACCGAGTACGCAAATGGACTGATCGCGATGCTCGAAGCCGGTCAAGGGATCGTGTTTCTCCACCACGCCATGTCGGCGTGGCCCAGTTGGCCGCTGTGGGCCGAGATCGTCGGTGGTCGCTGGCACTACCTGCCAGGAGAGTTGCGCGGGCGCCACTGGCCGGCATCCGGGTACACCCGAGAGGTCAGCCACAAGATCACCCCACTGGATGTGGACCATCCGATCTGCGTCGGCGTCGAGGAAGGCTTTGAGATCGTCGACGAGATCTATCTGAATCCGGTGTTCGACGATCAGATCGTGCCGTTGTTGCGATCTGACTTCGAGATGAAGTCCGAGAACTTCTATTCGGGTGAACTGGCCATTCTGGGCCGGCTCTACGAAAGCGAAGGCTGGTCGCATCCAGAAGGCAGCGGACTCGTGGGATGGGTGAAGTCCGCAGGTTCGAGTCCGATTGCCTACCTTCAGTCGGGGCACGGACCCTCCGCATACGCGAATCCCGGTTTTCGCCGGTTGCTGGCCAACTCGATCAACTGGGTGGCGTCTCGCGACGCCCATCAATGGGCGGCCGAGCACCCGTCGCCGCTGAAGGCTTGACCGGTTTCGTCTCCGAGGTCCTTTGATCCGTCGCGCCAGGCTCTGTCGCGCGTCGCGGGCCGTGGTCACTGACCAGCGTTGGCGCCGGTAGTGAACCTCCGCGTGGTCTCAGTCGGAAACGACGCTCTGAACCCGGGGCCGCGAGGGGAGTACCCGTATCTCGAGCGTCGGGTTCCTTCCGGTTTCGATCCGTAGGGCCCCGTCGACGAATGACGAACACGTCACCAGAAGGGGAATGGCCCACAGCCGATGAGACTTTAGCCAAGTCTCGCGGTGAAGGAGCTCGGTCCCTCAGGCTCTCTCAATACGCGGACCCCTTCAGTGATCTCATGAGTTGAGCGAAGACCCAGCAGTCCTTCGAAGAGACAGGCATCGGAGCTAACGCTATGGAGCAAACAACCCGAGACCCTGTCGCTTGCGCGACGGTGGTGTGCCATGAAGCGGCGCTGGTCAGCCACGTCGTGACCCAGTGCACGACCACTCTCGCGAGTGACACGAGATGCACAACACCACCACGAGTGTGGTGCTTCGAGCCAAGCTGACAACGAGTGAAGCAGTTGTGTCCATTAGACGACCTCGTGGATACGTTGATTGGCCGCACCAGCACACGCGAGTTTCGCTCGCCGGTGATGACGGAAAAGTTCGCTAGCCCTGCTGTCTGGTGGGGGCCAGAACGATCTCTCGAATGCAGACCTCGGGTGGTTGCTCGAGGGCGTAGAGGATTGCCGAAGCGACCGTGGCCGGATCGAGTTTGCCCCCGATGCTCTCGGCGTAGGCGTTATAGGAATCGCGGATTTCGCTCGATCTCGTGGTGACGAGGAGATCGGTCGCTACCAGACCCGGCGAGACCAGAACTATTCGCACACCAGCTGCTGCTGCCTCTCGACGCAATCCTTCACTGATCGCGCCAACAGCGAACTTGGTGCCGCAGTAAGCGGTGTGGTTGTTGTACAGCGAGTGGCCCGCAATCGAGCCTATGTTGACCACCGTGCCGCGTCCGCGCGCCATCATGCCGGGCAGGACTATTTGCGAGCATTGTAAGAGCGCTACGCAGTTGGTATCGAACAGATCCTTCCACTCCTGCGAAGTTTGATCGACGATTTGCGCCAGGGGCATTATCCCTGCGTTGTTCACCAGTACTTTGGGTTCCCCAAACTGTTTGGAGGCTTCGTCAATGGCTTGTGCGACCGCCGCCTGGTCTCGCACGTCGACCGATCGACACATCGCCCGAGTGAGGCCGAGCTGGTCGAGTTCGGTCTGGCGTCTTGCCAGGAGCAGCAGAGAATATCCGGCTTCGTCAAGTCGGCGGGCCGTGGCTGCCCCGATGCCCGAACTGGCTCCAGTGATAACAGCGAGACCTCGACCACCGTTCATTGTTTCCTCCATGTGATTGGTCCGGTCATCGTGCGCCCTGCACCAACGCACCTCGTAACCTTCTCCGTAGTGGAATAGTAATCACTTTGCTCGGATTCTGGTGAGTAGACCGTTCGCTTCGCGCGACATTTTGAGCAGTGTGGTGAGAGACGCTGTAGGGGTCGTCAATGGTGATGGCGTAGCGAGATGACGTGGCGCGTTTGGCGGGCCTTTGTTGATGGAATACGGCTTAACGAACCTAGGAGGCGCACGAGCGTCGCGAGATGCCCGCGATTCGCTAAGTCGCGAGTGACCACGTCTCGAAGCATCGTTGAACCGGAGAGCGTCGTCTGACTACGTGGCCTCGAGAGGTGTTTCCTCGCGTCGCGAGTTGAGTGTTTTCCATGTGCCAAGCAATGCCTTTGGACCCGACGGACCCAGTGGTGCGAGCGCGATACTGCCAGTAGGTGGCGATGGCCACGCACGAGATTGGAGTCTCTTATGACAGAACTATTGGTAAAGGACGAGCGGGCGCCCTTCGAGGAGGCGGACAACGTGAAGGTGTTCATTGCCCCAGGGCTCGACGGCAGCCTCGTCTCGCTGAAAGCGCGCTACGACAACTTCATCGACGGCACGTGGGTGGCTCCGGTGAAAGGCGAGTACATGGATGACGTCTCGCCCGTCAACGGCAAGGCCTTTTGCCAGGTGGCGCGATCCACGAAAGAGGACGTCGAGTTGGCATTGGACGCGGCGCACCGCGCACGCCAGGCCTGGGGCGAGACGTCCCTGGCCGACCGCGCCAAGGTGCTCAACAAGATCGCCGACGTCATGGAGGCCAATCTCACGATGCTCGCCGTCGCCGAGAGCTGGGAGAACGGCAAGCCGGTGCGCGAGACCCTCGCCGCGGACCTGCCCCTCGCTATCGATCACTTTCGATACTTCGCGGGCGCCACGCGATCGCTCGAGGGACGTAGCACCGAGATCGACAAGGAGACGGTGGCCTTCCACTTCCACGAGCCGCTCGGTGTCGTGGGTCAGATCATCCCCTTCAACTTCCCGCTCTTGATGGCGGCGTGGAAGATCGCTCCGGCCCTGGCGGCGGGCAACTGCACGGTGGTCAAGCCCGCGTCGCCGACTCCGTGGTCGATACTCAAGTTCGCCGAGTTGCTCAAGGGGATCGTGCCCGATGGCGTCATCAACGTCGTCACCGGTCCCGGTGCCGAGATCGGTAAGGCCCTGGCGACGAGTCCTCGGATTGCCAAGATCGGCTTCACGGGTGAGACGACCACCGGTCGACTCATCATGCAGTATGCGGCTGAGAACCTCATCCCCTCGACCGTCGAACTCGGCGGCAAGTCGCCCAACATCTTCTTCGCCGACGTGATGAACGCCGACGACGAGTTCTTGGACAAGGCGGTTGAGGGTCTCATCCTCTACGCCTTCAACAAGGGTGAGGTCTGCACCTGTCCCTCGAGGGCGCTCATTCAAGAGTCCATCTACGACAAGTTCATGGAGCGTTGCCTCGCGAGGATTGCCCAGATCACCCAGGGCAACCCACTCGACACGACGACCATGATCGGTCCGCAAGTCTCGACCCAGCAGTTGGAGAAGATCGAGTCCTACGTGAAGATTGGCAAGGAGGAGGGCGCCGAAGTGCTCATCGGTGGCGAGCCCCAGCACGTTGGTGGAGGCTTCGAGAACGGGTACTACTTCCAGCCCACGGTGCTGAAGGGTCACAACAAGATGCGCGTCTTCCAAGAGGAGATCTTCGGGCCAGTGCTCGCGGTGACGACCTTCAAGGACGAGGCTGAGGCGCTCGAGATCGCCAACGACTCGCTCTACGGCTTGGGCGCTGGAGTCTGGACGCGCGACGGCAACCTCGCCTACCGCATGGGTCGAGGCATCCAGGCCGGACGGGTTTGGACGAACTGCTACCACCTCTACCCCGCGGGTGCGGCCTTTGGTGGCTACAAGATCTCGGGCATTGGTCGAGAGAACCACCAAATGATGCTCGAGCACTACTCGCAGACCAAGAACCTCTTGGTGAGCTACTCCACCAAGCCAATGGGCTTCTTCTAAAGGGGGCGTGACATGACGGGACCACTCGAGCCACCGGGTGTCGATGCCACGTCGGCGGCGCTGGCGGCGATCGCCCAGTTGGTGAGCGAAGGTGGTCCCATCATGTTCTTCCAGTCCGGGGGGTGCTGTGACGGCAGCCTGCCGATGTGCTTTCGAGATGGCGAGTTCAAGGTCGCAGACCGAGACGTGCTACTCGGAGTGGTCGGCGGCGCGCCGTTCTACATCGACCATCGACAGTACGAAGTGTGGAAGAACACCCGCCTCGAACTCGACGTGGGCGCCGGAGAGCCCGAAGGCTTCTCCTTGCCCGCCGGTCGAGATCATCACTTCATCGTGCGAAGCAGCGTGTGCGAGGTTCGAAGCCCTCTGTGACTCTTCCAGCTCGTCGTCACGACGAAGCGCGACGGATCACGACAATATTGCCCGCAATCGGTCCGTCTCACAACGCGACCCCTCCAGTTCGAGCCTCTGTCGATTTACCAGACGCGTGACTCACCACCAACGTACAACGAGCCCCGCTCAACGACCGAGGGAGTCGGGTCCTAGAGCGGGGCTCGTGACCATCATTCAGTCACGTTCACGCGATGCGATCAGTGAATGAGAACCTTGAGAGCGTCATTCTGTGCGGCGTTGGAGAAGACGTCGTAGGCCTGGAGCATCTGGTCAAACGAGAACTCGTGGGTGACGAAGTTGTGCGCGGGCAGCTTGTGCTCAGCCACCAACTTCAACAGCATCCCTAGGGTGTTCGTATTGACCAGCCCCATCGAGATGTCGATGTTGTGGATCCACAGTTCGTTGAGGGCCAGTTCGACTGGCTTGCCGTGCACGCCGATGTTCGCCACGTGACCTCCGGGGCGCACGATCTGGGTGGCCATCGTGAAGGTCTGGGGGACACCCACGGCCTCGATGGCGACGTCGACGCCCTGTCCATCGGTCATTGCCATGACCTGCTGCTTCCAATCCGCGTCGCCTGAATTGACCGTATCGGTGGCGCCGAAGTCGGCCGCGCGCTTGAGGCGCGAGTCGTC
>JABEUR010000160.1 GCA_013044405.1 Acidimicrobiaceae bacterium | reverse complement strand
TCTCCGAGTGGCACTGGCGCCTCACTCAGTGGTCGAAGAATGCCCCGTCCCATCCAAACTCAAGGGTCACAGTGAGTTGAGTGTTAGATCCGTAGAAGTCTGGGGATGGTCTCTATCGAATCCTCATCGAGTGGAGCATCTTTCGAAGTAGCCGTTGATCATCCGACACCCCTGGGTTGCGGAAGTACACGTCGAACTGGTAGTAGTTGTCGGGCACCCCTCTATCAATGAAGATCCAATACTCAGTGGTCGCGTTTAGCGATCGGGTTGGCTTCCTGATCACAGTCTCTCGAGCCGCGTGATGGTCCACAATAAGGTGTCGTCCTGTATCATCAGCAATCGTCCATCCCGGCATACCTCCTGCGATAAACGTGACCAGCACTCCGCCGCGCTCGAGCGTCTTGACCGGAAAGCCACAACTGACCGTGGTCGAAATGCCTGAACGAGTGGTCTTGCAAGGTTGGTGCATCGGCTGATTCGAAAGGAAGGCAACAGCGGTTGTCATGGTTGACTCTTCCGTGTAGTCACCCAAAGTCCAGCAAGAGGGATAGCGGAAGCTGGTCCCACCTGTCCTTAGGACCTTGGTTCCGAGGCATCTTCGTATATTCGCGGCGCTCGGTGGCGGATGATTGACTTTGGGCCCCAGCGCATAGTGGTCAATCAGGAGCGCTAACGCTGCTACGACCACTACGCCAAGTGCAATCAGAAACGTCGGACGTCGCTTCACAATGAAATGGTACTGCTGCGTGATGGCGAGGGCGGGCCGACGTGAACCCGCGCTCGTAGCGAAGCGATTTGGACTTTCTCCGATTTGATGTACATACTTCTTCGCTCGATTATGCACCCGCGGTCGGGCCGCCTACTTCCTGCGTGGAACTGTCCGCACTGGCTCGCTCATCCGGGTGTCGCCCTCGGGGCTGGCGAGCTGACGCTCCAGAGCGGTGAAGGCAGCGATGATCTCCGGTGCCTCAAAGGCTCGGTTGCGTCGACCAACGGTGACCTGCTTGAGGATGCCCGCATCAACCAGCCGCTGAATCGCCGCATTGGTCTGGATGAAGCTTCGTCCCACCATCTCAGAGGCGCTGTTGACCGTGACAACGGGCGCGCCGACTAGAACGCCAAGGAGTAGATCGGCCGCGGAACGAGCTCGAACGCGGCCCAGCCTGTCGCGCCACGACGCTTCGATAGTGCGTGCCTCGTGCTCGAATGACGTCGCGTCATCCACTGCGCGCTTGCAGGCGGTAGCGAATCGTCCGATCCACAGGTTGATTCCTTCGGACGCCTTTTTCGAGGTCACTGGTCCCCGGTACCGGCTGGCCGTCAACCCGTCGATGTAGTCCTGTGCCCACGTCGCCAGGATCAGCGAGACCGGCGGCAGAACGCAGGGAGCGAGGCCTCGGCGCCGGAGGATCAGGTGCACCAACGCACGACCCGTTCTTCCGTTGCCGTCGACGAACGGGTGAATCGTCTCGAACTGCGCGTGCGCAATGGCCGACTGAGCGACAGCAGGAAGCGAATCTTCGTTGGCAAAGTCCACGAGATCTGCGATCAGCCCTGCGACCAACTCGGGTGGAGGAGGGACGAAAGCGGCCGAGCACGGGTTGTACGCACTTCCACCGATCCAGTTCTGCTTATCTCGGAACCGTCCGCCGTACTCCTCAAGTCTCGTGCCAGACAGGAGTCGCCGATGGATTTCGAGAAGATTTTCTACCGTGACGGGATCACCAGGGCCGACAGCGCCGATACCGTAGACCATTGCATCGATGTTCCCGAGCACCTCGACAGCTGTGCCATCGGAAGGGTCGTTGCCGAGCACTCGTGCAGCTTCGGCTCGCAGCAATCGTCGGGCACCAATCTCCAACCCCTCGATCCGCGAGGAAGCAACGGACTCTGCTCGGAGCAGGATTCGAGCAAGCGCCTCGGTATCGACGAGGCTGGTTGCCTCAACGTTGAGCCGAGCAATCGCAGCCTCAGCGTCGGCGATGTCGGCGGCAACCTCACCATCGATCGTGAAGTTGCGTCCGACGAGCGGGTCGGGGACGTAGGCTTCGTACTCGCACCCGCGGTTATCCTTGCGCGGCGGACCCTCATGACTGCTGATCCAACGGCGGCGAATAACCCTAGACATGTTTTCTCCTTACGTAGGATTATCCTACAACCCTAAATAAGATATTCGCGTGTTTAGGTATCTCCACTTCCGTGAAGTCGGGTTCGAAGGGGCACCTTTCGATTATTCCCACCCGCTTCGGCAAACTCGGTGGGCGGTGGCGCGCGGTCAATGTGACACCCTGAGCCGATACTGACTCTGTGACCACGGCCATTCTCGAGCTCACGTCGACCTCGACGGCGACCGTCACCCAGGCCTACGCCTACGCCTTTGACCCCACCCCCGAGCAGGTCAATCTCCTGCGCAGTCACATCGGTGGCTCGCGCTTCGCCTACAACGCCCTGCTCGGACTGGTGAAGACCAACTGGGACGAGAACCGTGTGAGGAAGGACGCCGGAGAGGAGGTGCCCAAGGAGGAGTACCTCGGCACTGGCCACTTCGACCTGCTCTACCTCTGGGCGAAGCACCGCGACGAACTGGCCCCGTGGTGGGGCGAGAACGGCTCGTCCACCTACAACGACGCCACCCAGCGCCTGAGCCGGGCCCTCACCAACTGGAAGAAGGGCACGGCCAAATTCCCCACCTTCAAGAAGCGACAACCGGGTGGCTCGGTGCGCTTCACGAACACCGCGGTGCGACTCACCGACTCACACCACGTGAGGGTCTCTCGCGTCGGAGAGCTGAAGACCTACGAGTCCACCCGCAAGCTCTACCGGCACCTCGAGCGCGGCAGCGGACGAATCGTGGCCGCCACCATCACCGAGCGGAAGGGCGCGTGGACGATCGCCTTCTCCGTTCAAGTGCAGCGCGTCGTTCCCGCGACCCGGCCCCCAGAGAGGATCATCGGCATCGATGTCGGGCTCAGCACCCTCTACACCGGGGCTACCCCGGACGGAAACCACGTGCTCGACGTGAAGAACCCCCACCACCTCGTGACGGCCGAGAAGAGGCTGGCCCACGCCCAGCGCGTCGCTTCGCGCCGACAAGGTCCGCGCAAGGGCGTCGCGCCGTCGAACCGATGGAAGCTCGCCCACGTTCGAGTCCAGAAGGTCCACGCGGGTGTCGCCAACTCTTGCAGGAACCTCATCCACGAGACGACCACGCTGCTCGCGAAGAACTACGACCTCATCGTCGTGGAAGATCTGAACGTCAAGGTCATGATGAAGAACCACTCCCTCGCGAAGCACATCGCCGACGCCAGTTGGGGTGAGTTCACTCGCCAACTCGAGTACAAGACGAAGTGGTACGGCTCGTCGCTGGTGAAGGCCGGACGCTTCTACCCGTCATCGAAGACCTGCAGTCAATGCCAGACAGTGAAAGCCAAACTGTCCCTGGAGCTGCGGACGTATCACTGTGAGGCCTGTGGCCTCACGCTCGACCGCGACCTCAACGCGGCCGTAAACCTGGCCCGACAAGGCCTGGCGGGGACAAACTCCGTCACTGGACGTGGAGGGGAGGTAAGACCAAGTCAGCAGACACTTGCTGGTGAGGCGCACCCCGACGAAGCGTCAACCGAAACGCCACCAGAAGTCGGCGCGTAGGAGATACTTCGGTTCAGAACTCAGGTGGGACGTATTTACCGCGCGCCACCACCAACCGAGTTTGCCGAAGGGGATTCCCACGTCAGTTCCATCAGATCCAACACCACAGAAAACACCACACACCACAACTATTGGGAGCTACCAAACCGACCGGAACGGACGACGATTCCGTACGAACAAAGGGCTGCTACCACCGGACCGACACATCAAAACAGGTAGCAATGTTCTCTTAATCAATAGGTTCCGGGTTCAAGTCCCGGCCGGCGCACCAAGCTTTGTATTAGCTCGGTTCCTACCTGGCGAGGCGGATTCAACTACCCTCGGAGTGTCACAGGCGCACCAAAGACTTGAGAGCCAAAGTGGTACCAACGGCGCGCCCGAGAGTGTTTAGATCCCCCGATACACGGCATCGAGTTCTGAAGGGCCGCTGAGTTATGCTGCCGCCATGAAGATGGCTGACGAACACGACGCCTTCCGAGCAACCGTTCGCAACCTCGTTGACAGGGAAATCAATCCCCACGTCGACGAGTGGGAACAGGAGGAAGGGTTCCCAGCTCATGATCTCTTCCCCCGCCTCGCCCAGTTCGGCCTTCTCGGTCTCGAGTACGACCCACAGTTCGGTGGAGAAGGTGCCGACCATCTCTTCACGATGATCGCGTGTGAGGAATATGGCCGCATCGGAGCGGCCGGCGTGGCGATGGCGATCGGCGTTCAGACGAACATGGCGACTCCATCTCTTCATAAATTCGGCTCCGATGAACTCAAACGACGGTTTCTCGCCCCGGCTATCGCAGGCAATTCTGTAGCGGCCATCGCCGTCACCGAACCTGACGCGGGATCCGATGTCGCGGCACTACGAACGAGAGCGGTCCGCGACGGCGACGAGTGGGTCATCAATGGCCGCAAGCTCTATATCACCAACGGCACGCAGGCGGATTGGGTGTGCCTGTTAGCCCGCACGTCCGACGAGGGCGGTCACCGGGGAATGTCCCAAATCATCGTACCAATCCCCACGGAGGGGTTCAGTGTCTCGCGCAAGCTCGACAAACTCGGCAATCGATCGTCCGACACCGCGGAGCTCATCTTTGACGATGTGAGAGTACCCATTGAGAACACTATCGGGTCGCCGGGTCGCGGATTCGAGCAACAGATGAGTCAGTTCGTCACTGAGCGCATGAGCGCGGCGTACACGATCGCCGGGCAGTGCCGTCACGCATTGAAGCGGACCCGTGACTACCTGCTCGATCGACCCGCCTTCGGCGAGCCACTAG
>JABEUR010000159.1 GCA_013044405.1 Acidimicrobiaceae bacterium | reverse complement strand
GGTTCTGAATTCCAGGGTGAATTTCCTTCTGGTGATTGCCATGGTGACATCCTTTCATCCGACCGATTAAGTCGGATAGTTGGGTGTCTACTTTGGCTGCGGAACCTCAGGGTGACGACGTCGGCGAAGCGACAATATCCATTCGTGCCGATAGCGAGTATCTGTTATTCTAGTGAGTACTAGATATATTGTGAACCGGCATGACGCCGTGAGGCGAGCGCCGTTACGAAAGGGGACATAATGACGATGACCAATGAAGAAGCCGTCGAGGCGATCCTCGCCCACCATCGACAACTCGTTGAAGACGTCACCCGCCGAACGTCAGAGTTGCACGATGCAGTGACGGACAGACACTCGTTCGAGATTGAGCGTGCCCGACTGGTGTCGTACTTGGTCGATGAGGTGTTGTCGCATGCGGGGGCTGAAGAACACTCGATCTACCCTGCGGCTGCGGACCGGCTTGAGATGAGCAGCGTGGTTGACGCAATGGTGGATGAGCACCGTCAGCTAGCCAGCGACATTGAACAACTCGCGCGGTCCACCACCGGTGCTGAGGCCGACCGGTATGCTCGCTCGGTCGTCCAACTCTTCACGTCGCATGTCGTTACGGAGAATGAGGTCCTCCTTCCTGCATTGGTAGCCGACGAGGAGGTGAGCATCGTGCAGTTGCTGGACCAAATGCATCGGCTCACCGAGAAGACGTCCGACGACTTGTCGTTGGCGGTGGATGTTGCGGGTCTAGACCACGAGGCCGCGGTCTTGTCGCAGTTGCTGCACGCGGCCACCGCACTCGCTCAATTGCGTGAAAGTGACCAGGCCTGCGCGTTGGTCGCGACCACGTGGGCGGCATTGCGAGTACCCCGACCCGATCTCGCCGAGTTAGCGAATCGATCACTACATCGTTTAGTTCGCATGGCGAGTCAAGAAGCCGTCGTCCTTCGACCGAGAGACACTGTGGTCGACACGAGTACCACGCCGCTACTGGACGTGCGCACGTTGGCGCCGGCTCAGCGCCACGAAATTATCTTCAGCTCGTATGAGGCTCTCGACCAGGGTGCGGCCTTCTTGTTGGTTAATGACCACGATCCCAAACCTTTGCGCTATCAGTTCGAGGCGGAGCACGCTGGCGCCTTCACGTGGGATTACGTGGAAAGTGGCCCTAAAGTGTGGCGGGTGCGCATTGGTCGAATTGCGACCATTGGGAAAGAAGTTTCGGTCCCTGCTCACCGCGCATAGGAGAACACGATGTTGTTGCTGTGGACCCTGGTCCTCTTCACCCACATCGCGGCAGCCACATTGTGGGTCGGTGGACAACTGATGCTCGTCTTTGTGATGATGCCGGTCATGCGCAAGACCGCTCGGCCGGAGATGTTGGCCGAGATGGCAAGGCTATCGGGGCGCCGATTCGCCAAGATCTCTAACTTGGGTTTGTTCCCAGTGCTAGTGGTGACGGGGACATTGATGGCGTGGCATGACGGCGTACGATTGAGCACCGTCAATTCCACCTCTTTCGGGCACGTACTCGAAGTCAAGATCGTCGTAGTCGCGCTAGTCCTTGGCTTGGCGGGAACCCACGGCTTCGCAGCCCGGCGTCTTTCGAGACGCGGTGTCCGAAGCTTGGCCTTGGTGACGATGGCCTTGTCGGTGGTGATACTGGCGTTGGCTGCGGCGCTCGCCGTCCTGCCTTCGCCCTGAGACTGATCATGAGTGTAATTGACCGAGCCCCGCAGCCACCAGTACTCATTTTTGGAGCCCTCGGCAATCTGTGGAATTAACAGTTCGGAGCGAATTTGGTGATGACTTCCGTGGACCCAATTGAGGGAGGCTGGCCTGCTTCGGTCTCGAGTCGGTACCTGGCGGATGGGCCCAGAGAAATGGAATTTGGCAGGCAAGTGTCTCACGCGGACCTGAGAGTTAGGGGAACGCACGTGGATTGAGGCTTAATGTGAATCCCGACGGGTAATCCGGAGACTAAATCATTTCCAAAGCGGGCAGACTTTCTGACTCGCTGAGTGCATAGTAGTGAGCTTCGAACTCCGCCGGTGAGACCCAGTCGAGCGCCTCATGAATTCGACGGTTGTTGAACCAATCGACGTACTTGAGTGTCTCCCATTCGACGTGCTCAACGTTGCGCCAAGGTCCCTGGCGATGGATGAGTTCGGTCTTGTAGAGACCGTTGAAGCTCTCGGCCAATGCGTCGTAGTAGGTGCTGGGGGCGAACTGCAAGGCTCTGCAGATCGGCTCGACCCCCCATCGATGCTTGCGCGCATCGATGTAAGCAACTACCTCTTGGTTCGACCGTCGAGCGCAGTCGCGAAGAAAATCGACGCGTCCTGCAAGATGGCGTTCGCCCGGCGAAGATCTTTCACTTCACGCTCGAGCTCCTTGACCCGGGCGCGGGCGTCCGTCGTGATTCCCTGGCGAGAACCGAAGTCGACTTGCGCCTTTCGCACCCACGTCCTGAGGGTTTCTGGTGACATGCCGAGGAGTTTGGCAATGGCGCTGAACGTGGCCCACTCCGACGGATAGTCCGAGCGTTTCTCGTTCGCCATCTTCACTGCTCGGTCACGCAGTTCGGGTGAGTAACGGGTTGATCCTGACATGGAGACATCCTCTCAGAGGATTTAGTCTCCGGATTACCCGTCGGGATTCACCAAGCCGTTTCAGTAATTGGGTCTGCCCAACATTGGTTGACGCCTTGACCCGTCGAGTACGTACTCGTCAAGAAGAAAGTGGACGCCAGCACCGTCGCCTTACCCTAGAATTGGGTGCTCATCAGAGCAGTTCACATTCAACTTGTCTTCGGTTCCAGGTGACCCGAGTTATGGAGGGACGACAATCCAATGATTCGGAACGGATGACGGGCGAGTCCACCTTCAGCGCTCAACTGAAGGCATGGGTCGAGTCAGATGGTCCGAAGACCATCGGTGACCTCGGCGTGACCTTCGCGGAGAAGAGTTTCGCCGTCACAATCCTGTTTCTGATGTTCATTCCCGCGCTTCCATTGCCCACGGGTGGGATTACGCACGTTTTCGAGGTGATCACCATGTTGTTGGCGGGTGAGGTGGTGATCGGTGCGAGGTCGATCTGGCTCCCTGCTCGCTGGAGGGATCGAGCTCTTGGTCCGGCAACGATAGGCAAGGCTGTCCCGTTCATGATGCGCCGCATACGTTGGCTGGAAAGGTTCTCGAAGCCACGTGGGGCGTATCTGTTTCATCGACGTTGGTTCCTGCGAATCCTCGGCATTGTCCTCGTGGGATTGGCGTTGGCCTGTGGCCTTGCCCCTCCGTTTTCCGGGCTGGACACACTGCCGGCACTGGGTGCAGTCTTCGTGGCCCTTTCGATCATCCTCGAGGATGTACTTGCATTGGCGATTGGTCTCGCGGTCGGGACGGGGGGCGTTGCCCTGATATTTACAGTGGGTACAGCCATCTTCCGACTAATCGGCGGGCTCTTCTAGCAGACAACAACTGTTGTCCGTAACCGACTCGATTGCCGATTTCCTCGAGCGCAACCTGGAATTGGTCCATTTTGACACGCACTCTGACGATACCGGGGTTCGAACATCAATCTTGCCCGCAGGCGATGGTTCAAAAGCCAGAAATGCCCACATACAAAGTAAGGCGCCGTAATTTCGCACAACTTCGGTGGGCGCTGAGGTGGACCTTGTTCCACAAGATGCGAATCAGATTACGCACAGACACCAGGACACCGAACAACTCAAACTCGCGGTTCAGTCAAAGTAATTCTTCGCCACGTTGGATATAACGGGTCTAACGTGCGACATCGGCGCCGGGAAGCCAGACGGTGAAACGTGCACCGGGTTTCGCATCGGTGACCTCGACCGTTCCACCGTGGGCCGTGATGATCTCGTAGACGATGGCGAGGCCCAGTCCGCTTCCGCCACTCGAGCGAGCTCTCGAACTGTCAACCCTGACGAACCTTTCGAAGATTCGACCGCGATCCTCAGCACTCACACCGGGGCCATCATCGCTGACCTCGAGAACGGCGCCTTCAGAATTCTGGCTCAAAGTGACGCTTACGCGAGAACGGGCGTGGCGCACTGCATTGTCGAGCAAATTCCTCGTTGCTCTTCCGAGTTGCTCGGGGTCGCCCGCGACGCGCGCACCTGATACAGACGACGCGTCGATGACGAGTGGGGCGATTCGCTGCAGTCGTGTGCACTCTCGCAGTACCAGGTCGTCGAGATCGACGTTGCCGGGGCTCCAGTTAGTGGTTCGTTCGTCCGACCGCGCGAGGATCGAAAGATCCTCGACGATGCGACGGACCCTCTCAAGATCGCCGAGCACGATGCGCGCCGAATCTGGCCAATCGGTCGATGTGACGTGAGTCAGGCTCACCTCGAGCTCGGACTGTGCTGAGGCGAGAGGGCTGCGAAGTTCGTGCGACGCATCGGCAACAAAAGCCCGCTGTCGCTGACTCGAAGCTTCGAGCCGCTCCAGCATTTCATTCATCGTTACGGCCAGACGACCAATCTCGTCGTGAACTACGGGCTCGGTGATTCGTCTTTCGAGCGCCCGGGCGGTGATGTCCTCCACTTCGG
>JABEUR010000002.1 GCA_013044405.1 Acidimicrobiaceae bacterium | reverse complement strand
CCGAAATTGGCTTCGGCCGCTCCGTATGGTGGGCCGTAGTTGTTCGCCAGATCGAAGTGAGTGACTCCTCGATCGAATGCGCGACGCAAGATCGCGCGCTGGACATCGATGGGTCGGTCGTCGCCGAAGTTGTGCCATAGTCCCAGTGAAATCAGTGGCAGACTCAGTCCACTTCGTCCACTGCGTCTGTAGCTCATGTGTTCGTATCTATTGGCCAATGGAGTGAAGTCGTGCATGGGGGCAGCGTACCGTCGAGTTCTCATGACGCCGCCGCCCTAGGGCGTGGCGGATCAGAAGTTCGAGGTTTCCGCGCGGCACTGGCTTTGGGGCACCAAGCTGGGACAGGTCGCGATTGACATTTAACCGGCGAGAAACGTTCGCGACTTGTTCGATGTGTAGCGTGGCGTTGATGGGCATGATTTTCGAGGACGATTCATCGGGCGCCTGGAATGAGATGTTCGAAGCGCCGGGGAAGCCTCGGCCGATCTACGAACGTCTCTTCGCCGAAATCGATCGATTCGATCCGGCCGAATTGCTGCAACGTTCCGATCAGCTGTCACATACCTTTCTCGATCGCGGAGTCACTTTCGCTCATAGCGGCGAGGAGCGGCCATTTCCCCTCGACCTGATGCCGCGTCTACTCGGGGCGATCGAATGGGACCTGCTCGAACGCGGAATCAGCCAGAGAGTGCGTGCGCTCGAAGCGTTCCTCGGTGATGTCTACGGCGCTGGTCAGGTATTTGAGGATGGCGTGATTCCGAAGTCGGTCGTGACGACGAGTAGTCATTTCTGTCGCGCCGCCCACTCGATCGAACCGCCCAACGGAGTACGAATCACCGTTGCCGGTATCGATCTCGTCCGCGATGAAATCGGCAAATTCAGGATCCTCGAGGACAACGTTCGCATCCCTTCGGGGGTGAGCTACGTCATCGAGAATCGCCGAGCCATGACCCAGACGTTCTCTGCACTGTTCTCCAACCATCGGGTGCATCCGGTGGATTCCTACCCCGCGAGACTTCTGGCGGCGTTACGCCTCGCGGCTCCCTACGGGATAGGTGATCCGGTCGTCGTCGTGCTGAGCCCGGGGGTCTACAACGCGGCGTACTTCGAGCATGTGCTCCTGGCTCGAATGATGGGGATCGAGCTCGTGGAAGGGCGCGACCTGGTATGTCGATCGAATCACGTCTTCATGCGAATGACCAACGGTGAGCGTCCAGTGCACGTGATCTACCGGAGAGTGGACGACGATTGGCTCGACCCTCTGCAATTCCGACCCGATTCGGTCATTGGGGTGGCCGGGTTGGTCAATGCCGCAAGGGCGGGGAATGTGGCTTTGGCTAACGCTTTGGGCAATGGGGTGGCCGACGACAAGTTGGTATACACCTATGTTCCTGATTTCATACGTTTCTATCTGGGTGAGGAGCCCCTGATTGAGAATGTCGAGACGTTTCGACTCGAGGACCCCGATGTCCTGGGTGAGGTGCTCCAGTCCCTCGACGCCTACGTGCTCAAGCCGGTCGATGGTTCGGGGGGGAAGGGCATCGTCATCGGACCCCAAGCTGACGAGCAGACTCTTACGTCAGTACGCGACGCGATCATCATGTCACCGCGTAACTGGATCGCGCAGCGGCCGGTCGCGCTCTCAACGCACCCCACCCTCGTGGATGAACAGGTGTCACCACGTCACGTCGATCTGCGCCCCTTTGCAGTAAGCGGGGGACAGGGCGTATGGGTATTGCCGGGAGGACTCACCCGAGTCGCTCTGGGAGCGGGTGAACTGGTGGTCAACTCATCAAGGGGTGGTGGCTCGAAGGACACCTGGGTCCTGAACGACCAGCTCGTCGCGCCACGCGGTCCCGCGACCGACGTCGGCCAGCCCCCACGTAATGCTGGAGTGATCCCACGTCAGAATGACGAATATACCGATCAGGAGGCGGAGCAGTGAGTGAGCAGGGCATGCTGTCACGACTGGCTGAATCCCTGTACTGGATCGGCCGATACGTAGAGCGCGCTGACGACACCGCCAGAACGGTGGATTCCTACGTTCATCGAATGGTTGAAGACCCGTTCAACGACGAGGACGCCACCTGTCGGTCCCTGCTCTCGATCCTCGGCATGCCCTATGAGAAGGATGAGCCGATCACGCGTGCCGACATGCTTCAAGTGATCGTCTACGACGTCGAGAATCCGAACTCTATCGCCGGAGCCTTCAGTGGGGCATACGAGAATGCTCGACGAAGTCGCGACTTCATTTCGTCAGAGATGTGGATCGCCCTCAACAAGACACGTAATCGCCTCCCGCAGATGGAGAGCACCGCCCGGCTACTCGGGCCGTCTTCGTACCTCGAATACGTTCGAGAGCGTACGGCGCTCCTGGCCGGACTGACCGACGCAACCCTGAGCCACGATGATGGCTGGAACTTCCTGGTGCTGGGCCGCACGATCGAACGTATCGACATGACCGCCAGATTGCTTCGCGGAAGGGTTCTCAGTGCCGAGCACGCCCCAGACTGGCTGGCGTTCTTGAGGGCGAACGGCGCCATGGAATCATTCATGAGGAGTACGAATGAGTTGCACGACGCTAATTCAGTTGCGACGTTCTTGATCCTGGACCGGCTCTTCCCGCGCTCGGTCCTCTTCTCACTCAATCTGGCGGACTCGTGCCTCTTTGAGATTCAACCGAGCGGACAGCGAATCGCCAGCGCGGACATGGCCCGCCAAAGTTTGGCCCGCGCCCGAGGAAGGCTCGACTTCATGGACTCCTCGCAACTCCTCGCCCAACTCCCAGAACTGCTCGAGATGCTCGAGGACACCTGTCTTCTCGTCAACGATGCAATCACCACGAAGTTCTTTCGTCATGAGGATGCCGTCCTCTGGTCGAGCGAGGGCGCACTTTGAAGAGCGCACCTCGGCTAGTACTGGCAATTCGACACCACACGGGATTCAGCTACGACGGCATGGCCAAGGCGTCGTATAACGAGGCGCGCATGACGCCGGTGGCCACGCACAACCAGAGCGTTCGCCAGGCGCACGTATCGGTCCAGCCGTCGGTACCGCTGTACAGCTACGTCGACTATTTCGGTACCACCGTGACCGCTTTCGACATCCAGGACCTTCACACCATCCTCGAAGTCGAGGCCCGATCCACCGTGGAGAGCCGAGCGGCAATCCTCGAGCGGCCCATCAACTGGGGACAGATCAGAGACGAGAGGCTCGTCGATACCTACTCTGAATACCTTGGCGCGACGGCGCGAACGCAACTGTCACACGAGGCGTTGGCAAATGCTGCTGCGTGGCCCGGTCAACTCGATCTGCACGAGTGCGCCAGGGCCGTTGGCGACTTCGTGCGCACCCGCGTGCAGTACGTCCCGGGAGCCACGACCGTCTCTTCGACGGCCGAGGAGGCGTGGAGTCGAGGTGAAGGTGTCTGTCAGGACATCACCCATATCACGATCGGCTTGCTACGAACGCTTGGAATACCGGCTCGATACGTCTCTGGCTACCTCTACCCGTCCTCTGACAGTGACATCGGTGACGTGGTGGCCGGCCAGAGTCACGCGTGGGTGGAATACTTCTCAGGCGTTTGGACTGGATGGGATCCCACCAATGGCGTTGGTGAGACGGAGAATCACATCATCGTCGGTCGCGGGCGCGACTACGACGACGTCGCGCCGCTGAAGGGGATCTACCAGGGTCCATCATCGTCCAGTCTCGGAGTGAGTGTGGAGATGAGTCGGATCGTGTGAACTCGCCGATGGCCTAACGTTCCTCGTATGAACCGGTCGTTCGAGCTGTTACCTTGATTCAACTCGCAGAGCCCGAGTGTCTGATGTTACACCATTCGCCTCCGGTCGACGATTTCTGATGGTGTACGTATTCGGACTCCTGACCGCCCTGTCGAATGCCGCCGCGGTCACGACGCAACATATTGCCAGCACGAGTGGCGAAATGAAGACGTCGAACTGGCGACTGACGCTCTACCTCATCCGCCAACCACTTTGGTGGTTCGGGTGGATCGCCATGGCCGGGTCGCTGGTCTTTCAGTCCCTGGCTCTTCACTTCGGGCCGCTCTCGCTCGTCCAACCGCTGCTCGTGTCAGAGCTCATCTTGGCCCTGGCGCTTCGCGCTCTGTGGTTGCGTCAATCGATTCGCCTCGTCACCTGGTTCGTGGCGGCCTTGACCGGACTCAGTCTGGTTGCGTTCCTGGCGTTCACCGGCCCCTCTGGCGGTGACCACCAGCCCAAGACATCGTCGTGGCTGACTCCGTCACTACTCTGTCTCTTCGGAGTCGTGACGTTGGTCGCGCTGGCTCAGCGCGGGTCTCCTCAGCGTCGCGCCGCGATGTTCGCGTCGGCGACGGCGATTACCTGGGCGATCGAAGCGACGTTCATCAAGTCGAGCACCGACGTGATCGCCGCGCTCGGACCGATCGGTCTCCTCGCTCGTTGGCCCGTGTACGCGCTCATCGGAGCCGGAGTGGTCGGACTGTTCTGCGAGCAAGCGGCCCTGCACGTTGGCCCACTGAGCGTTTCGCAACCGATCATCGTCATCGTGGACCCGGTGGTGAGCGTCGCTTTGGGACTATGGATCTATCACGAGCGACTACGAAGTGGACCGTGGCCCCTCACGTTCGGCGCCACGACGTTCCTCGCCATGTGCGTCGGGGTCGTCATGTTGGCCCGTTTGGCACCACCCACGATGAGCCGAGATGTGCACCGCCTTTGAGCCCGAGTCGCCCACGAGTGAATTATCACCCGCACATCTGTTGTCCTGAAGGCGTCGTGAAGCAACTCGGAGCTGGTGTCGTGACCGGGACCGTCACCGGCGGGGTGTACACCGTGGTCGTAGGGGCGGCCGTGGTCGGCGGAGTCGTAGTAGGTGCGTTAGCAGACGATGAACTTGTGGTGGGGACCCGGGCAGGCACTGGCGTGGTTGCGGGAGGTTCACCGGGCACTACCGTCGTCGTCGGCAGAGTGGTCGACGCGAGCCCGCGAGCACTCGTCGAGGAGTTCTTCGATCCTTTCGTTGCGCTCGTCGTGGACGAGGGGTTCTTGAGCGCTCGGGCAGCGATTGGTGGCGTGGTAACTGGAACGGTGCTCGTCGAGGTCACCGCATATGCCGTTCGTGCCACGTCGGTGAAGTAGTTCACGAGCAGGGCAACCGCCAGACCCGATGAGAGGAAAATGGCCTGGGTGAGTTGGCGCACCCGCGTGAACTTACGACGTCGAGTGTGTTGAGTAGGGGAGATTGGTGAACGCATGTCTAACTCAAGGCTGCTCTTCGTTAATCGTCCGACCCACCACCACCGCCATCGTTACCGTACGTCGGGGTAGAGAGCGTGGTGGTTGGAGGCGGACTGGTCGTGGTCGTGGTCGTGGTCGCTGGCACCGTCGTGGTCGGTTCGCTGGTCGTCGAGGGGGTCGTCGCCGTCGACTCGACCTTGGGTGCGCTCGAGACGTGAGACTGGACCGCTGGCATCGTGAGCGCTGGTGGAATGCTCGAAGCAACGTGGTTCACCGACGTCGTGGTTGGAACGACCTGAGTTACGGCGGTGGTTCTGGTGGCGGTAACGGACTTGACCGTCGGAGTGGGACTCTGGTTCGAGACGACCAGCGCCATCGCGAGTGCGATAGTGACAGCTCCGGTCGTAATCCACGAGGCCAACGCGCGTAAATGGGTCATGACACCGCCTCTCCAGATTTCGATGTGAAAACTCTACAAAGGGTTCCTTGGAGAACCCGGAGAAATTGGTGACAACTCTACGACTTCACCGTGAGTATTCACTGTGAACTCTGCTCTCATCGGAGGCACCAAGGCCAAATATCAACTCCGATGAAGCGTCAGGCGACTTGTGTCTCTCCGTCGACGGGAGGCTGGAGGCGAAGGTGCGAACCGGGCTCGGACAACGCAATATCAACATCGAGCGATGCCTTCTTTTCCTGCTCTTTGAAAGTGATGACTCGTTCGACCGGCACGCTCAAAACGGGTCGAAGGCCGAGTGAACCTTCGCGCTCGGCGTTCCAGATCTGCAACTGGCCCTTGGCGATGGTCATACTGGTTCCCTGTACTGCGCGGATTCCGGTTCGACCGTATTCTCCGGCCAACTTCTCCACCACGATGTAGTTCGTTAGCACGTTGGCTCCATATCAAAACTGTAGGAGGGCAAACATGGCAAATAGTGTCAATCAGGTTAAGAATTTGTAGTGAATGCGTTGGGGGGAGATGACGGAGTCGCTCGCGTAGACCGTCTTTTGGACGACAGTTGGGCACCCGTCGTGTTGTGATTTGTACCGACTCTCCAGTATCAGGTCGTCGCGAAGCAAGGTGGACGCGGCTGGGTCAAGGCGTCGAGAACACCGAATATCAATTTTGCTCTGGATCGATCATTCGCGAACTGCGCAGTGCGTCAAATCAGGGGTTGTCGGCCAGCCCTTAGCTTGCGATTAAACCTAAGTCCTACTCGCTGACGTCTTCTTTCAGGATGAGTTCGGCGGCTTTCGCGTCGATGGTCCGTATCTGGGCGAGTAGGT
>JABEUR010000158.1 GCA_013044405.1 Acidimicrobiaceae bacterium | reverse complement strand
CTAGCCGCGAAACAGTACGTTGCATTTCGGATGACCGAGCTGTCCGCTCAACTCGATCTCCTGCACAGCCACAATCTGCAAAGCGCGCAGGCCCTGATGGCTGGTGAGGACATCACCCGGATGGCGACCGTAGCCAAGTTGACTGCGGGGCGCCTCGCCCGTGAAGTGGCGGACCTGTGCCTTCAGTTCCATGGCGGGATCGGCTACATGGAGGAGACTTGGACGGCCCGGTTCTTTCGCGACATGCGCCTGTCGTCGATTGGAGGTGGTGCCGATGAGGTCATGCTCATGGTGCTGGCCCGCCTGGACGGATTCCCCCTCTGAGCCGAGCGACCGTGAAGTGAGCGCTTTTCGTACGCTGGATTTGCAAATGCGACGAGAACGGAAAACTCGATTCAATCCTGCCACGATTCCCTCGGGAATCCTCCTCAGGCCCGCACGACTTCGTCCAGAACAGGCATTCCTATCGTCGACTAGCCAGCCTTACATCTTCACGCAACCACTCTCGGAGACGAGTCTGTCTACGCCACGGCTCTGGGCGGGACAGCGTTGAAAACGGCAGCCAACGACCATCAATCTCAATCCCTAACTCACGCAATGTTTGACCCGGGGACCGCACCCCATAGGAATTCGCGGAATGGGCCAATTTCTACTGCGGCGGTCCAGCCGCCAGCCGAATGGCGACAGTCGCACTGACCCCGCTCGTGTTGGTATAGCCAATGGTCACTTTTGCACCGACCTTCATTGTCGCCTCGTATTCGCTCAGTGCAGCGATTGTTGAGACTGCGTGACCGTCCGCCGACGTCACGACGTCGCCAACCGTCAGAGCCGACGAAGCCGCCGGTGAACCGGCGACCAGCCCCGCAATCGTGATTCCACTTGAACTCTGAGCCGTGTCGTAGTCGAATCCGCCGGCACCGATGGAACCCGACGGTGCGACCTCGATGCCCAGGTATGCGGTAGCCCCGACGTGAATGAACGATGACGAATGACCCTTCTCGATCGACTTAGCAATCGAGAGGGCGGAATTGATCGCAATGGCGTACGACTGGGCCGTGACCGATCCGTACCGGTCGTATCCGTAGAATCCGCTCGACGAACCGGCCGTGTCCATACCGATCACCTTCCCCTTGACATTGACCAGCGGGCCCCCGGAATCGCCAGGCAAGACGTTGGCGTTAGTCTCGATCATGCCGGTCAGCTGCTCCATCTGGGACGGATTGCTCGGGTCAGCGGCCGAAAGTGATCGACCGAGCGCCACCACGGTTCCCGCGGCATAACTCGGTGTCGCGCCCACCCCTCCAGCATTGCCCACACCGACCACTTGCTGGCCACTCTTCACGTTCGCTGAGTTGCCAAGAGGCGCGCTCTGCAGGCCAGAGACATTCGTCAATTGCAGGACGGCAACGTCTGCAGAAGAGCTGTAGCCGACAATCTTTGCCGTGTAGACGACATTGGTCGCGACGTCCCGAGCCGAAATCGAAGTCACCCCTTCGATGACGTGATTGTTCGTTAGGACCAGTCCATTGGCCGAGATCTCAATGCCGGTGCCGGCTGCCGACGCTCCCTGGTACGGAATGTTCGTCGTAATGTCGACCAATCCCGGGTCGACCGACTGCGCAAGTTTGGCCGCCGCGGGATTCGACTTGGGAATCGCCGCGCCGATGGAGGGGGTCCCCGCACCAGCACCGTATCCCCATGGGCATCGGCCAGCAATCGACGCAATCAACTACCCATTGCGAAAGGAACCAGATTGTTGGGGCCTCAAGTGAACCGGAGTGAACCCACGCACTCAACGATTACCCTTGCCAAAAAATCCCACGCTTTGTCCCACGGACCAGACCGACACCACCGGGCAGATCCGACACCACCGGACGAGATTCCTTTAAATTACTGACAGAACCGACACCACCGGGCAGATCCGACCGTTCGAATCCCTCTCTTAATCAACAGGTTCCGGGTTCAAGTCCCGGCCGGCGCACCAAAGTATGTGCAATTGACGGCCACTGGTCGCATCCGGATCGTTGTGGTGTGTCGTAGTTATCCGCCGCTAACTCGACGCCAGCGGCTGCAAGCCCCGAGCTGCTATTGGTCAAAGCAACTTGATCCATGCCGCACAAAAGTGGATTCACCTGATCTAGATTGACGAATAAATCGTCGACGTCGGACGAGCACTCCATTGAGCAACAACGACCTTGGTACTAACGCCTCAGTCGTTTTCAATCAAGCGATCGGGCCCTCGCCACCTAGGAACTTCTCCAACTGGGTCGCAAACTCGGTGACATTGCGCCTCAACCATTCAACCAACATCGCAGCGTGCTCCATCTCGTCGTTCATATTGTGAACCAGGACAGCTTTGAGCAGGGGGTCGTCACAGTCATCAGCCCGTTGGCCATACCAGTCAATCGCCTGCAACTCTTCCATCAATGAGACGATTGCCTGGTGCGTGGCTATCGTCTGGTCGGTCAGGCGCTCTCGCGGCGCGTGTAGGTCTTCACTGGACATGGCTACCTGCTTCCAACTCTGAAGGCAAACTGCCTTCGTCGGCATCCTACGCCGCATCGTGATTTGAGGGATTTACCGTGTTCTCGACACCATTTCTCCATTTGGTTCCCTGCCAAGAAGGAACGCTCGATCACGTGGACATCGCTCGTTGGCGTGACGCTCTTTCATGCATTGCGACATTGATCTCGCGGGTTGAACTGCGCCAGATGCACTACGAGGTGACTATGAGTTCGACGTCGGACAATGTCGATCATGACGAAACTGACGATTCATCGCGACCCGCGTCGAAGCTGCGTCCTATTTTCGATCGTGAACAGCCTCCTCCTTGCTTCGCCAGATTTTGCTCACAACTGCGCGGGGAGCAACACTGAGATTGCCCTGGCAATCGCCCGGTATCCAGAATTATTTGGATGCATATTCGCCGGGAGTGGATGTGGTCTGCACATCCACGTCATCCGACACGCTTGGGCGACGTTGAACGGAACCGTGCCCAGTCCCGCCAGGTTTGTGGGTGTTGTCCGTGTCATGTCAAAGGCAGCGCCAACATCGACCATTGGTACTGCGTTGGCGGCGTAGACACTGGCGAGAGTGTGGTTCAAAATCTGCATGGTCCTGAGACTTGCCTGCGCCTTGGCGGTACCGAGCGGCCCGTTGATGGCCCAAGCGAGAAACGGGTCAGCATGTCCGAGTCCGATAATCGTGACGTTCGGACCAGCGGCGGCCCTGAGCTCTCGTAGGATCTGGACTAGTTGCCGGCCCACCACGCCGACCCTGCTGTTGGCGCAGGTTGTGGCTTGCGTAGTCGCCCCGATGCACGCTCCGATGTTGTTGTAACCCAGTTCTAGGGTGACTAGACCGGTCTCGTTCTGGTGGGCACGCAGGAACGCCACAGCATCGGCCAACTGGGAATGTGGGGCTCGGTAACACAGATCCCCACCAGTGATCATGGTTGCGGTGGATTCGCCACGACAACCCAATTCGGTGAGCTGCAGATTCACGCCCTTTGCCGCCTCGAGAGCGACCAGGTAATTCGCATATCCTCGATTCGTCGGAAACCCGTGGCGACTAGTTCCGATCGGTTGCGTGCCCAACGACTGCGATGCACCTAGGTCCAAATAGAAGGCCTTCGCAGGCGACGTCCTCGTTGCCGAAGCACTCGCAACCCCCGCAAAGGACACTGGCCATGCTGCGCCGACAATGATCAGAATTAGGGCAATTGCACGAACCCGACCTCGAACTTGTTTCACGTACACTCTTCCTTGCCGTTTCGAGCACCACCATGGTGGCTTAAACGAGTATCTCCGTCAGTCGCCGTGCGATGCTGCGTCCGTCAAGAGTATTTGGGCTGATGAAGAAAGCACCCCGCGCGAGGGAAGAACCAGTTAAGAATCCATCGCACTTGGAACCACCACGATTATCCTTGGATCTGTTCATCGAAAGAACTGGCCGAGATCCAGCGTCTCCTCCGTCAATGGGAACTAACCGCCCAATCACGTAGGAACCCAACGGTGAGGCACCACTGATTTCGAACCGCAGTTCTCACAATCATGGATGAGAAACACGTTCCCGCAGGAGGGGTTCACGGGACTGCTAAAGGAACCTTGTACTTCGTTGATCGCCAATCCGACTGCACCGTATGCATAGAAAGACATCACGACCTAGCCTCCATGACTACATCTGCCGGTTCGAAGAAATCCGACCGCGGTTCACAAAGGAACGCCTCACGTGGCTACGACCCGGTGCGGTGGTGGGAGTTCACGACTCGTGGCGAAATTTACAATCTCGTCAGACGCTAACGATGCGGATCCCATTCTTGGCGGGGACATGACGTATGAAGCTGTGGGGCTTGTTTCAGGCTCCTGTCGTGGAGCTAGTGAGGTCCTGATAAAACCTTTGCGAAGCGTGAATGACGACGATCGTCTCAACTCAACTATTCGATCAAAGAATTAGTTAGAAGACAAGCTAAATAGCTTGTTCATAGTTGGCACTGCCGGGTCATTCGCATGTGCGAGTCGGGGAAGTCCGAATACGGACTCGAAACTGCTCAACAATGCATACTGGTTGTAGTTGGTTTTGTCGGTAACTCGAGTCTTTCCGCGATTGGTGATCACGATGGTGACCACATGGCCTCCGCCGGGGTTTGAGGTGCAACAGCCAGTTCCGAGCTGGGTGGGATTCGCGTTGTCGTCTTCATCCCAAGTGATGACGATTGCATTGTTCCCGACCGGCCAGATCCGTGACGACATGATGTTCTTGACCGTCGCTCCCACGAAACGGTCTCCAGCGCTAATCAAAGAACTCGAGTTTGTACAACTCCCGGTTCCGTGCATGTCGTGGCACTGATCAGGCACGATCAAGCTAAAATCGGCCACCGTTGATCTCCTTAGATCAACCGCCAGTTGAGTTTCCGGAACCATATTCTTCGTCGCGCCTTGGGTACTCGTGAAGTTCAAAAATGGATTGTGCTTGGATGCGTATAACGCATTGCTTTGGTTGGGATATTCCACATAGTAAGGACCATTGGCGGCACGTCCGCTCGTGATCAAGTGATTTGCGGCTGGCATCGGAGGCAGACTCTGAAAGTATCCGCGCCACGACTTACCATCTTCTGTGAGCTGTTGGCCGAGGTTTGGTGCCGAAACCGTATGGTCGACCGTGGTTCCCGAGCAACTGGAGATCGATTTGGCAAGCGCCCTGGTGCAGAAGT
>JABEUR010000039.1 GCA_013044405.1 Acidimicrobiaceae bacterium | reverse complement strand
CTCGATCAGATAGGCGTGGCATTGGAAGTTCTCGTTGGCCAGCATCGACCCCACCCACCACACGCGCGGAGCAATTTGGACGGCCTCACTCATGTCCACATTGGCAAGATCCATCAGCACCTCCTCGTGGAGCCATTGGGAGCCAGAGCGCAACCACTTCGAGCGCGGTGCAAAACCCGCCGCTCAGACGACCTCATGGGTTGTGCCCGGCATCCTTCACGCCGTTCTTTCGAGAACTCAGGCGCCCAGGTCGAACTACCCTCACCGCAGAGGATTGTCACACGCACGATCGACCACGTTGCCCAAGTCTCAGAATTGCGCCTACGCCGCGGAGCCGGAGTCGACGCTCGCGAGGCGTGTGAGTTGGCTGGCACCGAGGACGAAGTGCAAAGTCCGATGGACTCCCTCCGCCAAGGAGTGGGCTCGACGGTAGCGCGACCCATGATGACTTCTCTCTCACTGCGTTCGTCAGTCGACCTCTGCAGGAGATGTGGAATCCTCAAGCGGCAATCCAGCCACAGGCCTTAGGCCCAGCGTACCGGCGCCAATATTCGTTGCCACCACAATGTGCGGATGTTCAATCAGCGTATGAGCAACTGTAGGGATCATGAACAATTGACTGGCCGGCTCGTCGGCCGGCTCGCGAGCGTGCGATGTCGAGTCATCAGCGAACCGGTCATGACAGCGCTTGGAGACTGATCCGATTGAACCGCCAGACATCCCGACGTACAGTCCAACCGTGTGAACCGACAATGCAAGGAGCCCGTCGTACTCCGGGCCTGATGGTCGGATGTTCTCGGCGGCGCTTGAGTAGAGCTCTCGATTCGCATCGGGCCATCGAGCGGACTTGACGCTGGCGAACCCTCCGTGACTCGAGGTGTGCGAGGCGATGTCTTCGCTCTGCCCCTAACGAAAACGGTTCATTGTTCCCCACAAGAGGGTGAGCAGGCTCTCTTCGAAAATGGACGACGAAGTCAAAACGAATCCCTAATGACACTTCTTCCAAGGCGCACCGGTGCCATCCATCAAACTTGCCAAGACTTTCCAGGGCCGAGCCCCATTCGCCCACGGTGGCGAGTTGATATCAACCTAAGGTGTTAAGGGATCCTCGAAGATGCCCGCAGCGATGCGACGTATTGGACACCAAGTCGAATCGGGGAGTTGCGAGCGCCAAGGACGAACATGTGCTTCTCCCCGATCGGTGACCTCGCCAGCGGCGCGGCAGTCGTGGCCATTGGAGTCGACGCCTGCCTTCACGTAAAGGGGCGCGGCGAAAACCTGGCCATTGCGACGTTCCCACTGTTGCTCGGACTGCACCAGATTGACGAGACCTTCGTATGGTGGGGCCTTCAAGGTCACGTGCCCGTCAGCGTTGGACACGTGGCGATGTGGATCTATCTGCTCTTCGCCCTCGTCGCCCTGCCGGTGGTGGTTCCTGTACTGCTGGCAATATTTGAACCGTCCAAAGGGCGCCGAAGACGCTACATCCCCTTTCTCCTCCTCGGCGCGGGGGTCTCGGCCGTGATACTCGAAGCAATGCTCGTGGGTCATCCGACCGCTCGACTCGCGTCGTACCACCTGTCATATTCGGTGGGCCTCCAACGCGGAGTACTCATCATCGGGCTCTATATCGTGGCGACCTGCGGGCCGCTGCTCGTTTCGGGCAACCGATCGCTGATGTGGTTTGGCGGAGCCAATCTGGTAGCAGTCATTGTCTTGACGAAACTTTGCGCGGACGGATTCGCATCATTGTGGTGTTTTTATGCGGCTCTCGTCAGCGGGGCGATCGCGATCCACCTGCGCCTTCGCTCCCCCATTCGAGCGGCACAGGGCCGAGAGGTCAGCATCACTCGTCCGTGCCAATAGTCTGACAAAGTACATCGGACGCGACCGCGGCGAGCGAGCATCCGCCAAGTTCGGCTCCAGATTGTCGTGGAGAGTCTTTGGACGGTGAGACGTGGGGTCGGGTTGCGGTGTCGCCGGAGACCCGTAGCCCCTCAAGTCGTTCCCCTGGCCAGTGCTGGATCTTCGAGATAGCCACCTTCACGTCATTGCCGATCCAGGAGGATCGATGCCCTTTGAGCGGGCGCTGACCCAGTCGTGGAAGTCCCCGCTTTCAATGACACTGCTCTTCGCGACGAGCCCTCCATCAATCGCCTAGTGTCGTAAGGCTGTTGGCGACACGGCTTGGTCGAGACACGCGGTGCATTCAATGCAGCACGCCAAGTTGTCAAGTGGCTCCACGTATCGAAGCGTGATGCCACAGTAGAGATATTGGGGGGCGGGTACATGTTCAATTCAGCGCGCAGACCACGGCGCACCGCACCGCGCAGAAGCAACGGCACTCTATGAACGGCGCTCACGTCCTCGAGGCCAACCAGTTGGTCAAGCGATTCGGCGATTTCACCGCGGTCAAGGAGGTCAGCTTCGCGATCGACCAAGGTGAGAGCTTCGGCTTCCTCGGTCCCAATGGCGCGGGCAAGACCAGCACGATGCGCATGATATCGGCGGTCTCCCAGCCGAGTTCGGGGAGACTGTCCATCTTTGGACTGGATCCGCGGACCCATGGTCCAGAGATTCGCGCTCGCCTCGGTGTCGTTCCCCAAGAGGACACCTTGGAACTCGAACTCTCAGTTCGACTCAACCTCGAGATGTTCGGTCGTTACTTCGACCTACCTCGAAAGCTACTGCGTGAGCGTGCATCAGAACTGCTGGAGTTCGCTCAGCTCTCAGACCGAGCGAACGACAAGGTCGACAATCTCTCGGGCGGCATGAAACGGCGCCTCACCATTGCCAGGGCGCTGATCAATCGACCCGAACTGCTCATACTCGACGAACCGACAACGGGACTCGACCCCCAGGCGCGCCACCTCCTGTGGGAGCGCTTGTACCGGCTGAAGCGAGAGGGCGTGACGCTGATCATCACGACCCACTACATGGATGAGGCCGAACAACTCTGCGATCGCTTGGTGGTGATGGACCACGGCACCTTTGTTGCCGAAGGTGCTCCACGTGAACTCATCGCGAGCCACTCGACTCGAGAGGTGGTCGAACTGCGCTTCAGCACCGATTCGCACGAGGGACTCCACGACCGTCTGGCACCGTTCGCGCGCCGGGTCGAGGTACTCCCGGACCGGATCTTGCTCTACGTCGACGAGGGCGACGACACCCTGCGTGAAATTCACGCCGCGGGAATTGCCCCGACCAGTGCTTTAGTGCGGAGAAGCTCTCTCGAGGACGTCTTCTTACGCCTGACCGGTCGAACACTGGTGGATTGACGATGACGACCTCGAGCCAAACCACCCTCGGTTGGTCGCGATGGCGGCGAAGCTGGTGGTACCACGCAACGTTTTACTCCCAGACCTGGCGCGGTACTGCGGCCAGCACCGTCCTGTTCCCCATCTTCTTTCTCGCGTCACTCGGGATCGGGGTCGGTCATCTGGTGAGTGCCCATAGCGGACTCGTCCAAGGACAGAGCTTCCTCCACTTCATCGCACCGAGTCTTCTCGCCACGACCACGATGCAAATGGGAGAGAGTGAGTCATTGTGGCCCGTACTGGCTGCCGTCAAGTGGATACGCAACTATCACGCGGCCGCAGCCACACCGCTCGAACCCGAGGACATCCTCACGGGCAAGTTGACCTGGGTCGCCACGCGCTCCTTGGCGACCGGAGTCGTCTACACCATCATTATCGGTTGCTTTGGCGCACTGCAATCCTGGTGGAGCTTGACACTCCCCCTGATCGGCGCGCTGATCACGTTGGCCTTCGCGGCTCCTCTCGTAGCGTTTGCCGCAAGCGCACAGAGCGACGCATCATTCACGACGATCTACCGGTTCGCGATCGTTCCGATGTTCCTCTTCTCAGCGACCTTCTATCCACTCTCGGCCTATCCCGGCTACTTACGTCCGGTCGTTCAATTTGTTCCCCTGTACCACGGCGTCGCCCTCGCGCGCTCGGCCGCCTTCGGACAAGGTTCACTCGTCGCCACCACGTGCCATGTCGGTGTGCTCGTCATGATGTCGATAGGCGGCATCCTCTGGGGGCGACGTTCCATGCGACGCCGTTTGGTGGACTGATGTTGACACGTGAGATCCCTCGATTCGGCTCGCGCCGCTCGTATCACATCGTGGAGCGCAACTTCACGGTGTATCGTTCGCAGTGGCTCATGCTGGTCTCGGGCTTCTTCGAGCCGTTGTTCTACTTGTTGAGCATCGGGATCGGACTCAATCACCTCGTCGGGAACATCACGGTCGGCGGACGAATTGTCACCTACGCCACGTTCGTTGCTCCGGGCATGTTGGCAACTTCGGCGATGAACGGTGCGATGATCGATTCGATCTTCAACACCTTCTTCCGCCTCAAGATCTCACACGCCTACGAGGCCGTGCTGGCCACGCCCCTCGAGGTCACCGACGTCGCGCTCGGCGAGGTGTGGTGGGCCCTGGCCCGGGCGTCGATCTACGCCGCCTCCTTCATCACGTGCATGGTCTTGCTCGGCGACTCGCCCAGCTACTGGGTGGTACTCTGCTGGCCCGCGGCGATACTCACGAGTCTCGCCTTTAGCTGCGTGGGACTCGCCGCCTGCACGTACATACGATCATGGCAGGACTTCGATTTGGTCGCCCTGGTCCAACTCCCGCTCTTCCTCTTCTCAGCGACCTTCTTCCCGATATCGCTCTATCCGAAGTGGCTCGGGGTGATCGTCTCGTTCTCACCGCTGTACCAGTCCGCGACATTGTTGCGCGGGTTCTCCCTCGGCCAGCTCGACTGGATGATGATCCTTCGCGCCACCTACCTCGTCGCCATCGCCGGCGCGGGACTCTGGCTCGCGGCCAGGAGATTTCGCAGTATCTTGCTGCCTTGAGCGACGTAGTCCCGCTCTGCGGGTCGCTCGGTGGGTGCTGACCCACAGACCCGGTCTGAAGCGATACCAAACCAGCAACATTCGAAGCCCACGATTTCAACACTTCGTCGAGCCAATCGCGCTCCACGCTGCATGAACCTGACCACACCACTCGGGCCCTGGCGAACTCGTCGTTGGCGAAGGGCCGGCAAACCGGCGACAATGGTTGGTACTGACGATTTACGCACGTTCGCACTTCACGAGCGACTTTCGAACCGAGCTTTTGACGTCAGGAGGTGAACGGTGCACCAAGCTATGACGGATGAGATACGGGAGACTGGCTCGTTGTCAAGAGTCCCCGCGGTGTCGCGGCGGCCCTCGGATTCACGGGATTCGCCTGCTGACACCGGCTTCAGCTGCACGCAACCTGGAACGCGGCGATGACCAACGTCATCGAGGTGACGGGACTGACCAAGCGATTCGGCCGCCTCATAGCCGTCGACGACGTGAGTTTCGTCGTGAGAAGCGGTGAGATCTTCGGTCTTCTCGGCGAGAACGGCGCTGGCAAGACCACCACCATCGAAATCCTCGAGGGCTTCCAAAAGCCGGACCAGGGATCCGCGACGGTGCTGGGGGTCAATCCAGTCCACGCACACCGCCATTGGCGCGATCGGATCGGACTCGTCCTCCAAGAGTCCGACTTCGATCCACTCCACACGGTCAACGAGACCCTCGCGCTGTTCGCCAGCTTCTTCACCAACCCCCGTGACGTGACCGAGACCCTTGAGCTGGTGGGCCTCGCCGATCGGGCCGACGAACGGATCGGCCGGCTGTCGGGCGGCCAGAAGCGTCGCATCGACGTCGCCCTGGGAATAATCGGCCATCCGGATCTGCTCTTCCTCGATGAGCCGACCACCGGCTTTGACCCCGTAGCGCGTCGAGAGTTCTGGGGAGTGATCGAAGGGCTGCGTGAGCAAGGCACGTCGATCGTGTTGACCACGCACTACATGGAAGAGGCCGAGCGGCTCTGCGATCGACTCGCCATCATGTCCAAGGGTCAAATCGTGGCCGAAGGTACCTCGTCCGCACTCATCAGTGCCCTCGGTGCCACCACGATCCGCTTCGAGCTGCCCTACGGAGTCGACCAGTCGACACTCTGCACGATCTGCAAAGTCAACTTCGCAGTGCGCGACAACGTGGCAGCGGTGCTCCTGGGTGACGACGTGCAAGACGTCCTGATGCGCCTGCTCACGTGGTCCCAGTCCACCGGCCAAACGCTGGTCGGACTCGAAGTCGTTCGACCGACTCTCAACGACGTGTTCCTCGGAGCGACCGGAGCTGAACCGTGAGATTCATCCGACTCAGCCTCGCCCAGGCCCTCTATAACCTGCGCGCCTATCTGCGCAGCGCTCGTACCGTGGTGCTCGGCGTCGTCATGCCGGTAGGTCTCTTGGTCATCTTGAGTTGGGTCTTCGCCCATCAGGGCCAGATCGCTGTGGCCGCCGGGTATCAGATGAGCGCCATCGCCTTCTACGCTGGCGGGCTGACCGCCTACGGTCTCATGCTGGGCACCTTCACCGGAGTGATGGTGGCGGTAGTCGGTGCACGCGAGGCTGGCTGGCTCAAACGGTTCCGAGCGGCGCCGGTCCCGCCGGGCAGTTACCTCGCCGGACAGATCCTCTTCAACGTGCTGATTTCGCTGGGCTTGGTCGTGGTGATGATGACCATAGCGACCTTGGTCTACGACCTGCATCTGCGCGCAGCAGCCCTCTCGGCAATATTTGCCTACACCTTGTTGGGCGTCTTTTGCTTCACGGCCGTCGCGCTCGCCATCACCCGTCTGATCACGACCCCCGAGATGGGCTCCTCCGTCGGGCCCTTTGTGGCGATCACCCTGAGTTTCACCAGCGGGGTCTTCCTCCCTCCAGACCTGATGCCGCACTGGCTCGTGGATGTATCCAATTACCTTCCGCTCGAACCCCTCGCCCAGTCAATGCAGTCCGTCCTCGCCAGTTCGGCGGGGACCGGTTACCAATACCGAACCTTCGTCGTGCTCGGCGTTTGGGGAGTGGTTAGCTTTGTCGTCGCCCGACTCAGCTTCAAGTGGCAACCGCTTCGCCGATGAAGGCTCGCCTCGCCCAACAAGGTTCCACCTCAACCAGTGCAGCGCTCTGAGTAGACCCCCCTCGAGCTCGGCACCTCGTCCAAGAATCGAGTCCCAATCGATGCCGATTGCACCCATTCGGTCACTGGCAATATCCCCTTTCGCAGGGTACGTTCCTAGGCTAGATTCGAGACTTACCAACCTAAGAGTCCCAGTTCGATGTACTCGGCATACTGTCGTCCCACCAATGAGGAGTACGCATGTTCAAGAAGGTTCTGGTCGCCGCCGACGGAACGACCACCGCCAAGCGAGCTGTCGAAGTGGCGGCGAGTCTGGCCGCCATGGCGGGTGGAGCTCTGCACATCGTGACAGTCCAGTCCCCCAAAAATGTCGCTGAGAGTCTCTTACCGGGAGAGTTCAAGCATGTTCACGACGACGGCGGGGTCAGTGCACTCCTTCAAGATCTCTCGTTCATCGCCAAAGCCCAAGGTCTTGATCCAGTCCTGCACCACGCAGGAGGAGAGCCCGCGGATGCGATCATCGAGACCGCCGCTCAGATCGAAGCTGACTTGGTGGTCGTCGGCAACCGCGGGATGAAGGGGGCGAGGCGCGTCTTGGGAAGTGTTCCCAACTCGGTGGCCCACGGCGTCAACTGTTCGATCATGGTGGTCGATACCTCCGAGTAGCCCGAGGCGCTCGAACGAGGTCGACTCCTCTGTCTGGCGCGACGGTACCGATGCCGTGCGTGGGGGCGGCGCTCTCAATTGAGGTCGATGCCCCAAGCAGACCTCAGTTCATCGCTAATCTCAAACTGCGGTCGGCCTCCACCGCGCTCAGCGGCCTCTAGGCCAATTACGAATCGTCGGCCGAGCGCCGCCGAAATCGAGTGTTGGCCGGGCAGGAGACCGAGTACGCCGCTCAGGGCCGAATCAATTCGGCGCATCAGCGGGAAGATCATTCGCGTCCAGTCCGCAGGCGGTACTCCGAGCAGCGTGGCCACTTCGCTTCCGAGGAAGTAGCGCACGCCAGAAGCTGGCAGTCCGACGAAGCGCTTGGATCCGAGCAGGTCTCCCATGGCACCCAGCGCCGTAGCCGTGAGTTCCTGGCCGGCGGCACTCGCCGCCGACTGGCGGGCAAAGATTCGATTCGCGACCGTGGTGGCGTCGGCGTGATCCAGCGGCAAGAGGTCCGGACGAACACCTATCTGGTAACCCACTAGGTTCCACGTGTGGACGTAGGCCTCGGCTTCGCGTGCATTCAGTCTGACTCCGACGCGTTCGAGTGAGCGCAGACCGAGCACGCTAAAGGCGAGCAAGCATCCGAGGAGGTCTTCTTGATTGAGGGGCGTGCCGAGTGACGGGTCCCACGCTTCGAGCGGCGGCGCACCCATCACCTCGACCGATTCAGGATGAGTCAGCGTGTAGCGCACGGCCGCGTGCATGAGGCGCACGTGACGCACCGCCTGATAACCACGCGCACCCGCTACGAGGGAGCCTGGCGACATAACGTCGATGATCATCTGACCAGTCTCGAGGAAGCGACGTTTTGGGTTGGAGGTCATTCGAGCGGTCCGAACGAGCGGTTCCGCCCCTTTTGCACAGGCGTACGTCATCGGCAACGAGGCCATGAAGAGTCCCGCCGAGAGCTGCATTCCCCAGTCGCCGAATACCTCCTGACCGAGTCTGACAAGAGACGCGTCGGCCCACTCCGGCCAGGGTTCGAGCATCCGAGCGAATGCGGCGACCCCGGGAGCATGTTCGTCGTCGAGTCCGCCTCCTGTCGCACGAACGAGCATCGGGTAAAGGCCCGATGCCGAAGCATCGACGACCTCGAAGAATGTTTGTACAGCTTCATCGGCCCCAGCGTCACCCTCTCGCCGGAGCCCCTCGAGGAATTCGTCGCTGAAGCGCTCGCTGCCGACCGACGGAGACGTCGCGGACCCGCCTGGACTAATCACGCGCTCTGGACCGTCATCGACGCCGGGAGTTGGTCTTCGAGCATCGCCGCCAACGTCGCGTCGTCGAATGGGGCAGCGTAGAGGGGCTCGAAGTGATGGCGCGAGACGAATAGGTTCGCGATGAAATCCATGCGGTCGTCGAAACTCGCCCAGTCGCGCGCGCCACTATGTCTACCTGGCCGGCGACTGCGCTCAAAGCGACTCAACAGCACCTCTAGATCGGCGACGACGGTTGGAGAAAGTTCGGGTGGGTCGAATGGTTGGCCCAAAATAGCCGGAACGTCGTGATCGAGACGCATCGTCCCCTCGGGACTGGTGATCGTGGCCAACGTCGCGGTCATGATCCCATCCCATAGGTCCGCGATGGTCCGGGTCGCTGGATGCAGTGCCAGATCGACGCCTTGTTCGACGGACGAGAGGACGTGCGAATGCATCGCGATGCTCTGGCTCAGACGTGCGGCTGCCTGATTGATCCCCATGTCCATGCTCGATGCGATGACCGGTTGAAGATGATTTTGTTCATGCACTCCCAGCTGCAATGAACCCGCGAGGATCAACTGACTGCGCTCAGTCGCGCTCTGCGAGGCCATCGCGTCGCACCACAGGGAGTAGCCCGCACGAAGCCGATTCACCCCCTCAAACTCCGGTGCCCCGTCGCAGGCGTCGAGGACCTTGGCTCGCGCAGAAGCGGTATCGACCGACGGGGCGCTGAACTCTTCGACGAACAGCGAGGCGGGTGGCGCAATCTCGACGAAGACCTCGGTGTTGCCGTTCGAGAGGTTGATGGCCATCTCACCGAGTAGCCCACGGGTGACGTCGAGCACGTGATGCGACTGAGGATTGTCGAGAAGTTGGCGCAACGCATTCCAATCATGGCCCGGGGATGACGAGCCGTCTGATCCCATCAGGCCGTCGGGCAAGAGCACTCGCTGACGTAACCAGGAGGGCAGAGCATCACCGCGCATGTTCCCGCCAACCGTGAAGGACGCCCATGTCGCAAAAGTGCACCAGTTGCACGTGCCGCGATCGAGCAGAGCACCGAGCGCGCCCGAAAGGTCGGCGTAGGTCTGGGTCACCCAAAGGTTACGCAGAACGCGGTCCTCAATGACGCTGACCTGCTTGATGTGCTCGAGAGAGATTGCACGATTCATCCGACCTCCAGTATTTGGCGGGCGTCGATCACGATCTGCGTCGCGCCGGCCCGCTGTGCCGAATCAAGAGCTGACTCGGCCATTTGACGCGACTCCTCGATCAGGTGGCGGCCCATCAGCGATCGGGCCCAAGCGACCTGAGTCATGGCAGCCATCACCGGTGCTTCGATACCTTGTAGGAGATCGAGTGCCATCGTGAAGTGCTCATCAGCGCCCTTGGGGTCACCGATCGCGTCGGCGAGAAGCGCCAGATAGTGATGGCCGGGCAGGTCCGGGGCCAATTGATTGAACAGCCGATCGCGATAGTCCCAAAGACGGCGTTGCAACATCGTGATGACGCTGTCATCGCGCTCACTCACCGCGGCCATATATGCCCACGACGTCAGTACCAGTCCAGCGTTCACTCCGACGTCGACCTGAGACTCGAGTCCAGCGCTCAAAGCACGCTCCCACCACACCTGCGCCTCGTCGAATCGAGCAGAAAGGTGCAGTTGACGCGCCACCCATGAGACCAGCGGAGTCGTCACTTCGACCGGCGTCAGGTCGAGAAACGTATCCATTGTCGAAGGTAGGCGACCCCTCAAATAGTTGAGATGCATCAGCTGCGCACCAGCGAAGACGAAGGCGTCGGACTGACCAGCGCCTGTGCCCAACTCCAGGGCCCGCTTCACCAGCGCAGCGGCCTCTTTCAACCGACCGGCGACGATGGCGCGACTTGCTTGGACCGACACCATCTCCCACTTGGCCGCTGGTAGGTCCACCTGTTCGTTGATCTGCTTCAGTCGGACGATGCACTCATCGACCAAAGCGATGTCCGCGTTCTCGGTCGCCGAGGCGCATAGGCGCCGCCGTCCGTGAAGCTCCAACAAGAGATCGTTCTGTTCGAGCGCGATCGAACACAACTCCATGCCCTCTCGAAGCCTCACCGCTAGGAAATCGGGGCCACCCAGTACATACTGACGATGGTTCAACACGCTCGCCAAAGTCGCCGGATCGCCCAGTTCTCTGGCGATGGACAGTGCCTCATCCACGAGTGCGAAACCCCGCTCTCTAGAAGCATCGAAGGTCGTCTCGTTGGCGAGCCTCGAAAGCAGCAGCGCCCGGGTCGCGCGGTGCTCGGACGAACAGACGTCCAGCGCGCCGCGCAGTGCCGCCACCCTCTCTTGATCGGTGGACCCGTAGACACTGAAATAGTTGCGCGAGTGCGCGAGTGCTGCTCGGGCCATCAACGCCGGATCACCGAGCGAAGTTGCCACGGCGCACGCGTGCAGCTGGTGGGATCTGGCCTCGGGACGAGCAGCCAGACACTCAACCTCAGCGCGCAGTACCGCTGCTTCGGCCAAAGTGCGCGCATCGTCGACGTACAGCGCAATCTGATCGACCCGATCAAGCAACTCAGTGGCGTCGGCTAGCGCGAAATGGCTCATGGCCAGGGCGGCGGCGGCGCAGCCAGCGGTCACTGCCTTGGTCGGATCACCCAAGTCCCCAGCTTCGAACCAGTGCTGAGCCAACTGATGGATTCTCTCATCACGTTGGAGGGCGGGGACGGCCTCGAGTGCCCGGGCGATACGCGAGTGGAGGTCGCGACGTCTTCCCGGGCTCAGTTGGTTCGCAATGGCTCGACGCACCAGGGCATGCGCGAACTCATAGCGAAGCGGGGAGCCGTCAAGGGCCACGACCACCCCCGATTGGGACGCCTCTTCCAGGCATTCAAGGACCACCGAGCGGCTTAACCCCGCCGCTGCCGCGGCCACCACGATCTCGAATTGAAGTCCCATGAGCGATCCCACCCGCAACAGGTCCAACGTCGCTGGCGTGTGCCGCTCCAATTGTCGCTCAATGACATCAATCACTCCCTGTGGCAGATCGCGCGGAATCAATTCGTGCTCGCCCGTAGTGCGCAGCAGTTGCGAGACGAAGAGTGGATTGCCCGAAGTGATGTGCCAGAGTTCGTCGATCTGCTCACCCTCGATATCGGCTCGGCCCTTCCACTCCAGCGCGAGATCCATCACCTCGTGGCGTGCGAGGCCGTCAAGCAGGACGTCGGTCACCGGTTGGAGGAGCCGGTGGCGGTCGGCCAGCAACTGACCGACGTGCGGGTCACTTTCTGGGTCCCATGGTCGTGATGCCAAGACGATCAAGATCCGATCGCGAATCGCGATGCGCAACAAGCGTTCGAGCAGATCAATGGTGGTTGCCCCCGCCCAGTGCAGGTCGTCAAGGATGAGCACGACCGGTTCGTACGAACTCAGGCGACGTATCGCCGACACCATCGCGTCCTGCAGTCGCCATCGCTCGGACTCGGGGTCTGAGGAGCGCGCTGGGGATGGAACGCCGAGCCGCTCGGCGAGTCTGGGAACGAGGCGGTCGATCTCGCCAGCGGTCGGACCCAACGAGGATCGAAGGTCGTCGGGCGGACAGTTCTCCACGAAGTGGACCAGAGCATCGATGAATGGCTGATAGGGAGCTGACGAACGCTCATCACAGCGCCCGTAGAGCACAAACGCCGAATCACTCGATACCATTTTTGCGAATGTTCCTAGAAGGCTTGATTTACCCAGTCCCGGCTCACCAATCAGCACCCCCACGTGCACTTCGCCCGATCGAGCATGTTGCCAGCATGCCATGAGCGCTTCGAGCTGGCTCTGTCGACCGACGAAGTGACCGCCGAGATTCGCTTTCTCCAAAGGGCTCGGGAGAGGAATCTTCACGTCTCCGCCAAGGTCGAAGACGACGGGCATCGCCGTCGCCGCTGGGGCAGCAGGAGTAATGGCCACCATGACCGGGTCTCCGAATGTGACGTCAGCTCGTCGTGCGGAGATGGCGGCGATCTCTCCGACCAGAATCGATCCGGCCCCCGCGGCCGCACAGAAACGAGCGGCTTCATTCACTGCGTAGCCAAAAACGTCATCGTCGGTGACGTCGACCTCCCCCGCGGCGATGCCGATGCGCACCAGAAGTGGGACCGCGGCTCGACGGTTGCGCCGCGCAATGCTCTGCTGGACCACGATCGCCGCCTTCACCGCCTCAGTCGGTACCCGAAACGTCGCCATGAGTCCGTCGCCCAGACCCTTGACCACGCTTCCGCGAAACTGTTCGACCACTTCGCGGGTCATCACGTCGACTTCGCCATGCCACTGATCGGCCCGCGCGTCCCCGTGGCGGGCGCGCAACTCGGTTGAGCCCACGATGTCGCTGAAGAAGACGGACAGAAATGCGAGCCCCGTCGGCGGGGCCAGCACCACTCGCGCTGGCTGCGAGGAAGCGTCCAGACCGCCAGTCTCCACACCTACCCCCAGGTGACTCCACTCGACCTGGGCCAAGGTTAAGGGATTATGGAGAGGATTTCATTCGAAATTTGCGTCCGCGTGCCAACTTGGGGGTGGGGAGGCCGTGAGGTCAGTTGGTATCTTCGAGCCGAGCGCGCTGGACGCATGGATCGACCTGAGAACTCCCTCAGTTGTTGCGCAGCCGACCTCGCCCCAGGGCGTCTGAACACGGCATCAGAGCCGCGCAACTCTCGCTCTGCTTGATGTGCCCTGGAACCACGAAGCCCGCGGCCGCGCTGCACCCGAGGCTGAACCGCGAGTCGATGAACTGATCAACGAGCGCGCGACGTGGAGATCTCCACGAGTGCGGGCACCCGGCGACTCCGATCGAACGTCACCGCGCGGCGAGGGTCACCGGAAAATTAAACGCGCCGAGTGCACCTAGGTCGTCAGCGGATTGCCAACCTCGAATTGGACTGCCGGCCGCCGTGGAGTCGGCGACCGGCAGTACTCACCACTCCAACGCCAACAAGGGCGCGGTACGTGGGTTTGGCCCTCAGAGACCCTGCAGGAGACCTCGACGGGTCTTGAACTCTTCGACGTCGATCTCACCTCGGGCGAATCGTTCATCGAGCAGTTGTTGCGCCGTGGACACTGCGCCCGCCGCGCCAGCGAAGGCTCGCGACGCTCCATGCTGATGGTGGTCGCGCCGGCGCAGAAACGAGATAATGGCGACACCCACCACTACGAGGAACGTGAAGAACACGAACGCCATGAACAGGCCACGTGGGCCGTTCATGAACTGATGCATCCCGCCGGGGCCACGGAATCTCGTAAAATACGGGGGGTCTTGCGATAGTGGTGGCATCGCTTACCAACCTTTCTTCTACCAGTCGCTCTACGACTGGGACTCGACACTTCCTCTGCTGCTCGACAAGAGCCCGATCAGGTATCTCGACGAGACATCAAGAAACTTCCCGCCGCGAGCAACACCACGGCGTAAACGGCCAGAACGATCAGACCGGTGAGTGGACTGAAGACGGGTATCGTGGCGAATCGCGGTGGTGCGCTCAAGGCGAAGACCGTTTGGCCGATATTGGCCGGCAGGAAGCGACTCACCGCATGGATGATGAAGGTGGGCATCGCACTGACCAGCAGGGTGAGAACCAGCACCGCGCCGGCGAAGGTAGCAATCGAGCCAGCGGAGTTGTGCAGGATGGTCGCGATACCGAGACCGATCAAACCGAGCAGTGCCAGGTACAGTCCACTCTCGATCAGTACGCGCAGCACGCCAGGAGCACCGAAGGCCACGTGCGACGCTGATCCGGAGAGGACCGCGTCGCCCACGAAAAAGGTGACGAACGACAGGACTTCGCCCACGACCAGACCAACGCCGCCCATGACGATCGCTTTGGCGCCGACCACCACGGATCGGCGCGGCATCACTGAGAGGGTCGAGCGAATCTGGCCCGTGCCGTACTCGGCACTGATGTAGAGGACCCCCAGGACCCCGATCGCGAACTGACCCAAGTTAAAGCCGACGAAGATCCTTCGAATCGGATCGATCGTCGCCGGACCCGTGCTGAGTGCGTGGGTCGAGAGGATCCCCAGACCGATGGTCGCGAGTAACAAGGCAATCAGGCTCCACGACGTCGATCGCACCGACCAGAACTTGGTCCACTCGGCCGAGACCGCTTGGCGAAGACCTGCCCGTCCAGACGGTTCGTCAATGGTCCATTGATGTTCAGCGGTGACGGTGCTCACGACACTCCTCGATATTCGACTGATGAACCGGTCATCTCCATGAAGGCGTCCTCCAAGGAGGCCTGGGCAGTCAGCTCGTAAACGGCAACGCCTAACGAAAGTGCGAGGTCGCCAATGGTCTTCGCGTCCAGACCCGAGACGAGCAGGGAGCCATCCGCACTGAGCACGACCTCGCCGTTGGCCCCTTCGAGCACCGTCATGAGCGCTTCTGGTGACGAGACCCGGACCCGATAGGAGTTCCCCGTGCTGTGGGCCACGAACTCCGCGACCGGCATCTCGGCGATGAGCCGACCTTTTCCGATGACCACCAGCTGGTCAGCGGTCAGGGCCATCTCGGCCATGAGGTGGCTCGAGAGAAAGACCGTGCGACCTTCGGCGGCGAGCGACTTGCACAGAGTCCGGGTCCATCGGATGCCTTCAGGATCGAGACCATTGACCGGCTCGTCGAGCAGTACGACGGCGGGATCGCCCAGGAGCGCTGCGGCGATGCCGAGGCGCTGGCCCATACCCAGTGAGAACTTGCCGACCCGCTTGTTCGCGACGTCGATCAAACCGACCCGATCGAGCACCTCGTCGACTCGGGTCTTGGGAATTGAGTTGTACTGGGCGAGCGACCAGAGGTGCGAGCGGGCCGATCGGCCCGGATGGATCGCCCGCGCCTCGAGCAGCGCCCCGACCTCGCGCAGGGGCCAGCGCAGTTCGTGGTACTGCTTACCCAAGATCTTCACCGAGCCGCTCGTCGCATGGTCCAAACCCATGATCATGGCCATCGTGGTGGACTTACCCGATCCGTTGGGTCCGAGGAAGCCGGTCACGCGACCCGGTTGGACATCGAAGGTCAGGTCGTCGACCGCCAAGACATCACCAAATCGTTTCGACAGTCCTCGGGCTTCGATCATGTGAACAAAGTTACGCCGACCACGTGAACGCAGATTGATGGCTCCACAAGAACCAGGTAAGAATCACTCACCTCGACGGCGTCGATCCAAACCCTGTCGGCTCGTCGAATCTCGACTCCGATGCTCGACAATTCCGGCCCGACCAGTACGGTGAACTCTTACTAGTTGAGGAACTCTCGTCGATGACCACACCCCTCGATCGGGCCAATTACCGTGTCACCTTCGGTGTACTCGTTCTTGGCGTCTCCGCCTACGCCCTCTTGCAGTCGCTCGTGATCCCGGCATTGACCACGATCCAAGTCAGCATGCACACCACCCAGAACACGGTCACCTGGGTCGTCACCGCGTATCTTCTATCGGCCTCGATCTTCACACCGATCATGGGCCGGATCGGAGACATCCTGGGCAAGGAGCACGTCATGGTCGCGACGCTCGTGGCCCTTTCACTGGGCTCAGTGATCGCCGCACTCGCACATTCGGTAACGGTGCTCATCATCGGCCGTGCGGTGCAAGGTATCGGTGGCGGTGTCATGCCCCTCGCCTTTGGCATCATTCGCGACGAGTTCCCTCGAGAACGACTCGCCTCGGCAATCGGGACGATCGCGGCGATGACCGCGGTGGGCGGCGGCGTCGGCCTCATCATCGCGGGACCGATACTCCAACATCTGGGGATCCACTGGCTGTTCTGGATTCCCCTCGTCATGACGTCGATCGCGGCGGTGCTCACGTACTTCTTGGTTCCCGAGTCGCCTGAGCGCTCCAGTGGACGCATCAGCATCTCGGCGGCCCTGCTCTTGTCGGCGTGGCTGATTGCACTTCTGGTGGCGGTGAGCGAAGCTCCCTCGTGGGGTTGGACCTCGACCAAGACCGTCGGATTGGGTGCGCTCGGGCTGATCTTGCTCGTGGTTTGGGTCGTCGTCGAGCTAAAGGTGGACGATCCGGTGGTGGACATGAAGATGATGCGAATCCCGGCCGTATGGACGAACAATCTGGTCGCCTTCCTCTTCGGAATCGGGATGTACTCGATTATGGCGTTCCTCCCGGAGTTCGTCCAGACCCCGCGCGCCGCCGGCTACGGATTCACAGCCAGTACCGTTGCGTCTGGAGTCTTTTTGCTCCCGATGACTGCAGGAATGTTCTTCGTCGGTCTCTACTCGGGCAAGATCGCCAACCGATTCGGCTCCAAATCCGCGGTGCTCGTCGGATCGGCGGTTTCGGCAGGTGGATACGGCATGCTCGCACTCGCCCACTCGACCAGTACGGAGGTCTACTTGGCCAGCGCCCTGCTCGGCATCGGACTCGGACTCGCCTTCTCTGCGATGTCGAACCTGATCGTGCGCGCGGTCCCTGCGTCACAGACGGGCGTCGCCAGCGGCATGAACGCCAACATTCGAACGATCGGTGGCGCCGTGGGGGCCGGTGTCATGTCGAGCATTGTGACGTCGCGGATGTTGCCCATTGGCGCACCGGCTCAGTCGGGCTACGTCCACGGCTTCATCTTCCTCGCCGCGTGCACCCTCGTCGCAGTCGTGGCGTCGATCTTTATTCCCGAGGCGATCAGCGACCACGAAGTCCACCTGAACCACGCCGAACTCGCGATCGTCCCGGGCGGAACCCTCACTGAAGGCTGAGTGCGACCCGGCGGTCATCGTCGGACCTGTCTGACCAAGAGAATGGACGATCTTCACTCGTCATCTGGTGATCGCCAACGCTGCGGCGGACCAGGCGGCGCAGTTCGTCGTGGCGGGAGGGTCACGATCAATGAGCGGGTGGCATCGGCGACCAACTGAATTGCCGCCTGGACGTCGGGTCGACGCATCAACGATGCAGACTGGATGCCCGCAACCTTTCGAATGAACTGTCGGGCGGCGTCCTCGATCTCGACGTCGGTGGCCGGAGGCTCGAGTCCTCGAAGAATGGTGATGTTTCGACACATGACCCTCACGGTATACCCGCGGCGTGCCAGCGCGCGCCAGACTCAGTGCGCGCGCGCAGCCGCTTCGAGCCGGTGCTGGGCACTGACGATCCGAAGAACCCCCAGCATGGCGAGCAATGAAGAGACCGCCATCGCCGATCCGACCAGGATCAAAGGGAGGGTGATCGGCGACGCCGAGGCGCCATGGGGGCTACCTTGAAGAAACCACGGTGCGTGCTCCCCGACCTGGTGCCACCAGACCCCGGCGGCGACACTGATCGCGATCACCATTGCTGCCACGCCTTGCGCGAACGTCGATTCAATGCGAAGCACTCGCGAGGTGAGTTCGAGTCGGCGAACGACGTCGAAGACACTCAACGTCCAGAGTGCCACCGTCGCCACTGCTATGAGTGCGAAGGTGAGGACTATCCCTGAGTACCAAGGATCCCCACCGTTGCGTTGGTGCGCGGTCAGGTGATGTGCCCAAGATGCCAGTGCGAGCAGTCCCGTCGTGGTGAGGGCCAGTGCGAAGAGCGATCGCAAGACGTTGGTCCTCACGCCCACCCAGCCGCCACTGCGGATAAATCGAAAGAACGACGGAACAACGATCAGGGCTCCCGCCACGAAGAAGGCCGCGGCGATCACGGCGGCCGCGGCGATGGCGTCATAGGCCAACTGTGCCCCGGACCTCGCGGAAGGCGGCATGGCCGCGGCGAAATGCTCGGCTGTCTTGACCAGTACCGATCCGGCGACCACCATGAGCGACCATGATCCGAGGACGACCAGCGAGCCCGCACGAGTCTGGTCGGACGCAGAGCGCCGTGTTCCGACCAATCCCAGATCGTGACTCCTCTCGCGCAGGCCCGCCAGGGCAATCGACGCGCGAAAGCGCCTCGTGGGTGCTGCACCGCAGAGCGTGTCCTCGAGGTAGCTGACAAACTCCTGCGCGTAGCGCTCGCGCCATGCTCGGGGATACCAGCGGAGCAGACTATCGAACTCACCACGGCGACTCACAGGGCCACCCGTGGGGTTCGACCAAGACGGTGCTCGCTCACGTCCGCAATACGACGCATGTCGGCGGCGGCGCTCGCGAGAGCCGCGGCGCCACTCTGGGTGATGCGATAGGGACGGCGGCGCTCCTCGACCGCCAGCGCCTCAATCAGTCCAAGCTCCTCCAGGCGAGTGATCGCACCGTAGAGGGTGCCCGGACTCAACTGCACCCCCGCGAACTGTTGGACGTCTTTGGACAGGGCGTGTCCATGTTTGGGGCCAGACGCCAAACTCGCCAGTATCAGGATTGGCGGGTCGTTGAGACGACGCAACCCCCCAGTAAAAGCACCCATCCCCCCATGCTACTACGTCGTACGTAGTAGCATGGGGGGACCGGACTAGTAGCCGTAGTTCTTCGTCGTGGTCGTCGTACTCTTGGCGACCGTCTTGCGAGAGGAGTCGGGAGTCTTGGAAGCCGTCTTCGCTCCGGCGTTGATCAACCGCCATACTCCACCAAGGGCGGCGATCCCCTGGCCATTGGCCTGGTAGGCACCGCTGTCACCAGAGAATTGGTAGACGGGATAGCCGTTGTAGGTGATCTGCTTCTCGGTAGCGGAACGCTTGACCAGGCTGAAGGTACCCTTCACCCCCTTGCCAGTCGAAATGAAGATGGACTTCGTCTTGACCAGCAACGGTGGCCAAGTCGTGAGACAGGCACCTTTGCAGCGAAGGTGGCCTCCCTTCTCACTGGTGAGAACGTAGAGGGCATGGTGGCTTGAGTCAGTGAGGACGCCGGTGTAACCCTGCACGGTCGCCTTGAGGAACGTCCGCGAAGGCTCCTTCGCCGCCGCGCCAGCGCTCAGGCCTCCCGTCGTCACGAGAAGTGTGGCGAGCGCCGTGGCGACGAGGATGCGTCGGTGCCAACGCGTTGTGAGCAATGTCGTAGTTGTCATAGAACCTCTTCATTATCGGTGGTGTGTACAGATGATGCGGGTAGTACATGTCTACCGGTCAACGCTTCTCGAGTGACCGTCAGCCACCATATTTCCCATGACATCAAGGAAATAACGGCTTCGTGGGATCGAGACCACGTTTCTCCAGACGCCCTGGTGGCTGCGCGACGCCGCGATCTGGCCGGCGAGCGACCTGGTTCAAATCCAAGACCGATCGAATGCTTGCGCCTTTGAACCACTTTCTCGCGTCGCACCTCGAGTGAAAGACTTCACCAGAAGGTTCGAACCACGTCGCGATACCTCTCCGGGGCTCTCGCTCTACGGGCGGGCTTCGCCCTTCCACCAACCGATACCGGTTGCTGTGCGCAGAACGCGAGCCGATGTGTTCGCCGTCTCCACCTGGTGACACCACCGACGGATGCTCATCGAATCGCTCGGGTCACCACGACCTGTCCGATTCCCACTTGAGCATCGATCGTGAGATGGGGGGCCAGTGCCCGCTGTCTCGCAGTGACCAAGGAGATGGGAACCGCGGCAAAATGACTGTACGTGTCCCCCCCGGATGTCAAGAACGTCACCGTGCCGATTCCAACGTGTGTACGCAGGTCGACGATCGCGTTCGCCGGGACCACCACATCGAGTACTCCGACCGCCACCGAAGCGGACACGCGAAACCCGTTGGCCGGGAAGTTAACCGAAGACAAGTCCACAGTCGACTTGCCGAACTCACTGACGTACGAATGACCCGTCGAGGCGAGCGCGGTCGGTTGCACGAATCTCAGTCCGCTGCCCCCGCGCATTGGCACGCCAATCACGCCCACGACGCTCAAGAATGCCCCCGAGACGAGGATGATGATGCTCACACCGACCAAAAAAGCCATCGCCACCAGACGACGAAACGTCCAGCGACGTGATGGCCGTCGAAGCGCCAACACCGCGAGCGAGACGAGGAAGATCAGCCACACCAGCGCCAAGCCTGGACCGAAGCGCGGATGTCCGCCCGCGGTGGTGGAGAAGATGATGGCTACCACGATTACTCCGACGGCGAGCGCGACGTAGGGCCAGCGGTTCGTCGCGACGGGCACGTCCTCACGCGAGGTGCGCGGCTCATCCTCGCTCGAAATACTTCGAGGGACGATCACCCACATCGCCAAATACACCGCGAGTCCCAGTCCCCAGATACAAGCGAGGACCACGAAGATCACGCGCACGATGCTCACATCGATGTCGAAGCGCTCGGCCACCCCGCCGGCGACCCCTCCAATGAGACGTTTCGTCGAACTGCGCCTCAGTTGGGACGGTTCAACTTCCGACTCGGGTGTCGAAGGGCCGGCGGATTCATTGAGGTCGTCCATGTAGTCAATGTACGGCCATCCGAAGAATTGGACCATCGGGGCAAACCCTCAGTCGAGCTCCGGGGTCGGTGTCATTTCAGGGTTATCCCCTAGTGACAGGTGCTCAACTTCGTGCGAGACTTCTTGTCGACGAGCCGGTGCAGTAACTCGAAGGGCGGGAAGTGGCGATGCCAATTTCGATTGCGGAGAGTCCTACGTTGGGCGTTGCACTACGTCCCCTTCGCCGCTCGGACCGCGGGGCGATTCTGGGGGGTGTTTGCGCCGGCCTGGCGGTTCGACTCGGACTCAGCGAACGAACGATCCGCGTGGCTTTCTCCCTGACCGCGTTGTTCGGTGGTTTCGGCCTCATCCTCTACCTAGCGCTCTGGCTCTCGTTGACGCGATCGGGTGAGGAGACCTCGATTGCCCGTCGGCTGAGCAAGCGCCCACACGGCCATTGGTCGAACATCCTTTTGTGGAGTGCGGTGTTCATCGGAGTAGTCGGCTTCGCTTCGAGCAGGCGAGTTTTGACGTCGGGGTTCGTCATTTTCTGGCTGTTCACCATGGGAGTGGTCGCCATATGGCGTGGTGCTTCGACCGACGAGCAGTCGCGGATCCGAGCTTTCTCGACGGCCGTGCCCCTACTGGGCGTGGTATCGACTCGCGGGTGGAGGGCGGTGGCGTACCGACTGATACCGGGCGTGCTGCTCGTCGTGGTTGGACTCAACGTCCTCAATAGAGTCGGAGGGGTTTGGGGTGCGGCCGTCCCGGCGCTCATCGGCTCGATCGTGCTCATCGGCGGCGTTTCGATCCTGCTCGCTCCCTGGTGGCTCCAAACGGTTCGGGACTTGACCAATGAGCGCCGTGAACGCGTGCGGATCGAAGAACGCGCGACGATGGTCGCACATATCCACGACTCGGTCCTTCAGACCCTCACGCTCATCGAACGCGCCGCGGCCAATGAGACCGATGTCATTCGCCTCGCCCGAGCGCAGGAACGCGAACTACGACAGTGGTTGTTCGATCCTCAATCTCTCAACGGTCGGTCACCTTCAGAATCGTTCGCCAAGCTCGCTCGATCCATCGAAGACGACGTGGAGAAGGACTACGGCGTCAAGGTCGAACTCGTGATCGTCGGAGACTGTGAGGTCGACGAGCGCGTTCAGGCCCTGTTGGCCGCCGCGCGCGAGGCGGCAGTGAACTCAGCCAAGTGGTCGCGTGCCCCAATCGTATCGATCTACGCCGAAGTGGAGCCCCAAGTCATCTCAGTGTTCGTCCGTGACCTCGGTCAAGGATTCGACGATGCGAAGGTCGCCAACGATCGCCAGGGCATCGCTCTATCGATCAAGGGACGTATGAGTCAGGTCGGCGGCCAGGCAACGGTCCGTAGCGCTCCCGGGTCGGGCACCGAAGTGCAGTTGGAACTTCCCCGACGTCACCCGTGACATCAATCCAACCCCGAGTCTTTCTGGTCGATGATCATGAGCTGATCCGTTCGGGAATTCGCGCGGAGATCTCAGGTGCCGTTGACCTGGTCGGAGAGTCGGACGAAGTCGAAATGGGCATCGAGATGATCCTCGAACGCTCGCCCGACGTCGTACTGCTCGACGTCCACATGCCCGGCGGTGGTGGACTGCAAGTGCTGCGTGAAGTCCACAAGTCGAAGCCGGCGATTCGATTCCTGGCGCTTTCGGTATCGGACGCCGCCGATGACGTGATCTCCATCGTGCGCGCTGGCGCCCGTGGCTACGTGACCAAGAACATCTCGGGCGTGGAGTTGGTCGACGCCATCTATCGAGTCAGCGCCGGGGATGTCGTCTTCTCGCCACGTCTGGCGGGTTTCGTTCTGGACGCCTTCGCCAACAGTGACTCGCCGCTGGCGTCGGTGGCGAGTCTCGACACCGAACTCGACCAACTGACTCCGCGCGAGCGTCAGGTACTACGCCTCATCGCGCGCGGATACTCCTACCGAGACATTGCCACCGAGCTCGAGATCTCGGTCAAGACGGTCGAGAGTCACGTCTCGTCGGTACTACGCAAGTTGCAACTGAGCAATCGCCACCAACTCACGAATTGGGCCAGCGAGCGCGACCTGTCGAAGTGAACGAAGAACACGTTGAAAACTGAGGCCCGAGCACCTCGAGGGGGATCAGGGAATGCGTAGGTCCTTGTAGAGAGCAGCACGTCGCCTCTCCTCGTCGCTCAGGGTGGACTCTTTGACCGGTTTGACGAGCGCCCAGTGTTTGCCCACGGGACAGTACTGGAGACGTCGTGTGCCTAGACGCACGGCCTTCAGCGACGCCAGCGGAACCCAAATGGTCGTGAAGAGATGTCCCTTACCGCAGCGCACGATCGTGTCGCCTCCCATCCCGCTATAGCCCTTGCGCCGCGCACCGGCGCTGACGACCACCACGAAGATAACGACGACCACTACGACCGAAACCACTATCGAGATCGACGATGAACTCATGACAGACCCTCTTTCCGACACGAGAGCGAGTCACTAGCAGCGGCCCCGGATGGAATTCAGCTCAGTGTATGCGCTGACCTCGAACCGAGAATATCTGACCCGTCCTTGACCAATCGTAGGTTCAAACAGTTCAGAACGCCGAAACGTACGCGTTGATCGCCGGCTGACCGCCGAGGTGCGCATATAGGACGCGCGAACCTTCCGGGAAGTAGCCCTCACGCACCAAGTCGATCAGCGCAGTGATCGACTTGCCTTCGTACACCGGGTCGGTGATCATCCCTTCGAGGCGCGCGGCGAGTCTGATGCCCTCGATGGTGTGCTCGCTCGCGACACCGTACACGCCGTCGTGCCAGCGATCGAGCAACACGACCTCGTCCTGACGCAGCTCTCGACCAAGATCGATCGCCTCGGCCGTTCGCCGGGCGATTCTCACGATCTGCTCACGGGTTTGCTCCACCGTGGCCGACGCGTCAATCCCCAAGACGCTGGTGGCGCGTTGCGAGTGAGCGAAGCCCGCGACCATTCCGGCTTGGGTCGATCCGGTCACCGAGCAGACGATGACGTTGTCAAAGGTGAAGCCCAGTGCGTGCTCCTGATCCTCGACCTCGAAGGCCCAACCGGCGAAACCGTGACCGCCGAGGGGGTGATCGGATGCCCCGGCGGGAATGGCGTACGGCCTACCTCCCGCCGAGGCCACGTCGCGCAGAGCTTCCTCCCAGGAGTGGCGAATGCCGATATCAAATCCGTTCGGATCGAGACGCACGTCGGCCCCCATGATCCGCGATAACAAGATGTTGCCCGTCGTCTCGTAGCCGGGTTCATCCCAGTCGACCCAGTGTTCTTGGACGAGTACGCACTTCATGCCCAGGTGCGCTGCCACCGCGGCGACTTGACGGGTGTGGTTCGACTGGACGCCACCGATCGAGACCAGCGTGTCACATCCTGATTGCCTCGCCTCGTAGGCGAGGTACTCGAGCTTGCGGACTTTGTTGCCGCCATAGGCGAGTGGGGAGTTGACGTCCTCACGCTTCGCCCAGATCTGCACGCGTCCACCGAGGTGGTCGCTCAATCGATCCAGTCGCTGCAACGGGGACGGCCCGAATCGAAGGTCCACCCGGCCGTACTGCTCCAAACGATCTCTAGACAAGGCGCCTCCAGGTCAACGGGTCCCCCACACTAGTGTCGTCGGATTCATCCGCTCGAGTCACTCAGCCCCGAGATCTGACGGATCACCCGAGCCAGTGCGGAATTATCCTCATCGCCAAAACCTTGAGCGATCAACCCGTCTTCGAAGGCCGCCGCGAGTGAACTCACCGGCAACGCCGCACCAACACCCTGCGCCAACTCAAGACCAATCGCCAGGTCCTTACGGTGCAACGAGATCTTGAAACCAATGGGGTACTCGTCATTGATCATGCGCTCACTACGATTGCTCAGCACCCACGAGCCAGCCGCACCACCGGCCAGAGCTCCCACCACCTTTTGGACGTCGAGGCCCGCCTTCAACGCCAGTGTCACGCCCTCGGCGACCCCCAAGTACGTACCGGCAAGGATCACTTGATTAACGGCCTTGGCCCACTGACCTGATCCGACCGGACCGAGCAGCGTGACCGTCGAACCCATCGAGGACAGAACCTTCGCGGCTCGATCGAAGTCAACCTCGTCGCCGCCGACCAGGATCGTGAGCGTGGCCAAACGGGCGCCCTCGGAACCCCCCGAGACCGGAGCGTCGAGCATCGCGACTCCTCGCGTGGCCAGGCGTCGGGCGAACTCTTGAGCTTTGAGCGGGTTGATCGTCGAACAGTCGATGTACAAGGAACCCGGTGCGAAACCGTCCGCCAGACCCCGCTCAGCGAAGAGAACCTCCTCCACCTGGGGTGAATCGGTGAGACACGAGATGACGACGTCACTCGACTCAGCGACGTGGCGCGGGCTGCGCACCTCGTGCGCGCCCAGTCGTACGAGTTCCTCCGCCCGGTCCGCCGTCCGGTTCCAGACAGTCAGATCAAAGCCGCTTCGGATGAGGTTGGCCGCCATGAACGACCCCATCGTGCCTAATCCGACAAAACCCACCCGAACATCTGATTCTCGCTCACTCATGCTCGACACCTCCAACGTCGTCGCGACCGACGATTCCCTATTCAAAACTAGGTCCCGCGTGCGAACGCGCGTTAGGTCAGCTGACCGACCGGCGTGGAGGGCACTGGTGACGTCGGCGTTCGCACGACTGTCATCGCGATCACGAAGGCGAGCAGGGCTCCGAGCGCACCGCCGCGCATGGCGACCTGATAGCCGTGCACCGTTGCATCGAGGGTAATCTTGGCCATCGTGGGCGCCCCGGGTACGGAGCCCGTCGCGCGCACGATGGTGGCCGTCGCGCTCTGGACGTGATGACGCGCGGCCGTCGCCGAAGCCGTAACCAAGACGGCCAGGCCCAGCGAACCTCCAATCTGTTGACTCGTGTTGAGTAGCGACGACGCCAGGCCCTGTTCGTGGTTTCGCACCGACGACACCGCATTCAAGGTGAGCGGCATCAGCGAGAGTCCCATTCCGAGCCCGATCGTGGCGAGCGGCCCGAGAACGTGAATATAGGGAGAGGACTGGTTGATGAACGACGCCCAATAGAGGCCGGCGGCGATGAGCAGTGGACCTATGGTCAAAGGACGTCGGATTCCAATCTTTTTGATCTTCTTGGACAGGAAGACACTGGTCGAAGCGACCATCACAGGAATCGGTAAGTATGACACTCCGGCGCGCAGCGAACTGTAATGCAGGACGTTCTGGAGAAACTGCGTCAGGAAGAAGAGCAGCGCCAGCATCGCCCCGCCGATCAACAACATGACGGCGTAACCTCCCGCACGGTTCCTGCTTCGCAGGAAGTGGTGAGGTATCAAGGGCTCTGCGCTCTTGAGTTCCACCAGGACGAACGCTCCGAGCAGCGCCAGCGCCAGCGCGAATGAGAGCAGCGTGCCCGAGTCGGACCAGCCAGAAGTCGGAGCACGCACGAGCCCATAGACCAGCATCGCCATCGCGCCCGAAACGGTGAGGGCACCGGGAACGTCCAATCGACCCCCGTGTCCGTCCACCTTGGGCAGCACCAGAGGGGCGGCGAACAGCAAGACCAGACCGATCGGCACGTTCACGAAGAACACCCAGCGCCACGAGGCTGTCTCGACGAGGAGTCCACCCAGGATCAGACCCGTAGCTCCCCCGGCGGCAGTCATACCGGCGTAGACAGCCATCGCGCGATTTCTCGCCGCGCCCTCGCCGAAGGTGACGGCCACCAGAGCAAGCGCCGTGGGCGAGGCGATCGCTGCACCCGCTCCCTGGATCGCCCGAGCGGCGATCAACCAACCCTGAGAAGTCGCCAGACCCCCCGCAAACGAGGCGATCGAGAAGAGGGCGATACCGATCACGAACATCCGGCGACGTCCAAAGATGTCCCCGGTGCGACCGCCGAGCAAGAGCAACCCCCCAAAGACGAGCACGTACCCGTCGATAACCCAGGTGAGATTGGTAGCCGAGAAGTGGAGGTCTCGTTGGATCGACGGCAGCGCCACGTTGACTATGGTCATGTCGAGCATGACCATGAGCTGCGCTGCGGCGATCACGGCCAATGCGAAGCGCGCATGAGCTCGGGGTGCCTCCAGCGAGTTCGAGGGCAACGTGCTCATGACCGACCCGAATCGTTCGTGATGGCGCGACGCGCCCACAACACCACGTCAATCAGCGGCTCGGGCTCGCCGTTCACCCAGCGCTCTTCACGCTCCACGAGGCCTATCTCGAGACCGCGCGCAAACTCCGTGACCAACTCGACGCTAAAGAGCCGATCGCGCTCGGGCGGACCCGATCGACCGAAGGAGTCCACGTGATGTCCGACGATGAAGAGGTGGCCACCCGGTGCCACAGCGGAGACCGCTCGCTCATAGAGACCTTGGCGCAGGTGGGTCGCGAAATGCATATTCGCCACGACCACGAGGTCAAAACTAAAACTCGCTGGCTGATAGGTCGAGAGGTCGGCCTCGACGAGACTCAGCGTGACGCCGATGCTTTTGGCACCGCTCGCCGCCTGGGCGAGTCCCACAGCAGAAGCGTCGACCCCGGTAACGTCCCAGCCGTTTCTAGCGAGCCAGAGCGCATTGCGTCCGGTGCCGCAGCCCAAGTCGAGCGCACGTCCGGCTGGTAGAGGAGATACCAACTCGACCAGGCGGGCATCGGGATCACTCGGCCAGGGATGCTCTGCAAAGCGCCGATCCCAGATCGCCGCGTCGGTACTCTTGCCGGGTTCGTGGTTCGTCATTCTCCGCTCAACTTTCCTTTAAGGACCTTGCCTGCGCTACGCGAATCACGTTCGCAACGCCGCGAATCGTCATTGCCCGCCCGCTCTTCGATGCGCTGGTGGTCAATGGCCAGCGCCTTTTCCATCTGTTCGATCAGCGCGGCGAGGTTCGAACGCCCGGTCTCTCCGAGGACCTCTGCGAAGACGGTTTCGCGAACCGAAACGAGAGCCGCCACACGCTTGACCATCGTGCGGCCTCTGGGGGTCGTGGTCAACGTGCGCGGGCGACGGTCCTCCTCAAGGCGCCCACTACGAATCAGACCAAGCGATTCCAGTTCATCGGCACAGCGTTTGGCACTCATCGCATCGCAACCCAACGTGCGCGAGAGGGCCCGCACGGAGATTCCTGGCCGATCGCTCACCGCTCGAAGCACGGCGGCGAGTGGAGGAGTGAGTCCCAACGCCGTCAACTCTCCGGACCACGAGGCACGAAGCGTGCGGGCGAGGCGACCGATGCGAAATCCCAAACCATCGGTCAGTCCCGATTGGGCCGATGCGCTCACTGATGGGCTGTCCACGATTCGACCCTCCTTCGGATTTGGTAGCGCTCGAACTCCAACCGTAACATAGTCTACAGTTCAGTCCCCTCAACCGTTCCCGTATCGCTGACGTGGCGTGACGCGGCCGTCAGACCATGGAGCGGTCCTCTGCCACCTCGTTGCTAGGGCAGTACTCGATCGTCGAGCAGGCGAAAAGGATTGAGGAGTGCCTTGGGATCGAACAGCTTCTTGATCCCACGTTGGAGGGCGAGTGAGGTGGGATCTGACAACCTGAGAAAGGGTCGCTGCTTGTCGATCCCGATTCCGTGCTCGCCAGAGACCGCTCCACCGAGTTGCACGCCGTGTTCGAACATCTCGTCAAGGAACGCTTGGCGCTTGACGTCGTCAGGTTGCAGTACGAAGAGGTGCACGTTACCGTCGCCAACGTGTCCGCATCCGCCCGCCAGACAGCCGTGACGCTGCGCGATCAGACCCACGTCGGCCAAGAACCGGGGCACCACCGAGCGAGGCACCACGATGTCGAGAATATCGTTGACCCCCGCCTCCTTACTCGCCCAAAAGACTCGTTCACGACCCTCGATCAGGCGGTGCGCGACGCCCGTGGCGAGTACGTAGGTGTCGAGAGCGCCAGCGCCTTCGAGGAGTGTGGCCAAAGCCTCGATGTCTTCTTCCAACTGACTGCGAGTTCGAGTTTCGAGGACAATGACCAGGTACGCAGTTGTCGATGCGGCGACTCGAGCATCCACACCGAGGTCCAGTCCGGCCCGTGTCGTGACCGCCGACATCGTCAAGAGGTCGAGGTACTCAAGTATTGATGGATTGAGTCCAGAGCTGATGATCAAAGGCACCACTGCAGCAACGGCCTCCAACGTCTCAAAGGGTACGAGCAGCGTCGCTCCATGTTCGAAGCGGGGTGAGAGTCGCAGGGTCACCTCGGTCACCATCGCCAGGGTCCCCTCACTTCCCACGATTAATTGGGTCAGGTCATAACCACTCGAGGACTTCACGAACGACCCCCCGGTGCGCAGTACCGTTCCGTCCACCAGCACCAACTCGAGTCCGAGCACGTGTTGACGCGTGACCCCGTGGCGCACGGCGCGCATTCCTCCGGCATTGGTGTTCACGTTGCCGCCCAACGAACCCGACATTTCTCCGGGGTACACGGGGTAGCGAAGCGGCGTGGTGGACAGCACCTCATCCAACTGACTCAACGTGATGCCTGGCTGAACCACGACGACGTGATCGCGTTCATTGAGGTGCAGCACCTGGTTCATCTCGGAGAATGAAACAACCAAGCCATCCGCGACGGGTGTCACCGCGCCCGAGAGCCCGGTGCCCGAGCCACGCGGGACGATCGGGACTCGGTGCAGCGAGGCGATTCGAGCGATCTCGGCGACCTCGGACGTGCTTCGCGGTCGTACCACGGCCAGCGGCGTTGCGCTACGCGGATGCAGCGACTCGTCGTGAAGATCATCGGGATTGATTCGCGTTCCCGATTCGATGCGGTCGGCCCCGATGCGCGCGCTCAACTCGTCGAGGATGCTTTGAGCACTCATCATCGAATCGTACCGTTGGCCCATCCACTCACCCCGGTCTTGATGTCTCGTTGAGACGCACTTTCGCTACCACACCCCCAACGAGTACCAACCCCGGTCCGCGACCACGACGACTCGCAGGGACTTAGATCGCCATGGGCAAGGCAATTCTCTTGCCGGTCTTAGTCCTAATGCACGCAGGGTCGTCTTCGAGAACACGGCCGGTTCGTGCGTACGCTCGCGCTCGCGATCCACCACAGAGTCGGCGATAATCGCACTGCCCGCACTCGCCCTCCAGCAGTCCCGCGCGCAATGAGGTTAGGAGGGGGTCGTCCGCGTAGATCGATCCCAGGGTCTCTTGACGGACGTTGCCCAGACTGATCGGTAGGAAACCCGATGCGTGTACGTCTCCGTCGTAACCCACGAATACGATGCCTCGGCCGTCTCCGGTAGCGAGAGTGGACGGACCGTGATCACGCTTCCGAGCGCCGAGACCACGTCGGAGCATGTCCGCATGCAACAAGTCGTACGTCTCGCCAAGGGCGAAGTGCGAGCGAAGGTTCTCGTCTGCGAACTTTTCGCGCTGAGCCAGTACTCGCCGATAGAACGGTGCTTCGACGGTTCGTACGGTCATCCCGGTCATGGCGGTATCGGCGAGGAAGTGGCAAACGTCCTCAGCGACTTCGGGATCCACCTCTTGAATCTGGGCCCCGCGACCCACGCCAACCAGGAAGAACACCTCCCAAATCGACACACCGACGCCATTCAACAGAGCAAGTATCTCGGCGAGCTCCAGAGCGTTGCTCTTCATGACCGTCGTGTTCACCTGGAGTCGAAAGCCCATGTCGCGCATCATTTGCAGTGCCTCGAGCGTCTTCTCGAAATGGCCGGGTATTCCCCGCAAGCTGTCGTGTGACTGCGCGTTGGCCCCATCGAGACTGATCGAGACGCTCCGTACTCCCAGTTCGAACAGTTCCTGCATCCGTTCGCGGGTGAGTCGCTCGGTCACCGAAGGAGCGATGCCGACACGGATCGACCGTTCGCGCGCGTGGCCAATGAGTTCGGATAGATCCGCGCGAGCGAAGCAGTCGCCCCCGGTGAAGACGAGAATGGGAGCCATTCCGGGCATCTCGGCAATCTGATCAATCAAATCGAAGCCTTCTTGCGTGCTTAATTCTCCCGCAAGCGGTTCGGTCTGTGCCGACGCACGACAGTGCCGACAAGCCAGTGAACAGGCCTTGGTCGTCTCCCAAAAGACTAGGTGAGGGGTCTGTTCATAGCGGCTGAGCGCCCGATTCAGTGTCTCTTCTCTCACGGCCACTCTCCTCGTTTGACGTCTCGACGCCACAACTCGCAACTTTCGCGCCGCCACTCCAGGTGGTTACCGATACCTGTCTTGATAGTTTTACGCCTTAGGGGTGCGAAATCCCCCGCTCCGGTAGGGTCAAAAGTCCGATTCGATGGATAGCCCGCCCTGCTCGTGCGCGTTTAGGCGATGATTCACTCTCGCGAGCAGCACCACTCATAACATGTGGGGAGCAATCAGGGGGAAGAATGCGATTTCTTATCGTCGGTGGTACCTCGTTCGTTGGCCGGGCCATCGCCTGGTCGGCACTGAACCAGGGTCATGACGTCACGGTGATAAACCGGGGCCAGACTCATAGCGACTTACCTGGTGACGTCAAACGTCTCACCGGTGACCGTGAGCATGACCTGTCCGCCCTGAAGTCGACTGACTTCGATGTGACCGTGGACGCCATTGCCTATCGACCGCGCGGAGTGAAGGTCCTGCACGACGCGATCGGCGACCGAGGTGGCCACCACATACAGATCTCATCGGTCTCGGCGTACGAGAGCCCCCCGCAAGAGGGTGCGACCGAGGCAACGGCCCAACTCCACGCAACAGCACCCGAGGATCCCGAGACTCCGGTCAATGGCGAGACCTACGGGCCGCTCAAAGCAGCGTGTGAACGCGCGGCCCAAGAACATTTTTCCGAGCGCCTCACCGTGGTGCGTCCGACCTACGTCATCGGCAGCCACGACGCCACCCTGCGCTTTCCCTACTGGACTCAGCGCTTGGCACTCGGCGGGGACATCGCGATACCCGGTCCACGAGGAAACGCCTTTCAGTTCATCGACGCCCGCGACCTCGGTGACTTCGTCATCACCCTCGCCGAACACTCCACCCTCGGTGACTTCCACGTGGCCAATCCCTACCCAGCATTGAGATTCGCCGACTTCATTGAGTTGGTCTCACAACAGGTCTCGCCCAAGGAGACACGACTCGTCGAAGTACCCTACGAACAGATCATGCGTCACCGACTCGAGAGTCGCTTCCCGCTGTGGTCCGGGGCCAAAAGTGAACCGACGCTCGCGGTAGACCCGGCAAAGTCTGTGGCGGCGGGTCTCAACTTCCGATCCCTGAGCGACAGCGTCAACGACGTGAGTACCTGGTGGGATGGTCGCGAAGGTCCGTCGTGGTGGCTCACCCGAGAACAAGAGGCGATGCTGATCCGCACCGGTGACCAGCGTGGTCCTAAACGGGGACCCGGATTCTAGGCTGCGAGATCCGTGTAAATCGTCCTCGCGGCCGGACAGGAGGGTGTGATGGGCTCCACTCTCGATGACCGGTTTGCGAGCCTCGTGCGAGTGCACAGCCCCGCCGTGGGTAACTACCTTCGCCGACGCCTCTACCCGCTGACCCGCAGCGACCTCGACGATCTAGTCGAGGAGACATTCATCGTCGTCTGGCGACGGATTGACGACATACCTCCCCAGGCCGAACTGGCGTGGATAATCGGAGTCGCTCGCAACGTCCTTCGCAACGCGCGTCGAAGCAAGCAGCGTAGGAGTCGCTTCGAGTCCTCGTTGACCCCACGCGCCGACGACTCGTCGGCCGAAGACTACGTCATCGGCGATTCGAGCGTCCGAGAGGCACTGCTCAAACTCAGCGAGGAGGACCGCGAGATCGTGATGCTCAACGCGTGGGACGGCCTCGACACCACCGCGATCGCGTCAGTCCTACAGACAACAACCAACGCGGCGGCCGTACGCCTGACGAGGGCGCAGGCACGATTCCGCGACGCTTTCGTCGCAGCCGACGTTCGTTGAAAGTTTGTGAAGAGTGACGACACTGACATACCGAGAGGAAGGAAGGGATGAGTGACTTCATCGAACGCCTCGTAGCGGCGGACCCGGTCGCCGCGAAGCCATACGAACACCAAGATCTCGCAGCGATGACGACGCGAATCAGCGCCCAACCTCGTCTTCGGCCCCGAAGCGTGCTCCAGACCTTTCGGGTCCGAATAGCGAGCGCAGTCGCTCTCGCATCGGTACTGAGTGTGAGCGCAATCGCGGCCCTGCAATCAGCCGGACCTGGACTTGCGGTACTGACGTTTGGATCGTCGACGCCGGTGGCGTTCGCGAACTCGGCCTCAATTTCGGCCATGAAGACCAGTCGCGCAATGAGCTTCGTCGCCGGTCCAGCCCTCGGCTCCTCCGCGGCCAACGCGACCGCCTTTCGCCTAGACGTGGCGAGCAACGCCGCGAAGGAGGCCAGTCGAATCGCCACGGTGTTCGCGGTCCATGGTTCACCCACCGAGCAACTGAACAGCCGCGGCACGTGGAGTGTCTATGGCCGTTCCGGCGCCGTAGTGACGTTTCACGGTTCGTCCGTACCACCACGGTGGACCTACTCCAACGGCTCGTCTGCTCCAATCTTCAACAGAACGACGCCGGCGTCGGCTCCCAGCAGCGTGACCCTGACCCACTCGTTACGTAACTTCATCGCGACTTCGTCGAGGTACGTGGACCGTCTGAGACTCGGCTATGAAATAGGTCGGGCCCGCATCGCGTGGACGTCGAATCCGAACCTTGCCGCCACGGCGCCAGGGCCATTGAACCGCCAGGTCATCACCTTCGCCGTCAAGGTGGGTGGCGTCGCGACCGACCAGTCGGTGACCTTCATGTTCGACGCCTCGGGCAGACTGCTCTGGTCCTCCGGACCGGACTTCGGCGTTACCAACTCAGTCTCATATCCGTTGGTCAGTCCCATCGGAGCAGTCGGCGCACTCAATGCCCAACAACCACCAGCCGGTAGCGCAATTCGCGACGCTCAGTCGAAGGTAACCCTCATGTCCAACGCGCTGACGCTACGAACGTTCCACTTAGCCAACGGCACCGACTGGATGCTCCCGACGTACGTCTTCTCTCAGATCATGGGTGGCCCAACAACGAGGTGGTGGATCGTCGCAATCCAACCGAGATTCCTCAGAGCGAGATCGGCCTCCCTGAGCGGTACTCTCGCGAGCGGATCGCCTCCGTACCCCTAGTGTGACGGCGCCGCGCGCGACTGGTGCAGTGCATCGAGATGCGGGCCGGGCGACCCGGTTTTCACCGACCAGACCTTGCGCCATCGCCAATGCCTACGAGCCACGTCCGAAGGACCTCGATCGTTTCGGGCCCGATACCGTGACCCCCAGGACTCTTGAGTGAGGTGACGCTGGCACCCGACTCGGTGTGCAGGTAGTTCCAAGTCCGCTCCAACAGTTCTGTCGGGATCACCTGATCGTTCTGGGCGTGCACCACGAGAACTGCCACGTCCTGCAGTTGCATGGGATTGGTCGGGAGACCGGCGTCAAAGGGCATTGTTCCCATCAGAATCGCTGCTCCGAAGTACCGCGAGGGTCGTGCGAGCACGAGGCCGCCCGCGAAGGCGGCTCCACCACTGAATCCCACCAAGACGACCGGTCGCTCTGGCGAAGCGACGTTCGCGAGCCACGTGTCGAACCACTCCATGGTCTCGGCGAGTGACTCGGCCAATGGTCGTCCGATACCTCGATTCGCGAACCACGCAAATCCAGTCCCCTCAGTTATCGGTGCTCGCAGTGCGACGTACTCGAACTGTTCGGGCAACGAACGGGCAAGAGCGATGATCTCTTTCTCGTCCGAGCCGCGTCCGTGAAAGAGGACGACCAGTGGTCCGGTCGCATCAACGGGAGTGACGCTCACGCTCACCGCAGACGCGAGG
>JABEUR010000157.1 GCA_013044405.1 Acidimicrobiaceae bacterium | reverse complement strand
CGGGAGTGATGACGACGGATCCCGAGTTCGCTCACCCTACGCTCGGGTCATGTACTCGCCGGTACGGGTATCGACTTTGATCGTTTCGCCCGGTCCAACGAACAATGGAACCTGCACGACGAACCCGGTTTCCAGTGTCGCGGGTTTGCGGGCGCCCGAAACCCGGTCCCCCTGTATTCCCGGTTCGGTCTCTGAGATGGTGAGTTCGACTGAAGCCGGCAGTTCGACCCCGATGATCTCGTCATCGAACTGGATCAACATGGCCTTACCGGTCTCCTTGAGGAAGTTCGAGGCGTCGCCGAGGCTCTTAGACGAGACGGGGACCTGGTCGTACGTGGACTGGTCCATGAAGATGTAGTCGTCGCCGTCGCGATACAAGTATTGGGTGTCACGTTTGTCGATGATCGCCTGCTCAAGACGTTCGTCGGAGCGATACGTCCGCTCGATCACTGCTCCGGTGCGGGCGTTGCGCAACTTGGTGCGTACGAAGGCTCCGCCCTTACCCGGCTTGACGTGCTGGAACTCGATAACGGTGAACAAACCTTCGTCGATCTTTATGGTGATGCCATTCTTGATTTCCGAAGTTGAGATGACGGCCATGAGCCTTGGGACCTTTCGAGAAAGCTGCGTTGCCCATTCTAGGCAGTGCCAGGCATCAACCCTGACGCCCGTCCACGAGGCGACGGACGGCTTGCACGGCGAGTTCATAGCTGACGGCACCGAATCCGGCGATCGTGCCGTTCACGACCCCTGCCAAGGTGCTCAGGTGTCGAAACGACTCTCGAGCCGCTGGATTGGACAGATGAACTTCCACCTTGACGCCTTCGAAGGAACTCAGGGCATCGGCGAGCGCCCACGAGGAATGGGTCAAGGCACCGGCGTTAAGGACAATGGCGACGCTCTGCGCGCGCGCGGCGTGGACCGCCTCGATGAGGTCACCTTCGAAGTTCGACTGCAGGTGGCGAACGCTGAATCCGGCCTCGCTGGCCAAACGTTCAAACCTGATCACGTGCTGCTCGAGAGTCTCGTAACCGTAAATCTCTGGACTTCGAATCCCCAACTCATCAAGGTTCGGGCCCGACAGCAACAGTATCTCTTGGCTCATTGCTCTCCTCTGAACTCGTCGAGGGTGCGCCCGACGAGGTCTCGATCGATACCCCGGACAACGTCGAACCCTTCGGCTCCTGCGAGCACGAAGGTGAGATCGTGATGGGCCTTCTTGTCATGGCCCATGGCCTCGAGCAACGTGGACGTCGGATAGTGGCGAGGAACCTTGGCTCGCAACCCAAGAGCCTCGAGTACTTCATCGTGTCGTTCAACCTCGGAGTCACCGACGCGCTCGAGCGAGCGGGCCAGGCGAATCGCGAAGGCCAGTCCAATGGCCACTGCCTCGCCGTGACGCATTTCGTCCACGTCACGAGCGAGTGAGACCTTCTCGAGCGCGTGGGCCAAGGTGTGCCCATAGTTCAGCAGAGCTCGGCGACCACCCTCTCGCTCGTCGAGCGAAACTATCGATGCCTTCAAGCGAACCGACATGACGATGAGATCGTGTAGCGACGTTTGAGCGAGCTCGGCGGCGTAGCCGCCTTCGAGCAGCCAACACTTTGCCACTTCGCCGAGGCCCCCGAGACGTTCGCGTTCGGGAAGCGTCTCGAGTGTGTCGTAGTCGCACAGAACACCGATCGGCTGATGGAACGCCCCCACCAAGTTCTTACCGGCCTGCAGATTGACAGCGGTCTTACCGCCGAGTGCCGCGTCAACTTGGCCCACCAGCGAAGTCGGAATTTGAACCAGGTCCACCCCGCGCAGATAAACCGCCGCTGCGAATCCGGCCAGATCGGTGATGGCCCCACCGCCGACTCCAACGACCACGTCGCTACGCGAAAGCTCCAAGGCGGCCAACTGCTCGACCAGTGACTCGAGCGTGTTGAGCGTCTTAGCCGACTCACCTTCGGGAACGATCAGCACGTGCTGGGCGAGACCACTCTCCAGATCAAACCACGGCATTCGCGCTAACGAGTCTGAAGTGACTATGGCGACGGCCTGGGCTCTGGGCGAGCGATCCCCTATGAGATTCGAGAGTCGATGTCGGGCACCGTGGTCGAGCGCCACGTCGTAAGAACGCTGGCCCAGATCGACGGAAATGATCATGAGCGTGCTCGGGTCAACGCCGCTTCGATGAGACCGATCACGTCTTCCAGTGTTCCCGATGACTCGACGCGAGCGAGCGATACTTCGCGGTACCACCGCTCACGAGTCGCGCGAAGACGTTTGAGCGTTTGGGGAGCGTCGTGGGCCATCAGCGGGCGGTCACCTGCGCCGAGTCGCCCAAGGATGACCTCGTCACTGCAGTCGAGCCAAATTGTGGGAATCTTTTTCAACATCTCACGTGAACGTTCACGCTCAACCACTCCTCCACCCGTCGCCACGACGGCGTCGGTTCTGAGCGCGCGTTCGAGCGCCGCGGCCTCCAAATCTCGAAAAACAGGTTCCCCGCGTTCGCGAAGCACATCGGCCGGCGCGCTGGCCGTCTCTTCAACGATGAGGTCGTCGGTGTCCACCCACGAACAGGTCCAGTGGTCAGCCAGCGCCCGAGCGACCGATGACTTGCCCGCTCCAGGCAGACCCACCAATACGAGGCGCGACACGTTCAAGCGGGTCGAGCGGCTGACGACGTCGATCCGAGGTTGGCGACGTAGGAAGCGTGGTTACGGACGAACTCCTCCACCGAGTCGCCCCCAAACTTTCGAAGGGCCTCATTGGCCAGTACCAGCGCCACCATTGCCTCGGCAACGACGCCGAGCGCGGGTACCGCGGTAACGTCGGTTCGTTCCTTGAACGACAGGGCCGACGAGCCCGTGGCGACGTCGACCGTCTCGAGCACTGGACGGTTCAACGTCGCCAGTGGCTTCATGGCCGCCTTGACGATGATGGGCGCCCCAGAGGACATTCCACCTTCGAGGCCGCCTGCGTGATCGCTTCGACGCACGTAGCCGCCGCCATTGACGAAACTCTCATCGAGAGCGATGGCGTCGTGAGCAACACTGCCACGCTGCGAGGCTTGAACCATGCCGTCACCGATCTCAACCGCCTTGACTGCCTGAATACTCATCAGCGCACCGGCCAGCTGGCCGTCGAGTTTGCGATCCCAGTGCACGTAACTGCCCAGTCCCACGGGCACTCCGTACGCGATAACTTCGACAATCCCGCCGAGCGAGTCGCCCTCCTTCGCCGCAGCTTTGATCTCAACGATCATGGCCCGTTCAGCCGCATGGTCCATACAACGAACTTCACTGGAGTCGACGACGGCGAGATCGCCAGGCGACGGACGGACGTCGGCGGCAACGACTGCTGTTCCGATTCTCACGACATGACTGAGCACTTCGACGTCAATGGTCGCCAGGAGCGCCTTGGCTAGGGCACCCGCCACGACTCGAGCCGCGGTTTCGCGGGCGCTGGCGCGCTCGAGAACGTCTCGAGCGTCGTCGAAGGAGTACTTCTGCATGCCCGCTAAGTCGGCGTGTCCGGGACGGGGTTTGGTCAATCGAACGCTGGGCGAACCGGGAGCGGGCGACATCTCCTGCTCCCACTTGGGCCATTCGGAATTGAGAATCTCAATGGCGACCGGTGATCCGAGGGTCCGTCCGTGACGTACGCCACCGATGATCCTGAGTTCATCTCTCTCAAAGCGCATGCGGGGTCCGCGCCCGTAGCCCAGACGCCGTCTGGCGAGCTCATCACCGATTCGTTGCGATGTGATGGCCAGTCCTGCGGGTAGTCCTTCGACAATGACGCTCAACGAGGGGCCGTGACTTTCGCCAGCGGTAAGAAAGCGCAGCATCCTCAGATTCTAGGGCCGAGCCAACGTCACTGACTATTCGTTGGCGTAAAAAGGGTTGACTCCCGACGCATGATCGGTGACGTCGATGACATTGGTCAATTCAGGTATCGCCTCGCGCAGGGAGGTCTCGATGCCCTGGGAAAGCGTCATTCGACTCATCGCGCAACCTTGACAGCCGCCGGAAAGCTTGACGTAGGCAATACGCTCGGCCTCATCCAAAGCCACCAAGTCGGCGCGCCCACCGTGCGACGCTATAGAGGGGTTGACCGTTTCATCGAGAACCGCAACGGCCAGTGTTGCCAGCGGGCCATCGATCCCCAATGCCAAGATTTCGGCGGGAACTCCGGGATTCACTTCTTCGGGAGTGGGGATATTGGGATTGACGAGCACGAGGCCGCCGCCGCCCTCGCTCGCGAACTCGAGACGACTTCCGCGCAGGCGATCGACACTGCTACGAGGAACGACCACCGTGACTCCTCCATCACTGCCGACGACCGATCCTTCTGGTGCGTCGGCGCGATCCGAAAAGTAGAGGTCGTACGAATAACCCGAGCCTCGCGTTCCAGTCACCTCGACGTACAGAGCGAGCGCGTCGCTGTTGTCCTCACTGTTGAGCGCATCGATGACGACGTTTCTCGCCTCGTCAGTCATGGAGATGATGTCAGTGGTTTCGACGGAAGTCATGATTCCAGTGTAGAGGGCACCCGGGCGACTTCAACGCCAACTATGTTTTCGTTGTGACTTCCATTCCCAACGACGCCCACGAGTGGGTAAGTTTTGAAGACTCCAAGGTGCAACGAACCTGGATGTTTGACGTGACCTTCCTCGAAAGCAACTGGACATGCATATTCGGGGCTGGTTGCCAGGGGGTCCTCACCGAGGCCACTCCTGAACTCGTACAGGGTTGCTGCAGTTACGGCGCCCACTTCACCGACGAGAAGGACCGTAGACGCGTCGAACGCGCGGCCAAGCGGTTGAGCGACGATCAGTGGCAGTTCAAATCCAAGGGGCGTGAATCGACCACCCGGGTGAAGAAGAACGGTGAAATAGTCACCAGACTGGTGAAAGACGCCTGTATCTTTCTCAACCGTCCGGACTTCCATCGCGGACCGGGTTGCGCCCTTCACGTTATGGCCATGGACAACAACGAGAGTTACATTCCGTTGAAGCCCGAAGTGTGTTGGCAGCTGCCGCTGCGTCGAGACGACGTCGTCGAAGACGACGGGCGAGTCACCACTCGTATCTCACAGTGGAACCGAAGTCACTGGGGCGCGGGTGGCGATGAGTTCCACTGGTGGTGCACCGAGGATCCAAACGCCTTTGTCGGCAAGACTCGAGTCATCGATTCAATGTCCGAAGAACTGATCGCCATGGTCGGCGAGGAGGTTTACGATCAGCTCCTCGCCTACGCCAACCGCCGCGCTGCGCAGCCCAAGGGGATCAGACTCCCCCATCCGGTGTTGCGCCGTCGCGACTAGCCCTCGGCTGCGAGCGGATCCTCTTCGTTGAAACTCGTGCGCGGGAGGGACCCGAGAATCTCGTCGTAACGATCCTCTTCGGCGAGGCACCATTCGGCGTGCACGTCCTCAGGAGCTGCTCCACACTCGACACAGGTCGTGGCACGTGGCCCAGTCGAGCGCTTGAGCTCGCGAGCTTCAACAAACCGACGGTGGCGGCCCTTTTTCACGTCAACTCCTCACTGGTCGCGGGCCATAACTGGCGGCGACCGCAACTCAGCATTACTGAGTCGAATATCCATGATACCAACTCGAAGCTCGACTGGAGCCCCTATCATCAGATCGTGAGCCAAGCCTTTGACCCCAACGACATGATCCTTCGTTTTCGAGAGCGTGCCGATGCGGTCAAGCGACGGGGCTTTCCACCTGTGGAGGGACCGGAACGTCAATTGTTCATCGACGCGGCCAATCTCGATTTCCAGGATTTCGCCATGCTCGGCGATGCGACAGCCACCTTCGAAGACGGCGTTTTGCGCCTCGAGATCGATCTTCGGCCCCGCACGGCCTAGGGCAGCGACGCCGTACTGATCCTGGCGCTCGCCTCGGAGAGAAGTGCCGCACCGCGCGCGAGCGAGTCCAAGGCGCGAACTCGTTGGTCGCGGTAGCACTGGTTCGCCCCGGCGCCTAATTCACCGTAGGCACTCGAAAGCAGATTGGACGCCTGATTATCCGGTGTCGGCAGCGAGGCGTTGGCCTGGCTCACCTCATAGAGCAGCACGCCGCAAACGGTGTGCAACTGCGCGATCGACGTGGTGGACCTGCGCAGATCGCTTGCGGCGTGCTCGGCGTCGACGAGGACGGCCTTTGAAGTCGTCGAGTACCCGCTTTGGCTCACCCAGTTGATCATTGCCGTAGAGGCGCTCACCGAGCCGCATCCGCTGAGTGTGAGACCACACAGTGCGAGCACGAGGATGCGACGAATCACTCGACCACGACGAGATGCAGGTGACGGCGACCTCGACGCACTACGAGGTACCGACTGTGCAGGGCCCCCTTCGAATCAATCGGTCGGCCCGCTTCAATGCGTCGATTGTTCACGTAGGCACCACCTTGTTCGATGAAGCGGCGGGCCTCGGCCTTGCTCGCCGCCAATTCGCAGCGTACGAGAAATTCGGCCGGTTCAACGCCGGCATCGATCTCGGATCTCGACCACCTCGACGACGGGGCGTCCGCGACCACCTGCAGCAACGTCGTCTCGTCAAGTTGCGTAATGCGCTCGCTGAACAAGGCCTCGCCCGCCTCCTCGGCGCGTAGCGCAGCGTCGTGGCCGTGTACCAACTCCACAACGGCATTGGCTATCGCGCGCTGCGCTCGACGATCTTGTGGACGAGTACGGGTCATCTCATCGAGATCCTCAATCGTGTCGTGATCGAGAAAGGTGAAGTTTCGCGCCAACATCGAAGTCATGGCGTCGTCGCTGTTCAAGAGGTATTGGTGCATCGCGAAGGGCGAAGTCATCGCAGCGTCGAGCCACACTTTGTCATTGCCTGAGTCAGACTTGCCGAATTTCTGCCCGTCGCTTCGCAACAGCAGTGGTGACGTGACTCCCGACGCAGGCGATCCGGTCACCTTGCGCACCAGTTCGGTACCCATGGTGATGTTCCCCCACTGGTCAGAACCGCCCAACTGCACCGTGCACCCGTAATCGAGGTTCAAGCGCAAGAAGTCGTAGGCCTGGAGCAACATGTACGAGAACTCGGTGAACGAGAGCCCGACGTCGTCGCGGTCCAATCGACTCTTGACCGAATCCTTGGCCATCATCTGGTTGACGGTGAAGTGCTTGCCGGTGTCTCGAAGGAAGTCGGTCAGCGAAATAGTGGTCAGCCAATCGGCGTTGTTGACGAGCAGGGCGCGATTCGCGCCGGCTGACTCCGAGAAATCGAGGAATCGTCCGAGTTGCTCACGAATGCCCTCGAGGTTCTCATTGAGCTGATCGCTGGTCAACAATGGTCGTTCTACGGCCTTGAAGCTCGGATCGCCGATCAGGCCGGTTCCACCTCCGGCGAGGGCAATCGGGCGATTACCCGATAACTGGATCCTTCGCAGATTGAGGATCTGCAAGAGATTTCCCAGGTGCAGAGACTTAGCCGTCGGGTCGAACCCGATGTAGCCCGTGACGCCACCAGCACTCAGCCGGTCCAACACCGTGCCGTCCGTGGTCTGATGGACCAATCCGCGAAACTCCCAGTCATCACGTAGATTCATCACGCCAGTCTACGAGGCACCTTGGACTAGAGAATTGCGTTGGATGCGGGGAAGTTGACCTGGAGCCAGACGACGAACGCGTGCCAAGCTCCACTTACTTCGAGCACGCCGATGGCAATCAGGAAGATCCCCCCAAATCGTCCGATCACTTTGGCGTGGGAGCGCAACCACGACGATGCGGTAGCCATCCACTCAGTCGCTATAGCGGCGACGACGAATGGCAGACCCAGGCCCAGGCAGTAGATGAAGGCCAGAATCGAGCCCCTCCAGGCAGTCGCCCCCGAGGTCGACGCCAGGGTCAGTACCGCTTGAAGTGTCGGGCCAATGCATGGTGTCCAGCCCAGTGCGAACAGGAACCCCAATGAGGCGGCGCCGAGGATCGAGACCCGAGGTAGATGATGGATGCGCCGTTCGCGCTGGAGCCACGCTGACGGCCACCAACCGGCGAAGAAGAAACCCATGACCACCGTGATGGACCCGAAGACGATTTCGAGCACTCGCTGGTGCGTGCGGAGGTGAAAGCCGAAACCGCCGAACGCGGCTCCAAGGCTCACAAAGACGAGCGAGAATCCGATCACGAAGGCCACCGAACCCATGACGGCTCGTCCCCGTCCGGATTTACCCACGACACCCCCGGTCGCTCCACCGAGGAACGCCATGTACCCCGGCAACAAAGGCAAGACGCAGGGCGAGATGAACGAGACAAAGCCAGCCGCGAAGGCAATTGGCATTGCGGCCAACAGGGAACTCGGCAGCGCGCCAATCACCAGCCGTCTCCCACGAGTGCCATCACGTGGCGATTCCACTGCTCGTGAAGTTCCACGTTGCGCGATCGATTGGGAACCTTGGCTACGACAACCGTGAGTCCTTGGTGCTCGAGACCGCGCCGGATGGCATCTCGAAGTTGGTACTGCGTCGAGACGCTCTCACCTTGATGACCGAAGGCCTGTGCCACGGCCCTGAGGTCGTGCTGGCGAGGAGTGGCGAAGAGCATTTCAAAGCGCTCGCGGTCGACCATCGTGGCCTGAGAGAGAAACGAGAAGATTCCGCCACCACGGTTGTCGACCACGACCAAGACGCAACTCCCCCCAGCGCTGCCCAGACCATCGACCAACCCGGAGACATCGTGGAGCAGGGTGATGTCACCGATGAGACCAATCGCCGAATTCGACGCCGCTACACCCAGGACCGTCGACACCACCCCGTCGATGCCATTAACCCCTCGATTGGAGAACGTCTCGCTCGTGCGAGTGCTCGCCCACCATTCCACCTCACGCACCGGCATCGACGATCCGACCACTAGCGTGACACCGCGTTCGGAACTCTCCGATACCGAAATGCGCGCGACCATTGGTTCGGTGAGATCGGCGTCGTCGTCGTCCTCGGTCTTGAGCCAGTCTTCGACGAGATTCGATGCATCGACCCACATCTGAAAGTACTGGTCGTCGGCGGGTGGTGCTTTGTCCGGCAGGCCGTGTAACGTCTCGCCGATCAGACGGTCTGGGTCCGAGACGAATCCCGCTCCGTCAAAGGCGATGGTGCGTGTTCTCCAGTCGCGCAGCCGCTCTTGAAGCGACTTGGAGGCACACAGACCTCCAATACGTACCACCACGTCCGGGCGAGCTTGCGCAATGAACGATTCGCTGCGCACGATTGAGTCGAAGTACGCGAGTGATCCGCGAATCGTGGCGTCACCGAGCACCACCCACTTCATATCGAGACAACGTTGCACGACGTCGGGGCCGACGCCACGTCCAACGACGCACAGCACGCGTTGAGCACTCAAATCGAGTGCGGTCAGTGCCGCGACCTCGCGCGGCGAATGAGGCATTTGCGGGTCAGGCAGATCCAACGACGACGCAATGAGCGGTTCCGCAAAGGCGGCATTGAGATGGACCGGTCCAGGCAGGTCGTGCTCACCACGGGCACTCAACCACAGTCGTCGAGCCATGTCGCGCCACCCACCCGAGCTTTCGAGACTGGCCACGCCGGGATCTTCGAATCGCCGAACCATCTTGGCGTAGAGCTGGTGCTGATCGATGGTCTGGGGAGCACCAACCCCGTGCAACTCGGGTGGCCGGTCAGCGGTGAGGACCAGAAGGGGCACCATGGCCTGGTCGGCCTCGGCCACACATGAATGAAGTTCAGTCGCCGCCGTCCCACTGGTCACGACAATGGCGACCGGACGTTTGGTCGCCAGAGCCCGGCCGATCGCGAAGAATCCGGCACTTCTCTCGTCGATGCGCACGTGGAGTCGAAGCGCTTCGCGCTGGGCGCAAGCGAGCGCGAGCGGTGTAGAACGAGATCCCGGGCACACCACGACGTCAGTGAGGCCGAGCGTGATCCACTCATCGAAGAGTGTCGCCGCGAACGTCGCCTGTACGGCGCTCAGGCTCGGTACGCTCGGTGGCAATGTCACTCCTCGGTATTCAACGTCACGGCTCGGGCCCGCTCCTGGTCTGGCTGCACGGCTTCACCCAGACCCGGGATTCAGCTCACGAGTTTCGTACCATTCTGGCAGGAACCTTCGAGGTAGTGACCATAGACCTACCCGGACATGGCGAGAACTCTCGAATCGGGGCCTCACTTGACGCCACGGCCGACCTGTTGGCCCAGGTGCTCCCCGTTGAACCCTTCATCCTGGCGGGATATTCCTTTGGAGCGAGGGTATCGCTGCACTTCGCGCTTTCCCATCCGCAGCGACTGCGCGGACTCGTGCTGCTCGGAGCGTCACGCGGGATTGAAGATCTACAAGAACGTGCGTGGCGTCGCCAACGAGACAATGAACTGGCCGATCGAATCGAGCGGATCGGGACCGATCGATTCCTCCAAGAGTGGCTCGCCCAACCCATGTTCGCCGATCTCCCAAATGACCCGTCGGAACGGTCGGCCCGCAGCCGCGACCCCCGAGGACTCGCCACGTCGTTAAGACTCGCGGGAACCGGAACTCAGCGCTGGCTCGGCGAGGAACTGCGGACCTTGAACGTACCCGCGTTGGCCCTCGCGGGAGAACGCGACGCCAAGTTCGCCAAAGAGGCATTGGCCCTAGCCACCAGCGTGCCACTTGGAGCGTCGCGACTGATCAGTAATGCCCAACATGCCGCACATCTCGAGCAGCCCGAGGCGACGGCCTCGACGATTGCTGCCTATCACTTCCAGTAGAGATTGAGAGCCATCGCTAGGCTGAGCAGCGCTCCGATCAACAGTTGAGCCTGCGCTGAGTACTTCAACATCGGTAGTAGTTCACGTCCACCCTTGGACGAGAAGGCGAGACGCAATGGCGGAACGTACGCACCGATCGCTAGCAATCCCACGACCGGTTCTCGCGCGCCAAAGGTGCCCACGGCAACGACGGCGATGAAGCCGAGGTAGAGCCAAGAACCTGCGTGTCTGCCAACCCGCGCTGCCAGAGTCCGCTTGCCGACCAGTCGATCGCCCTCAACGTCACGAAGATTGTTCGCTTCGAGCAGCGCGCAGGCCATGGCGCCGGTCGCGATACCGAGCCACCACGCCCGAGCCGGAATATTCTCGTGCTGGACGTAGGCCGTTCCCACGGTGGCGACGAGGCCGAAATAGACAAAGACGAACAGTTCACCAAATCCGTAGTAACCGTAGGGCCGGGTGCCTCCCGTGTAGTACCAGCCCGCCAACACCGCACTGACGCCAATGGGTATCAGCCACCAGGTCGTGCGGTCCGAAAGCCATACGCCTCCAACACCAGCGACCGCGAACCAGAGGTAGGCGGCGTTTCGCACCACGTGCGCCTTCACCAGGTTCGAGGCCGTCAAGCGAAACGGGCCCACGCGCACCTCGTCGGTCCCGCGCACGCCGTCTGAGTAGTCGTTGGCGTAGTTCGTGGCGATCTGCAGTGCGAGCGCCACGGCGAGACAGAGGATTGAATTGGTCCACTCAATGCTGGCCGGTCGCACCAGAGCCGCTCCCACGACGACTGGCACCATGGCCGCAGGTAGAGTTCTCGGGCGCGCAGCGAGGACCCAGCGGCGCAGCGGCCCGGGGGCCGTGGTCATGGACGTTTGGGAAATTTCGAGAAGTCTGGCTTACGGTGTTCGACGAAGGCGTTGCGGCCCTCTTGACCCTCTTCGGACATGTAGAACAGCATCGTGGCGTCTCCGGCCAGTTGCTGGACACCCGCCAAACCGTCCTCGGCGGCATTGAAGCCTGCTTTCAGCATGCGAAGGGCTATGGGTGAAAGCGTGAGGATCTGTCGACACCAGGCGATAGTCTCGCGTTCAAGGTCTTCGAGTGGCACGACGGTGTTGACCAGTCCCCAGTCCAGCGCTTGACTGGCGTCGTACTGACGGCAGAGGAACCAGACCTCTTTGGCTCGCTTGACACCGATGGTGCGTGCGAGCAGTGAGGAGCCGTAACCACCATCAAAGGAGCCAACGCGAGGTCCAGTCTGACCGAAACGAGCGTTCTCAGCGGCAATTGACAGGTCACAGACCAAGTGCAAGATGTGGCCACCGCCGATGGCGTAACCGGCGATCTGGGCGATTACCGGCTTGGGAAGTCGTCGGATCTGCACTTGGAGATCCAAGACATTGAGACGACCAACCCCCGATCGCGCGACCTCATCATCGCCGATATAGCCGTCATCTCCACGAATCTTCTGATCACCCCCCGAACAGAATGCGTCAGGTCCCGACCCGGTCAAGATGATCGCGCCCACCGAGATATCGTCACGGGCTCGCTCAAAAGCGTCGGAGAGCTCGAATAGGGTCTGGGGGCGAAAGGCGTTGCGTCGCTCGGGGCGGTCAATGGTGATCCGCGCGATTCCTTCGGCGACTTCGTAGATGATGTCCTCGAACTCGCCGACCCGATCGAATACCGGCAGTGGCTGGGATCGGAACTCTTCGACGGGATCGACGGGTGAACCTTGGATAACAGTCTTAGACATAGGGTCCACGCTATCGTCGATTCACACCGGAGCGGTCAGTATCCCCGGGGTCGCACGCTCTCCTGGACGCTCCTCGTGGTCTCGCAAACGCTCGGACAGTTCCTCACGTACGTCCGAGAGGGCCGGGTCGTCGAACCGATTTTCGCGTTGCATCGGATCGTTGGACAAGTCGTAGAGTTCACCTTCGGTGCCGTCGTGCATCGTGCCCGGACGATATTCGGTGTAGAGATGACCTCGGGTGACGATCGATCGCACGTGCACGTCAATGCCAAACAAATCAGAGTCCCACTCGGTCGCGGTCGATTCAAACGAGCGCCTGCGCGCATCCTCGTCATCCACGGGAAGCGGCGCCCCTTCGACCCAGTCGGGGGTCGGCTGACCCGCCACCTCGAGGAAGGTGGCCGCCAGTGAAACCAGGCTGACCGGTTCGTGTACGACACCCGCGGCGACACCCACACTCGGCGCCGGGCGCCAGATCAACGGCAGGCGCATCAGGGCGTCCACGTGGTAGGGACCCTTGAAGAGGAGTCCGAAGTCTCCTTGGAACTCACCGTGGTCCGTGGTGAAGATCACGTCGACGTCGTCGCTCCAGCCCCTTCTCGCGATCGCCCCCATGACCCGTCCGATCGCCTCGTCGATCAGTTCGACTTCAACAGCGTTGAGAGCATTGACCTCTCGTACCTGGTCAGGGGTGAGCGTTGCGGGCGCCCAGTGAGCTGGCGCTTCGTAATTGCTCACCACTCGCCCGTCGTACCAAGCGCGCCAGTGTCGCGCCTTTTGGTCCAGTAAAGATTCGCGCTGCGAGGCGCTTTCCGGATAGTTCTGCGGAAGCGGCACCTCGCGCCAAGGTACTCGGCTGATCTCCGACTTGGGCGGGTCCCACGGGTGGTGCGGATCGGGAAAACTCATCCAGCAAAACCATTCGCGTTCGCTGTCTTGGGCGTCCAACCAGGCGATCGTTCGATCTGCCACCCAGTCGGTGTGATACCACTCACGAGGTACGTCGTTGAACTTGACCTGGGGGGCGCCGCTGTCGCCACCTCCGCCAGCATTGACGTTGAAGTCCTGGTCGACGACTTGGTAGAAACCATCCACGACCTCGGGATGGAATTCTCGGATCCATTTGGCATAGTGCAGTGGACCCATGACACCATGAGTGGCGAACTCAAGATGGTCGAATCCCCGATGCGCACCGCGCCGACCGTCGAACCATGGTTGTTCGATCGTTGGAATCCCCAGGTTCGCCAACGAATTCTCGGCGAAGCGACCGAATACATCCATGAACGGTTCGAAATGGGCCTTACCGATCAATGCCGTGGCGTAACCTGCATCCTTCAGATTCTCCGCCACCGACGGCGCATCTATTGCCAGAGCCACGCCATTCATCCACGCGCCGTGAGTACTCGGGAACTGTCCGGTCAGCATCGACGCCCGCGATGGCATGCACACCACCGAGGTTGGCTGGCAGCGCTCAAAACGTATGCCCTCGGCGGCGAGTCCATCGAGGACCGGGGTGCGAGAAAGTGTTCCCCCATTGACTCCCAGCGTGTCGTAACGCTGCTGATCAGTGGTGATGAAGAGAATCTTGCGGCCCATTACGCCTCCTGGGAGTGTGACTCGGCAATTCGTTGGATCTCCAGCAGTGCGCCGTGGGTGCCGCCGGCGATGATCAGGGCCAGTGCGTCGGGCACGGCGGTCGTCGAATACACGCACAAACTGTCGCGGGGTCCGATCTCGATGACGTCAATTACTCCCAAGTGAAACCTGTAGAGCGGCGAAGTGATCCGATACGCGAAGCGGTGAATCGAGGAGTCGATGGTCATGATCCTTTCGGGCATCTCGAGACCAGTGACGGTTCGGATGACGCGGACGTCACCATCAACCGTGCACGACACGATTCCGGGAAACCACGTCGGAATCGACTCTGGACGTTTCACGACATCCCAGACTTCTTCGACGCTTGCCTTGATTCTCCGCTCATGGCGCAGTGAAGCCATGGATATCACCCCTGGAGACTCACCCTACATCGACACGACATAGTGTCGCAGCGTGAAACGTTTGATCGCACTGGACTTCGAACTGGGACCGCAACTCGAACAAGCGATCCGCGACTGCGTTGATCGAGAAGAGGCGTTCTGTGTTCTCGATCGCCGCCTCTCTAAAACGCGGCGAAGTGAAGAGCTCGTGCTGCTCGGAGCAACGCATCTGCTCGACCTCAATGGACGAAGGGATCTCCCGGCGGGTCGTTACGTCGACGACGGTATTGGTTTGGTGATGTTGACCAGTGGATCGAGCGGAACTCCCAAAGCCGCTGAGATCGAGTGGGACGCATTGCGCTCCAGCGCTCGAATCACCCAGTTGACCTTGCGAGGTGACCTCCCGCCCGTTTGGTATCCCTGTCTGCCGGCAAATCACATCGGCGGACTTGCGGTGCTGTTGCGGGCCGTCCTCGACGACGCGGAACTGGTCTGGGGGGATCCTGACACACCCGAAACGGGATTAGCTCATGGAGCAACTCACATCTCCGTGGTGCGCGCTCATCTCCAGCGCCACGACCTGAGTCGTTTCTCGAAGGTTCTCTTGGGCGGTGCCAAGCCGCCGAACGAATTGGCGCCCAATGTCGTCACCACCTGGGGCATGACGGAGACCGGATCAGGCGTCGTTTACGACGGCTACCCCATCGAGGGTGTCGAAATCGCGAGCGAAAAAGGCGAGATCCTCCTCAGATCGCCGACCTTGTTCCGCTCCTATCGAAGCGCACCTCGACCACGAGCCGTCGGACCTGACGGCAAGGACGACTGGTTCCCAACCGGTGACGCCGGCGAGTTCAACAACGGTCGATTGTCGGTCCGAGGACGTCTGGGCTTTGTGATCAACACTGGCGGAGAGAAGCTCTGGCCCGAGGACCTCGAATCGATCCTCATCACTATTCCCGCAGTCCACGACGTCGCCGTCACGTCGATGGCCGATGACGAATGGGGAGAACGACTCATCGCCCTGGTGGTATCAGATGGCTCAACGCTCGACGATACGATTCGTTCGGTCGCCAACGAAGGGCTCGGTCCCTGGGCCAAGCCAAAGGAGATCCGCTACGTGGCGGCGATTCCTCGAACCAGCAATGGCAAGATCCGGCGCGACGTCCTCAGCCAACTCTTCTGACGTCTCTCGGTGAGGACCGCACGTGCCTGCGTGTCGTGGTGCGACTCGTTTCCTCAGCCCACGGAACCTCCCCGGCTCTCTTCGACACCCGGAACCTTGCCTTCCATCGTCGCTCCACGCGATTCGAAACACTGCAGGTTGCGCAGTGCCAACCAGAACTATCCCCTTTTCCTTCATCCGGTTCGCGGAACTGTGCGCTCATGCAAGGGCGACCACACGTTGATGAACCGACGCCCGAAGTCGTAGAACCAACAAATAGTTCCTCGCATCATCTGCTTATCGGCCGACAGCGAATGGTGAACCGACTCCACGCCGTACGGCACCGAGCGGTACCAGTCTGATGCCCGGCCACAACCGAGGTCGTGACCGGGCATCATCAGCCAAAACTGAACCTACGGCTGGATGAACGACAAGGTCGCACTCGGCGCCAGGGACTTCATCAAGCCCGAAACGATGGGTGTTCCGAGTCCGGTCGGAAGGTCATAGCCGGCACCGGCGGGGTACCCCGGAGCGCTCGGAAACGGCAATTGGTTATTGCCAATGCTCACGTCGTGAAAATCCTGCGAATACGTTGAGGGACTGGCCGCTAAGGCGTAAAGCTTGGGATTGAGTAGCCCCATACCCTGTCCGGCCGCCTGGTCCAGATCAGCTGTAATGGCCGCCCAGCTTGGTGAAGCCTCACTGGTGCCGCCAAAGAAATAGAAGCTGCTGTTCGCGCCGAGGAAACCCAAATAGATCATCGTCGCGGTGTAGACCGAGGCATTAAAGGAGACGTCTGATGTTGATCTCATCGACAACCCAGACACTGCAGCTTGATAGCTCGAGGCGCTGAAGACCGAACTCGGCGCGCCACCGGTGGCGCCAAAGGTTCCCTGACTGCAACCGAAGGGACATGTGGCGGGATAGCTGTCATTCCAAGCCGTCTCGCCCGAGTACGTGCCATCGGTAGACGATGAATTCGCAGACGGATTGTTGTCGGCAGCGACGAAGAGGTCGGTGCCCCCGACTGCGGTCACCGAAGGGTCCGACGCGGGAAACGAGGCATTCGCGAACGCGCCACCGTTGCTCGCGCCACTGTCACCCGAAGAGGCGAACACACTGATGCCCTGTGAACTGGCCTGACGGTAGATCGCGTCGGCCTGCTGGAGTTGCAGGTTATTACCGCCACCCTTGATGGCCGACTCCGGTGATCCAAAACTCATGGTCATCACATTTCCGAGGTGGTTGGCCACGGCGAAGCGCTCGGCGACGTTGAGATCGTTGCCGTAGGGCGAGGAGGCGACGATGAGATTGATTCGCGCTCCAGGGGCTAAGTCGTGAACAGTCTGGACATCGAGACTGGTCTCCTCTGCCCAACCAACCTGCAAGCCGTGTTGGAAGTTTGGATCAAAGGGAACTTTCCCAGTTGGGTAGTAGATGTGCAGATCGGCCGGCGGCAAGCCGAATTCACTGTCGAAGACGGACAGGTCCTGCGCAACCGTGGGACTACCGAAAGCGTCGACGATCGCGACCTGCTCACCCGTGCCGGCTAGGTGACTGTTGATGGTCCACGGGACTTGGTAGGCCGTGTGAAACGTCTGTGGCCCATAGCAAGCCAAGCCAGCTATAGCGATACATGATCCCGGAGCAAATCCCGCTGCCGCCAACGAACGTGACGCCTGAATTGCGATTGGATGCACCGAGTAAACGATTGTCGAATCGTTGCCACTGGCGGCCGAACTCTCCAGCGGACTACCGAGAACCATCAGGCTCAACGCCAGGGCACCTGCTCCGAGTGCCGCCCACGAACTTCGACGAGTCGCGACCCGATTCTTCTTATGTACTGACTTCACTACTACCCCCTTAGTAGATATTGGGGCCGGTCATCACCGAAATCCCCGGTGATCTCCGAAGCCCCAATCACTGGATGAAATGACGCT
>JABEUR010000038.1 GCA_013044405.1 Acidimicrobiaceae bacterium | reverse complement strand
GGATTGGCGATACCAACTTCATGACGTCTATTGGCGAGACGAGGGTGTTGCCCGAATCCCTGCAATCAACCTGGCAAAAACTTCACGCATTCCTCTAACGATGCTCGCTCGCGGCGATTTCGTTAGACTTCACCCAGACGGTCCGGAGGATCAATTGCTCGACGGAAACTTTCGAAAGTCGTTGGAGACCTTCACCCTACCTACCGGCCGCTGGCTGGTACGGATTGGATTCTCGGCCGATGTACTGACTACGTCGGGCCTCGTCTTCTCCTGCGCGACTGCCTGGACGATCGCGGTTGGTCATCACTGGATCGCCATCGTGCTATTGACCATGACTGGCTTTCATGACATGTTCGACGGACCAGTCGCCAAGGCGTCACAACGCGCGAGTCAACGTGGCAGCTTCTTTGATTCGGTGATCGACCGGATCTCGGACTCGATGCTCATGGGTGGCGTCGCCTACTACCTGACCGCTCACCACCACGGTCAACTGGTGCTGCTTCCCTTCGCCATTCTCACCACGACGTACCTGATCTCCTATCAGCGCTCCAAGGCCGAGAGTCTCGGACTCAGTGCCAAGGGAGGTTTGATGGAACGCGCAGAACGGATGATCTTGTTGGGAGTCGGACTGCTCGCCAAGCCGATCTTCATCCCGGTCCTGTGGATCATGTTGGTCCTTACTGCCATGACTGCGCTCGGTCGCTTCCGTCGGGTGTGGCAGGTCGCCGCCCGCCCCGAAACGCCCATATCTACGGCCGGACGTATGCATCAACACAGCGGACGACTTCGTCGAAGCATGAGCCGAACTTCACGCCACTGACCGTGGCGGGTGCCGCGCGCGTCGCGCTCTTCAAGGCCGTTGGTGCTGTTTTGGAGGCCCTGCCTGAACGTTTCGACGTCTCCGTCGCGCGCCGACTCTCGGTAATGGTGGGTCGACGTAACCGCACCGCTCGCTCGAATCTGGAACGCAACTTGAGCCACGCACTGCGCTCGACCAACGCGCAGCTCGACTCCGCGTTGCTCGAACGCTACGTGGACCGGGCCTTTGCCAGTTACGGTCAGTACTGGGCCGAAGGTGCCAAACTCGCCGCCATCGAGCCCGCGGAGGTCTTCGGACGTTTTCGGATGAGCGAGGGTCTGGAACATCTCGAAGCGGCCAGAGACCGCGGTGCCGGCACCATCATTGCCTTGCCGCACGTCGGGAGCTGGGAGTGGGGAGGCTCGTATCTCAATTCGTTGGGAATGGGGATGACCGCGGTGGCTGAGGACTTGGATCCTCCCGAGCTCTTCGCGTGGTTCAAATCCAAACGCGAATCGATCGGTATTCGCATCGAGCCGCTCAACGAGCACGCCGCCACGGTGCTGTTGCAGACCCTTAAAGACGGCGGTGTGGTGGGGCTGCTCTGCGACCGCGACATACAAGGCAACGGTATCGCGGTGGAGTTCTTCGGTGAACAGGTCTCGTTGCCTGCCGGACCCGCGACCCTGGCGTTACGAACTGGTGCCACGCTCGTGGCTGCGGCCTGCTATTCGGGACCCGGACGCGACCACTTCGCGGTCGTGACTCCACCGATCGAAGCCGTGCGCCGTGGTCGACTTCGCGATGACGTTACGCGAGTCACCCAGGACATCGCCAAAGAACTCGAAGGGCTCATCCAACGGGCCCCTGAACAGTGGCACGTTCTGCAGCCACGTTTCAAAGGAGATTGACGTGCGCATCGTACTGGTGTCGCCGTACGCGTTAAGCGTCCACGGTGGCGTCCAAGAACAAGTGATCTCGATGAGTCGCGAGCTCGCTCGTCGTGGACACGAAGTCCTCATCATCGCTCCTGACGGTTCTGATCAGGAAGTTTACGATACGCCAGCGCGAGTGGCGCGATTTGGTCGCTTGTTCAAAGTGCCCGCCAACGGTTCGCGGGCACCACTGACGCTCTCACCTCTGGCGACACGACGGGCGTGGTTCGCCGCCATGCAGTTCGCACCAGACGTCGTCCACTTCCATGAACCGTTCGCGCCGCTCATTGGCTGGGGCATCTTAAGGGTTCGACGCGCTCCCGCACTGGCGACCTTCCATCGCAGTGGCGCCGGACCGGCCATCACCCTCACACGTCCCCTGCTGCGCTCCTTCGCGAAGGACCTCGACGTGACTACCGCCGTGAGTCGGGCCGCGGCTGAGACGGCACGCTCAGCATGTCGCACTGAACCAGAAGTGCTCTTCAACGGCTTCGAAGTCGAGCGGTACCGTGAGATTGCGCGTGAGCGCAGTGACGACGTCGTCCTCGTCTTCGTGGGACGCCTGGAAGAACGCAAGGGCACCGCGCACGCGATCCGAGCGGTGCGCCACCACAATGACCGCGGTGAGGACCAGTGGCGCCTCGTCATTGTGGGTGATGGACCTGAACGCCCTCGACTGGAGGCACTATCGGGTCACGACGAACAGATCACTTTCACCGGAGCGCTCAGCGATCACGCCAAGCGCTCGTGGTTGCGGCGCGCGAACGCATTGATCGCGCCATCATTGAGGGGCGAGAGTTTCGGAATGGTCCTACTCGAGGCGATGGCCAGCGAGACTTTGGTCGTGGCGAGCGACATCGACGGCTATCGCGAAGCAGCCGCTGGTCACGCGCAACTCTTCGCACCTGGCGACGAGGGACAACTCGAAGGGGCCGTTACTCGCGCGCTGAGCCAGGAGACGCCCGAAGCGATCGGCGCGGCTCTCGAGCACGCCCGACACTGGTCCATGAGCACTTTGGTCGATCGCTACGAACTCCTCTACGCCCGGGCCCGCGAACGTCACGCCTCGACACGGTAGCCTTACCCCGTGGCCACTAAGCAGCGTTCGCGGACCCGTCGTACGGGGTCATCGAGAGACCGCGGCGCGCCCTACGTGGCACCCGTACTCGATCCGACCTGGACGAGCCCCTACGCTCCCTCGTCGAACGAACGAAACGTCAACGCGCGCGCGGTTCGTAGTTTCGCAATGCGCCGCAAGCTGCCGACGACGATTGCGGTCGCGGTGGTCTCGCTGTTGCTGGTCGTCGGATTCGTCTTGGTCGCGTGGCTGCCGATTGTGGGAGTCGTCATCGCCGCGCTCTACGGCTGGGATCTGCATCGTTCACTCCGTCGCTACGAGAGTCGCGGCTCGACGCTGGGCGCTGAGTTGGTGGAGAAGTTCCAGGTCGGGGGCAGTGCCAAGGACCGACTGCGGTTGGTGACCGTACTCGATCGTCTCGCCGCCACCTTCGGTGTCGACTCCATCAGTGCCTTCATCGTGGAAGATCCGATGTACAACGCGGCGCTGGTACCCGATTCTGCGGAGTACTCGTTGCTGGTCACGAGTTCACTCATGAGGGACTTTGAGTTGATCGAACTCGAAGGGGTGGTGGCGCACTGCCTGGCACGTCAGCGCCTCGGCCTCTTGAGCCGCCAAAGTCTTTCGTGCGTGTTGAACCTGAGCGACAGCAACCGCCGAGAACTCGCGTCCCCCGGCTCGGCCTACCGGGCCGATGAGGTCGCCGCCGCGGCGATCCGCTATCCGCTCGGCATCGCGGGAGCACTGCGTAAATGTGCGCACCAGTCCCCGGTCGCCAACTCGTTCTTCTCGAGTGCGCCAATGGCGACCTACCGGTTCTGTTGGTTCAATTTCTGGTCCGATCGGCGCGAATCGGACCTCGCCGACTTGGACGACCCGAAGCTACGAGCATTGGCGCTCGAAGAGTGGTGAGGTCGCACTCCAGTTAGGCTTAGGTCATGACTTCTACCTCTGACCCTTCAACCACCGGATCGGCGCTTGTCAAGCGTGGTCTGGCTGACATGCTGCGCGGCGGCGTCATCATGGACGTCGTCAACCCCGAACAGGCGAAGATCGCCGAGGACGCCGGAGCGGTAGCGGTGATGGCGTTGGAACGGGTTCCATCCGACATCCGTCGCGACGGCGGTGTCGCGCGAATGAGCGACCCCCAGATGATTCAAGAGATTCAGGCGATGGTCACCATTCCGGTGATGGCCAAAGCACGGATCGGGCACTTCGCCGAAGCACAGATTCTTCAGTCGCTTGACGTTGACTACATTGACGAGTCCGAAGTGCTGACCCCGGCTGACGAGGAGAACCACATTGACAAGTGGAGCTTCACCGTGCCTTTCGTGTGTGGTGCCACCAATCTGGGAGAGGCGCTTCGTCGCATCGGAGAAGGCGCTTGTCTCATCCGTTCCAAGGGCGAGGCGGGGACCGGTAACGTCGTCGAAGCGGTTCGGCACCTACGCACGATCAACGCGCAGATGCGACGGCTCCACAGTGCTGACGCTTCGGAGATCTTCTCGCTCGCCAAGGACTTGCAAGCGCCACTGGCGCTCGTCCAAGAAGTAGCCGCGACCGGCAAGCTGCCGGTACCGTTGTTCTGCGCTGGTGGTATCTCGACGCCTGCCGATGCTTCGCTCGTCCTGCAGTTGGGCGCCGAAGCAGTGTTCGTTGGTTCAGGGATCTTCAAGAGCGAAGATCCTGTTCGAATGGCCAACGCAATCGTTGAAGCGACCACGCACTTCCGTGACGCTGCAGTCGTCGCCAAAGTCTCTACGGGTCTGGGTGCCGCTATGGCCGGGGCCGAGACTTCGTCGCTCGAGGTTCGCCTGGCCGAGCGCGGTTGGTAGTGCCTCGAGTTGGCGTACTCGCCCTTCAGGGTGACGTGAGCGAACACGGCCAAATGTTGTCAGACGTCGGCGCGGACGTGGTTCTCGTTCGCAGCGTCGAGCAGCTCACTGGTCTCGATGGGCTGGTGCTACCCGGTGGCGAGTCGACCGCGATTGCGCATCTGCTCGAGACTTCAGGACTTCGCCCCGCGATCGATCGAAGCATCGCCGATGGACTGAGCGTCTTTGGCACCTGCGCCGGACTGATCTTGTTGAGTTCGAAGATTCTGGACGGGCGAAGTGACCAGTGGAGCTTCTCGGCCCTACCCGTCTCCGTTCGACGAAACGGCTACGGACGTCAGATCGCCAGCTTCGAGACCACGGTGGCCGTTCAGGGCGTTGGTGAAGTGCCGGGGGTCTTCATTCGCGCCCCCAAGATCGAGGCGTGGTCCCAGGAGATTGAAGTGCTCGCTGAACACGACCATGGGGACGGTGAACACCCGGTGCTCGTTCGTTACGAGAACGTTTGGGGTTGCTCGTTCCACCCCGAACTCACGGGAGATCGAAGGGTGCACGGGCTCTTCGTCGACTCCCTGTGAATATTCGATACCATGTCTCAGCCCTACGGGGCAGGAGGAACCATGTCCGGCCATTCAAAATGGGCAACGACCAAACACCGTAAAGGTGCGAAGGACAGCGCTCGAGCCAAAGTATTCGCCAAGCTCATCCGTCAAGTGGAAGTCGCCGCACGCGAGGGCGGGGGAGACGTCAACACTAATTCTGCCCTTCGAACGATGTTTCAGAAGGCCCGAGAGGCTTCGGTGCCAATCGACACCATCGAACGGGCCATCAAGCGGGGAACCGGTGAGCTCGAGGGCGTGCGCTACGAAGCGATTAGTTACGAGGGCTACGGTCCCGACGGAGTGGCCGTCATTGTTGAGACCTTGACCGACAATCGCAATCGCACGAGCGCCGAGATCAAGCACCTGTTCGCCAAGAACGGGGGGACCATCGCCGAACCCGGCGCGGTGGCGTGGCAGTTCGACCGCAAGGGCATCATCGAGGTGCAAGGACCGATCGACGAAGACCAACTGCTCGAATGGGTGATGGACGCTGGCGGTGAGAACTTCACGGCCAGTGGATTGAACTTCTTGATCACGACGGAACCTCACGATGTGGGCAGCGTTCGAGACGCACTCGAAGCGCACAAGGTGAAGGTGCTCAGTGCCGAACTCACCCTGGTTGCACAAAATTCGATCCCGGTGCAGAGTGAGACCGAGGCGAAGAAGATCCTTCGCTTGATGGATGCCATCGACGACCATGACGACGTTCAGAATGTTTTCGCCAATTTCGACATTGCTGACGAAATCATGGCGGCCTATGAGGACTGATTCCTAGGTAGAGACCGGCGGGCGCGTTAGTATCGAACATATGTTCGTACTCGGCATAGATCCTGGACTCACTCGCTGCGGCTTCGGGCTGATCGAGGGGTCGTTGCGCGGCGTCGAGTCGTTTCGTGCACTTCGGGCCGGTACGATCCAGACCGATCACTTGGATTCGGTCGAGAGTCGACTGGGTCAGCTCCTCGACGAGATGCGCTCACTGCTGGACGAGACTCGACCCGACGCGGTAGTGGTTGAGCGCGTCTTCTACCAGCGAAATGCCAAGACGGCGATCCCGGTCGCTCAGGCGAGTGGTGTGGCAGTGGCCCTCGCGGCATCGATGGGCGTACCGGTACGCCAATTCACCGCCCAGGAGGTCAAGTTGGCGGTGACGGGTTACGGCGCGGCGAGCAAGGTCCAAGTCCAAGGGATGGTCGCTCGCCTGTGTAGTCTCGCCCAAGTCCCTCAGCCGGCGGACGCCGCCGACGCCCTGGGACTGGCGATCACCTACTTCATGGTGGTGCGCAGCGAACACAAGTATCCCGCGGTCGCTGGCTCATGATCGGATGGCTGTCGGGACGGGTCGTGCACCTTCGAGACAACGGCGCACTGATCGTGGACGTCCAGGGCGTTGGCTACGAGCTCAACGTGGCGGCACCCGATGGGTACCGGGTTGGTCAGAACGTCGAGATGCACGTCTTCACCGTCGTTCGCAGTGACGCGATCGTTCTCTACGGCTTCGCGTCCAGCGACGATCGAGATCTCTTCGAGTTGCTCTTGGTGACTCCGGGAGTCGGTCCGTCAACGGCACTGGCGGCCCTTCGAACCATGCCCCGCGATGAACTCGCCGCAGCCATCGAAGGCGACGATCTGAAGAAGTTGTCCTCGATTCCTGGAGTGGGGTCCAAGACCGCCAGCCGCATCGCACTTGAGTTGAAGGGCAAGCTCAGTGTGGGCGCGAGTTACGAGGCGACGTCCGCGGTCGCGGTGAACGGAGCCATCGAAGACGCCCTGCGCGCGCTGGGTTACTCGATCGGCGAGATTCGACAATCGCTCTCGGGTATCACCTTGAGCGAAGATGAGTCCACCGCGCTTCGTGAGGCCCTCCAACTGCTGAGACGCTCATGAGTCGTAACGAGATCGACGTCGAACAGCTGGCCAAGGACGTGACTGCACCACTGGCCGACGAGCAAGAGCGCCGCGCCGAGGTGTCTCTTCGTCCCGGGAGTCTCGCCGATTTCGTCGGGCAGCGAGAGCTCGTGGGCCATCTCGAGATCGTCTTGGGTTCGGCGCGAGCGCGTAACCAGACAGCCGATCACCTCTTGTTCGCGGGCCCGCCGGGACTGGGCAAGACGTCGCTCGCGAGCATTGTCGCTTCGGAGATGGGCGCTGGACTGCGCATCACGTCGGGACCGGTGCTCTCGCGACCGGGCGACCTCGCCGCTCTGCTCACCGACCTCCAAGACGGCGACGTTCTCTTCGTCGATGAGATACACCGGCTGTCACGTGCCGTCGAGGAGATTCTCTATCCGGCGATGGAGGACCGCAGACTGGACGTGATGATCGGTCGCGGACCGTCGGCGCGCGCCATCCGTCTCGACCTGCCCAACTTCACCCTGGTGGGTGCTACGACTCGCACCGGACTGGTCGCGGCACCACTGCGCGACCGATTCGGATTCATCGGACAACTCGACCTCTACGACGTCGACGAGTTGACGGTGATCGTGGAACGTTCGGCTCGACTCCTCGAGGTCGACCTCGATGGTGACGCCCCGGGCATCATTGCGGGGCGTAGTCGCGGGACACCGCGGATCGCCAACCGTCTGCTGCGTCGGGTCCGCGATTTCGCATCGGTTATGAACCATCAGGTGGTGGATGGCGACATCGCGCGCGAGGCCCTGGACCTGTTCGGCGTCGACGAATTCGGCCTCGACAAGATCGATCGGCGGATCCTCGCCCTGTTGTGCCAGCAGTTCGCGCGTCAGCCAGTGGGTCTGACGACCCTCGCGCACGCCTGTGGGGAGGAGCCCTCGACGATAGAAGACGCGTATGAGCCGTATTTACTGCGTGAAGGCCTCCTTATTCGCACGCCGCGGGGGCGAATCGCCACCGAACGGGCCTATTCGCACCTGGGGATAACGCCGCGGGCCGAAGGATTGTTCTAAAGGCAACTTCACCAGCGACTAGGGTTTCTTTGTCTATTGACGGAGGAAAATCATATGTTGTTGGCCAAGACGAGCGGTAGTTCGACGTCAATTCTCATCATTTACGTGGTCGTATTCGGTGCGCTGTACTTCCTCTACCTGCGCCCACGGTCGAAGAAGCAAAAGGCCGCTCGACTCCAATCACGCAAGGTCGAGGTAGGCGACCGTGCCCAGACCATCGGTGGCTTCGTGGGTACCGTGATACATCAAGACGCTGACCTGGTGACCCTTCGAAGCAGTGGTGGGATCGAATTGGAATTCGTCCCCTCGGCCATCGCGAAGCGATTCGACCCGCCGACGCACGACGACGCCGACGCCGAGCACGAGAGTGAAGAAGGCGACAACAAGTAATGGCGCAGCAAGTCGGCTCGCGACGCTCGATGATCGTCAGCCTCGTCCTCACCATCGTGATCTCCTTTGGAGCGTTGTTCACGACGCTGTCGATGGGCTGGGGACCGAAGCTCGGACTGGACCTGGCGGGTGGTCTGTCGGTGGTCTATCGACCCGCCACGCCGACGTCGGCATCGAACATGCAAGAGGTCGTCACCGTGCTGACCAATCGGGTCAACGGCCTGGGAGTATCGGGCGCTCAGGTGAATCTCCAGGGTAAGAACGAGGTCGTGAGCGTCCCGGGTGTCAAGGACGCCCGCGCCGTGCTCGCCGTCGTCGGTCAAACCGCACAGCTGCTCTTTCGACCCGTGTTGTGTCAGGTGACCCTGGGCAAGAAACCGGTCACCTACACCGGCACCCTGCCCCCCTGTGGCAGCCAGTACTTGATGAGCGCAGCCAATCTGGGCGTGACCCCGAACTCGAACTCGGTGAGTGGCTACAACGTCAACAACATCTCGCCCGATCCGAAGTACGCGAACGTGCAGTCGACCACGCCTCAGAACGACAATCCCCGTTCGGACGTGATCCTGCCCCAGCTCGGCAGCCCCGGTGTGCGCTACCTGCTCGGACCCGCGCAGATGACTGGTCAGGCCATCGGCAAAGCCGTCGCCCAGCAAGACACGGCCGGCGCCTGGGTCGTGAACTACACTCTCACCTCAGCAGGTAGCCCGCTGTGGGACCAGGTGGCGAAGGCCAACTTCCACCAGTTGCTAGCCATCGAACTCGACGGCGTCATCCAGTCCGCACCGATCATCCAGCCCACCCAGAGCAGCTTCACCAGCTTCGCCGGGACCGGACAGATTTCGGGTTCCTTCACCGAGAGTTCGGCCAAGGACCTGGCCCTGGCGATGCAGTTCGGTGCCCTGCCGGTGCGCTTGGACGCACTGACGACCCAGACCGTCTCACCAACCCTCGGCCACAGTTCGCTCATCGCGGGACTCGGCGCCGGTCTCGTGGGTCTGGCGCTCGTGTTGCTCTACACCATCCTCTACTACCGAGCGCTCGGCTTGGTCATCGTGCTCGGCTTGGGAGTCACCGCCGCCTTGTTGTGGGCCATCATCTCGGCCCTCGGCCACACTGCTCTCGCCCCGACGTTCAGCCTCTCGGGGGTGACCGGGATCATTGTGTCGATCGGCATCACGGTGGACAGTTATATCGTGTACTTCGAACGATTGAAAGACGAGGCCCGAGCAGGGCGCTCGATTCGAACATCGGTCGACCGTGGTTTTCGTTCGGCCTGGCGCACCGTCTTGGCGGCGGACACCGTGAGCCTGCTCGCCGCGGTACTGCTCTACCTGATTGCCGTAGGCGACGTACGCGGCTTCGCATTCTTCCTCGGACTCTCGACCATCATGGACATCTTGATCACTTGGTACTTCACGCGGCCCATGGTGATCTTGCTCGGTCGTCGCGGTTCTCAGAGCACCTCGGCGCTCTCCATGGCCGCGGGCCTCAACTCAGGGGGTGTGGCCAATGACCGATGAAGCCAAGTCCCCCAACGCCTTTAGTCGCCTCTATCAGGGCCTCACCACCATCGACTTTGTTGGACGACGCAAGACGTGGTTCACGATTTCGGCGGTCGTGATCGTGGTCGGTCTCGGTTCGCTCGCGATTCGCGGATTCAACCTCGGCATCGACTTCAAGGGTGGGAGCTCGTGGGAGGTGCTCGCCCCGAACACGACGATCTCGGCGGTGACCCACTCAGTCGAGAATGCCGGACTGAACAGCCCGACGGTCCAGAAGCTCGGGTCGGACACCTATCAGGTCACCAGTGACCTGAATAACTTGAACTCCACCACCCAACTGACGTTGACGAATAAGGTCGTCGACGCTCTGGCCAAGGTCGCCGGGGTGAGCGCCAACCAAGTCTCCACGAGCAGTGTGGGGCCGACGTGGGGCGGCCAGATCACCAATCGGGCGATCGAGGCGCTCATTGTCTTCTTCATTGCGGTGGTGGGCTATATCAGTGTTCGCTTCGAACCCAAGATGGCGGGCGCAGCCTTCATTGCGATGATCCACGACTTGCTCGTCACCGTCGGGGTGTACTCACTCTTCGGTTTCCAGATCACCCCCGATACGGTGATCGCGCTCTTGACCATCCTCGGGTACTCGCTCTATGACACGGTGGTCGTCTTTGACCGAGTACGCGATAACACGGGCGGGGTCTTGAAGGGCGGCGACCTCAGTTACTCGGACATGGTGAACCTCTCGATGAACCAGACGCTGGCGCGATCGATCAACACCTCGCTGGTGGCGATCATGCCCGTGCTCTCGGTGTTGGTGGTCGGTGCTTACATCCTGGGCGCGACCACGTTGCAGAACTACGGTCTGGCCTTGTTCGTCGGGCTCTTGAGCGGAGCCTATTCGTCGATCTTCATTGCGAGTCCGCTGTTGGCCTGGTTCAAGGAACGCGAGCCGAGATTTCGTGAGTTGGCCAATCGAGTGGCGCAAAAATCCGAACACCAGGTACTCACCCCAGCCGGTGCGGCACTGCTGACGGGTGAGGCGAACCAGCGCCAGGCTCGCAGTTCATCGGGTCGAGCGCCGAGCGGACCGGCGGTCAGGGCCCGTGCTCGTAAGCAGAAACGGCGATAGGGCACCGGTAGGCTGACCTGCATGGTCAGTGTCACTTCGAGGTCGTCAGCCGATTCCGCGCTGATCGGTTCGATCGAGCGTCTCATCGCTCGATTCCTCGAGCACCACGCCGACGGGGACGTCGAACTCATCCGCCGCGCCGGACTCGCCGCGATCGCGGCCCACGAGGGCCAATTGCGACGCACCGGTGAGCCCTACGTGACCCACCCCATCGCCGTCGCCGACATCACGGCCGACCTCGGCCTCGACGAGACCACCATCGCCGCTGCGCTGCTGCACGACGCCGTTGAAGATACCGGGGTGACCAAAGAGATACTCGCTCGCGACTTCGGCCCCCAAGTCGCCGCAGTCGTTGACGGGGTGACCAAGCTCGATCGACTGGAGTTCGACTCCAAAGAGGCCCAGCAGGCCGCGACCATCCGCAAGATGTTCATCGCGATGGCCCAGGACTGGCGTGTGCTGCTGATCAAACTCGCCGACCGGATGCACAACATGCGCACCATCTCGGTGATGCCGATGCACCGTCAGCGAGCCATTGCCCAAGAGACCCTCGACGTGTACGCGCCCCTGGCGCATCGGCTCGGTGTCCAACAGGTCAAGTGGCAGCTCGAAGACCTGAGCTTCGCAACCCTGCACCCCAAGCGATACGCCGAGATCGAGCAGATGGTCGCCGCGCGCCAGCCCGAACGTGAGACGTACCTGGCTGAGGTGATGAGCACACTGAGTGCCAAGCTCGAGGATTTTTCGATCAAGGCAGAGGTTCGAGGACGTCCGAAGCACTTTTGGAGCATCTACGAGAAGATGGTGGTGGGCGGCAAGGAGTTCGACGACATCTTCGATCTCGTGGGACTACGCGTGATCGTCGAGGAGGACCGCGAATGTTGGGCCGTTCTCGGTGCGATCCACGCCCTCTGGTCGCCGGTGCAGGGGCGTTTCAAGGACTACATCAACTCGCCCAAGTTCAATCTCTACCAGTCGCTGCACACCACGGTGATCGGACCACGGGGCAAATCCGTCGAAGTTCAGGTTCGCACCATGGAGATGCACCGTCGAGCCGAGTTCGGCGTCGCGGCGCACTGGGGCTACAAGGAGGGTGCGAGCAACAAGGAACTCGCCTGGATGCAGCGCATCGCCGACGTCGAGGAGGAGGAGAACGACCCGATCGCTTTCCTCGAAGCCCTCAAGCTCGACCTCGGTCAAGACGAGGTCTACGTCTTCACCCCCAAGGGTCGCGTCATAGCGTTGATCGAAGGCGCCACGCCCATCGACTTCGCCTACGCGGTGCACACCGAGGTCGGCCACCACTGTGTTGGCGCGAAGGTGAACGGGCGCCTGGTGCCGCTCGACACCGTACTTCGATCGGCCGACGTGGTTGAGATCGTCACCAGCAAGAGCGAGGCCGCCGGCCCGTCGCGCGACTGGCTTCAGATCGCCCAGTCGTCACGGGCCAAGTCCAAGATTCGTCAGTGGTTCCAGCGAGAACGTCGCGAGGACGCGATCGAAGGAGGACGTGAGGAGTTGATCAAGGCCCTGCGCCGTGAGGGGCTGCCCATCAGTAGTTCCATGTCCTCAACGGCACTCGCGGCAGTGATGAAATCGATGAACCTCGACGACATCGACAGCCTGTTCATGGCCATCGACAGCGGCCAGATCTCGGCACTGGCCGTCGCCCAGCGCCTCGACCGCGAACTTCGCGGGGGAGAGACCGAACAGCAGTTGCCGACGACGGTGGGCAAGATGCCGCGCACCAATCGCACCACTCGAAGGACGGCTGGGGTCTACGTCGAGGGGCTCGATGACGTCATGATCCACCTGGCCCGTTGCTGCTCGCCGGTTCCCGGGGACAGCATCATGGGCTTCATCACCCAGGGTCGCGGGGTCTCGGTGCACCGCGACGACTGCTCGAATGCCGTGGCGCTGGCCCAACGGCTCGGCGAGCGCATCATCGACGTGGAGTGGGACGGATCGGTGGGTGGCCAGTACCGCGCGGTGCTCGAGGTGATGGCCTTCGATCGCTCGCGACTTTTGCTCGACGTGTCCAAGGTGGTGGCCGAATATCACCTGAACATCATCTCGAGCAGTTCTTCGACTTCGGGTTCACGCATTGTGAGAATGGTCTTTGACGTGGAGTTGGCCGATCCCACCCACCTGAGCAGTCTGTTGGCGAGCTTGAAGGCCGTGGATGGCGTTTTTGACGCATTCCGCCAACTTCCCGGACAGAATAAGACCTCATGAACGAGAGCGCCGCAACGATCTTTCGGGCCCCGATCGGGACTCACGACGTCCTCGACCCCGAGTCATCAGCGTGGGAGGGGATGATCGCGACGTTCGCGCAGTTCGCTTACCGCTACGGTTTCGGACTGGTCCTGACGCCGATTTTCGAAGATGTCGGGGTCTTCAACCGAGGAATCGGTGAGAACAGCGAGGTCGCGAAGAAGGAGATGTACGTCTTCGAAGACCGCGCGCAGCGTCGCTACGCCCTGCGCCCGGAGGGTACGGCGTCGGTGGTGCGGGCCTTTCTCCAGCACCAACCGACGACGCCCTGGAAGGCCTGGTACTTCACGCCCGCGTTCCGTTACGAGCGGCCCCAGGCCGGTCGATATCGCCAACACCACCAGTTGGGCGTGGAGGTCCTGGGGACTGACGACCCGGCGATCGACGTCGAGGTGATCACCCTCGCGAGCAGGTTCTATTGCGCACTGGGCCTCAAGCAGGTGAGACTACTGATCAACTCCATGGGCCACGACGTCTGTCGTGGCGCGTACGTCGAAGTCTTGCGTGACCACCTCAGTGCCAACGTCGAGCAGCTGTGCGACGAACACCGAAAGGTCTGGTCCGAGAATGCGCTACGGGTACTCGACTGCAAGAAGGATGCGTGCGTCGAGGTCACGACCCGTGGTCCGATGCTGCCCGATCACCTCTGCGTGGACTGCAGGGAGCACTTCGCGCGGGTGCGCGAAGGACTCGATTCGCTCGGGGTCGAGTCGATCCTCACGCCACGCCTGGTGCGCGGGTTCGACTACTACACCCGTACGACCTTTGAATTCGTGGCCGATTCGCTCACCGGTGCGCAGAACTCCATCGGCGGCGGGGGGCGTTACGACAGATTGGCCGAGCAGTTGGGCGGTGACGCCACGAGTGGAATCGGCTTCGGCAGCGGAGTCGAGCGGGTGCTGCTCGCCTGCGAGGCCGAGGGCGTCTCGCCGAGCTCACTCATCAAGCGCTCGCTCGATCTCTTCGTGGTCGATACGACCGGCGAGGACGTGGCGACCAAACTCGTGGACGAGTTGCGCGGTGCCGGTTTCGCTACCCAGCGCGCCTACGACGGGCGCTCGATGAAGGCCCAGATGAAGGTCGCCGACCGTTCCGGAGCTCGACTGGCGCTACTGGTGGGGCCCAGTGAACGCGCCTCGGACGAGGTTACGATTAGAGACCTGCGAAGCGAGGATTTCGAGCACGCCCAACAGCGCGTGCGTCGAGGTGACATCGTTAACGCGGTCGCCCTACTACTGACGAAGTGAAGTGACAATGTCCAAGACCAACGAAGCCACGAGCATGCGCGACCTGTTGTGCGCCTCGCTCGACGAGAGCCACGTCGGAGAACGTCTCAGTGTCTGCGGGTGGGTCGCCAAGCGACGTGAACACGGTGAGCACCTCGCCTTCCTCGATATACGAGACCGTTCTGGACTGGTACAGGCGGTCGTTGCCGGCTCGCTCGATGTTCGTTCGGAGTACGTGGTACGAGTGACCGGCACCGTCAGTCGACGACCCGAGGGCACCGTGAACGACCGCCTGGCCACGGGACGAGTCGAGCTCACTGACTGTGACGTGGTGGTGCTGTCGCTCGCGGAGCCGCCGCCGTTCCAACTCGATGACCGAACCGAGATCGACGAACAGATCCGGCTGCGCTACCGGTTCCTCGACCTTCGACGTGAACCGATGCAACACAACCTTCGACTTCGAGCGGTGGTGAACGCGGCCCTGAGGCGTTCGATGGACGCTCAAGGCTTTTGCGAGGTGGAGACGCCACTGCTGTGGGCGCCAACACCTGAGGGGGCACGAGAGTTCGTGGTGCCCTCGAGGTTGCACCCCGGAGAGTTTTACGTCCTTCCCCAGAGTCCCCAGATCGCTAAGCAGTTGCTGATGGTCGGAGGATTCGATCGTTACTACCAGATCGCGCGGTGCTTGCGCGACGAGGACCTACGTGCGGATCGACAGTTCGAGTTCACCCAGCTCGACCTCGAGGCCAGTTTCGTCACCCAAGAGGACATCCTCGGCTTCGTGTCCAACGCCGTTCTCGACGCTGCTGAGGCGGTCACCGGTGTACGACCCGAGGCCATTGGCTCGATGACCTGGGCCCAGGCCCTGGACCAGTACGGCACCGATAAGCCCGACCTGCGCTTTGGCATGGTCCTCCAGGACCTGTCCTCGGTCTTCGCGCACACCGAGGTGAAGGCGTTCAGCGCCACGACGGTCAAGGCCCTACGCGTACCTGGCGGAGCCAGCTTCACCCGTAGCCGGCTGGACCAGCTGACCGACCAGGCCAAGGAGCTCGGCGCGAAGGGTCTGGCGTGGTTCAGAATCGTTGGCGACGGCCTGGAGTCGCCGTTGGCGCGATTCCTCAGCGAAGCAGAGACTCGCGCCATCGCCACGCTCGACGACGCGTCAGAGGGTGATCTCGTCTTGTGCGTCGCCGATGAGCACCAACTCGCGTGCAAGGTGCTCGGAGCGCTGCGCGTGACCCTCGGGTCACCCCCGGTGAGCGAAGGGCCCCACCACTACGTGTGGGTCACCGAGTTCCCGATGTTCGAAGGGGTCGACGAGGACGGCAACCTGCAGGCGGCTCATCATCCCTTCACGATGCCCCACCTCGATGACCTCGAACTCATCGAATCCGATCCGCTGAGGGTTCGCTCCCAGGCCTACGACCTGGTGCTCAATGGTTGGGAGTTGGGCAGTGGTTCGGTGCGAATCCATCGCGCCGATATTCAATCTAGGATTTTCAGTGCGCTCGGGATCAGTGACGAGGTGGCCGAGAGCCGCTTCGGCTTCCTGCTGGGGGCCTTCAAGTACGGCGCCCCGCCCCACGCCGGCTTCGCCTTCGGCATTGACCGTTTGAGCGCTATCTTCGCCGGGGTCGAAAACATCCGCGAGGTGATCGCCTATCCCAAGACCCAATCAGGAGCCGATCTGATGACCGGCGCACCCAAAGGCATCACCGATCGCCAGATCCGTGACCTGCGCATCAGGGTTGTTGCGAAAGGTTCGTGACCCACGTCTCTCTTCGATGACGCCGTCGCGCAGCGCTTGAGGCGGGTGGCCCCACTCGCCGACCTGCTCAGACCGCGGACCCTCGACGAGATCGTCGGCCAAGACCACCTGGTCGGAACAGATGGCCCGCTTCGCCACCTGGCCAATGCCGGGCGACTGACCACGATGATCCTCTGGGGCCCGGCGGGTACCGGCAAGACCACACTCGCCCGGATCCTCGCCGCTTCGGCCGGCTACGCGACGGAGAGCCTGTCAGCGGTGACGAGCGGGGTCAAGGACGTTCGCGAGGCGCTCGAGCGCGCTCGTCGCCGACTCGGTGAAAACGACCAGCGAACGGTCCTGTTCATTGACGAGGTCCACCGGTTCAACAAAGCCCAACAGGACCTGTTGTTGCCCGCCACCGAGACCGGTGAGGTGGTCCTGATCGGCGCCACGACGGAGAACCCGTACTTCGAGGTGAACGCCGCACTGATGAGTCGCGCCACCCTGTGGCGCCTGCGCCCCCTCGAGAGCAGCGATATTGCGATCTTGATCGAGCGGGGGGTCGAGCTTCGCCACGGTTCGATCAGCGTCGAGGCGCTCGACGCGATCGCCGCTAGCGCCGACGGTGACGCGCGCGCGGCGCTCACCACGCTCGACACGGCGCTCATCCTCGCGAGTTCGCTCGGGGTCGACGAGGTGCAGTTCGAGCACGTCTCACGGGCACGAGACGGTCGTCTCTACCACCAGTCATCTGACACGCACTACGACCAGGTGAGCGCGCTGATCAAGTCCATCAGGGGCTCGGACCCCGACGCCGCGCTCTATTGGCTGGTGACCCTGCTCGAGAGCGGCGAGAGCGCCCGGTTCCTCGCCCGGCGCCTGGTGATCTTGGCCAGTGAGGACGTCGGACTCGCCGATCCGATGGGACTGGTACTCGCCGAGTCCTGCGCTCGAGCCGTTGAGTTCGTCGGCCTACCCGAAGCGAGGCTCAACCTCGCGCACGCGACGATCGCGCTGAGCCTCATGCCCAAGAGCAACTCGGTGACTCGGGCACTGGCTAGCGTGACGCGCTCGGTCGTCCAAGATGGGCTCGGTGAGGTGCCCGACCACCTTCGTGACGCGCACTATCGAGGCGCGAAGGATCTCGGATTTGGTGGCGGATACCGGTATCCGCACGACTTCGAACAAGGCTGGGTCGACCAGCCCTATCTGCCCGAGACCCATGTCTCGCGGGTCTTCTTCGATCCGACCAACTATGGTCGAGAGGGACCCCTGGTCGAGCAGTGGCGCCGACGCACGGGCCGCGGCGACGTCTCCACGCCAGATGCCCCGGTAGAGTGAAGCCCGTGGAAGCCGCCCAACTGCGTTCAATTTTTCTCGATTATTTCGCCGACAACGGGCACGTCGTGGTGCCCTCGGCCAGTCTCATCCCCCACGACCAGTCGCTGCTCTTCACCGTCGCCGGCATGGTGCCCTTCAAATCCTATTTCACCGAGGAGGAGACGGCCCCCTTCAAGCGTGCCGTCTCGATCCAAAAGTGCTTTCGCGCACCCGACATCGACATCATCGGCACGACCCAACGCCACTTGACCTTCTTTGAGATGATGGGGAACTTCTCCTTCGGTGATTACTTCAAGGAGGGGGCGATCCGCTTTGCCTGGGGCCTCATCACCGAGGGTTTCGGTCTCGACCCCGAGCGCCTCTGGGTGACGGTGCACGATTCGGACGATCAGGCCGAGGAACTCTGGCGAGACCTGATCGGCGTGCGTCCCGAGCGCATCCAGCGACTCGGCGAGGACAATTTCTGGGGTATGGGGGATTCGGGACCGTGCGGGCCCTCTTCGGAGATCTTCTTCGACAAGGGAGTCCCGTTCGGGGCCGACGGAGGTCCGGCCTTCGGAGGTGAGGACCGCTTCATCGAATTCTGGAACCTGGTGTTCATGCAGTACGAGAAGGGTCCCGGTGACTCGATGACCGAGTTGCCCAAGAAGAACATCGACACCGGGGCCGGTTTCGAACGGGTCCTGTCGATTCTCAACGGCGTCGAGTCGGTCTTCGCCACGGACCTGTTCACCCCGCTGCTCGAGACGGCGTCTCGTGCGCTGAAGACGCCCTACGGTCACGACGAAGTGACCGACGTGGCGATCCGGCGAATCGCCGAACACGGACGGGCCATGACCATGCTGGTCTCGGACGGCGTCTTGCCCTCGAACGAGGGCCGAGGATACGTGCTGCGTCGGATCATCCGTCGTGCGATCCTCGCCGCGCGACGATCTGGATCGGAAGCGTCGCTGGTCGCTTCGCTGGTGGATGCGACGATTGCGAAGATGGGTGGCGCCTATCCGGTGCTCGTCAAGGACCGTGACTTGATCGTCGAGGTACTCGAGCGTGAGGAGGCCGGGTTCGCTCGTACTCTGCGAACCGGTCTTTCGCTGCTCGAGGATGCCCGTGACGAGGTGGTGAGCAGTGGGTCGCGACTTTTCCCTGGTGACGTCGCCTTTCGACTGCACGATACCCATGGCTTCCCGGTCGAGTTGACCGAGGAGATCGTGGCCGAGTCGGGCCTCGAGGTTGAACGTTCCTCCTTTGACGCGGCGATGAAGGTACAACGCGAACGTGCGCGCTCGCGCGCCAAGACCCTGAACCTCGCCGACGACGCCCACTACCGCGATCTCGTCGAGGCCCACGGGACCACCGAGTTCATCGGGCGCGACATCGCGCGCTACAGCGTGGAGACCCAGGTCGTGGCCGTGCTCGAGGGGGCCGATGGGACGAGCGAACTCTTCCTCGATTCGACGCCCTTCTACGCAGAATCGGGTGGGCAAGTGGGCGACACGGGGGTCGTGGTGACCGAAACCGGACGCTTCGAAGTCGTGGACACCCAGAGCGTCGCCGGTGGACTCTACGCGCATCGTGGAACGATGAGCGGCGAGGTGCTGCCCGGACAGATCTGTGTGGCCACGATCGACGCGCAGCGCCGAGAGGCGACGCGGCGTAACCACACCTCGACCCACCTCCTGCACGCCGGATTGCGTGCGGTGCTCGGCGAGCACGTGCGCCAGCAGGGTTCTTACGTGGGGCCCGATCGGTTCCGTTTCGACTTCTCGCACGGTTCGGGTCTCCAGCGCGACGAGGCGAGCCAAATCCTCGCCCTGGTGAACGCTGACGTGATCACCAATGAGGGTGTCGAGACGGTCCAGACCTCCACGGCCGAAGCCGAGACCATGGGGGCGGTGGCATTCTTCGGTGACAAGTACGGCGAACGGGTGAGGGTCGTACGCGCAGGATCGCACAGCCTGGAGTTCTGCGGCGGAACGCACGTGGACCGGCTCGGTGACATCGGCCAGATCCAGATCGTCAGCGAGAGCTCGATCGGTTCGAACACTCGACGCATCGAAGCGGTCAGCGGACTCGGTGCATCACGTCGAAGCTATGAGATGGAGCAGACTCTTGGTTCGGTGGCGGCGCTGCTCAAGACGTCGATTGACGACGTGGTGCCGTCGCTGGAGCGCCTCTTCGAACGCCAGCGCGAGCTCGATCGTGAAGTGGCGGCTCTTCGCCAGGCACAACTCTCGCAGTTCGCCGAGCAGCTGCACGCCTCGAGCGGGCTCGACGTGCTCATCGCGCGCGTAGACGGCTACCCCGGCGAACAGTTGCGCACCCTCGCCCAAGACCTTCAACGTCGGGGCCGACGAGCGGTGGTGTTGGTGGGAACCAGCGATGACAAGGTCGCGGTCGCGGTCGCGAGCGATGAGACTCTCGACGCTCGGGCCGTGGTGAAGCAACTCGCCGTCTACGTCGGCGGAGGCGGGGGAGGATCGAGTCGACTGGCCCTCGCCGGCGGACGCGACGCGAGCGGCATCGACGCGATGCTCGTCGCTGCTGCGGCCCTTTGATGCGCCTGCTCGGCATCGATCCGGGAACCCGTCGATGCGGTGTCGCCGTGACCGATACGGCCCAGTCCATGGCCTTTCCACGTGAGGCGCTCGAGAACGATGACACGATGTTCGAACAACTCGCCCAACTGATCGACCAGGAGTCCATCGAGCGAATCGTGATCGGTCGACCCGTCGCACTCTCGGGCAACGTGACGCGCAGCACCGAGATCGCGCACGAACTCTTCGAGGCGATCGTCGTGCGGTTCCCGGCCGTGGTGGTAGAGCAGTGGGACGAGCGTTTCACGACCCGAGAGGCACAACGCTCCTTGTCAGGGGCTGGATTGCGTGCGCGCGACCAACGTAGCCGTATCGACAGCGCGGCCGCGGTCATCATGCTGCAAAACTACATAGATGCTCAACGTCCTCACTAGGCCCCTCGCCTGGGTCATCGCCGGCTTCTTGGCCGTGGTGATCGTGGCGCTCGCCTGGTTCACGCTCCAGGTCGATCCGATCTTCAGTTCCCCGGGACGCCAGGAGATCATCATTGTCCAGCCCGGCGCCTCCATCTCGACGATCGCCAGTGAACTGCGAACGAAGGGCGTCATTGCTTCACCCTTCGCCTTTCGTCTTGATTCGTTGATCTTCGGCACGCCTCTCGTACACCCGGGTGAGTACCAACTGCGCCAGCGATCGTCCTTCGCCCAGGTTCGTGCCGTCCTCACGGCTCCGGGAATCCCGATCATCAACGTGACCGCCGGTCTTACCCTTCGTGAAGTGGAGAACTTGGTAGCCCAAGACGTGGGCACGAGTTACGCCAACCGCTTCGCCAAGGCGGCGAACGCGGCGATCACGACGACTCCCTACGTTTCGTCGGGTTCTCTCGAGGGCCTCATCGGGCCGGGGTCGTATCTGGTCACTTCGCAGGTGACCGCGAGCGACCTGGTGCGAGAGATGGTCAACGCCTTCACCAAAGAGGCCACGAGCGCCGGACTCTCACCAGGCACGACCATCAACGGTCTCAGCGCCTACCAGTTGGTGATCGCCGCTTCGATCGTGGAGAAGGAGGGTTACTACCCTAAGAACATGCCCAAGGTCGCCAGGGTGATCTTCAACCGACTGGCTCGTGGGGGAACCCTCCAGATGGATTCGACGGTTCTGTACTACTACGGTCAGGACGGAGGGGTCGTCACCGCCAAGATGCTCAAGACCCAGACCCCCTACAACACGTACCTGAGCCCCGGACTGACGCCGACGCCGATCTGTACGGTCTCGCCCAGCGCCATAGAAGCCGTACTGCACGCACCACCCGGAGCGTGGCTGTACTTCGTGTTGATCGACAATCAGGGAAACATGCACTTCTCGACCACTTTCCAGGAGCAGCTGAAGTGGGAGAGAAAAGTCGCGGCCCAGGGACTCGGATGATGTGGAGACTGGGCGTGATCGGTTCACCCATCGAGCACTCGCTCTCGCCGACCTTGCACGAGCGAGGTCTTGAGCTCGCCGGGCTCGCGGGAACGTCCCAGCGCCACGAGATGGACCGTGAGAACGCGAACGAGGTTCGCACGCTCATGACCAGTCAGTTCGACGCCCTCTCGGTGACGATGCCGCTCAAGGACCTGGTCGGCTCGTCGTGTGACGTCCTCGACCCAGTATCGACACGAACGCGATCGGTGAACTCACTGCTCATGCGTGAGGGACTTCTCTACGGGGCCAGTACCGACGGGGCGGGTCTGCTCGACGCGCTCAAGGCCCAGTTCGACTTCGTCACTGAGAACTCGCACGTCATGATCTTGGGCGCGGGCGGCGCGGCCGCGGCGATCGTTGATGCTCTGGTCGGTGCCGGGGCGACGAGCGTCGTCGTTCGAGCGAGGAATCCGGATCGCGTGGCGCCGATCGCCGCTCGCTATTCGAAGGTCGTCAATCCCGTGGTGACGCCGCCGGCGATTGACTTGATCGTCAACACCGTTCCGGTCACGGGACGCGCCACCGGGCTCGACGTCGAGCGCGGGGTCGACGAGCACACGATTGCCATCGACGTGACCTACGAGCCACGGATGTCGACGTGGCGCGAAGGCTACGAGCGCCACGGATGTCCAAGTGACAACGGTCTGGGTATGCTGGCCTATCAGGCGGCACGTCAGATGAACTGGTGGTGGGACTGCGCCATCGACGGTGCCGAACTTCTGGAGGCGCTGCGGTGACCGACACCCTCGAAGCCATCACCGGGCGACTGCGATCCAAGGATCGTCTCGACGCCGGCCTCTTCTGGGGGATGATCGCACTGGGTGGCACCGGCGTGATCATGATCTACAGCGCCACTCGCCAGGCCCTCATCAACGGCGGCTTCAACCCCCACTACTACCTCGAACGCCAGAGCTTCTTCGTGGTGCTGGGCATCATTGCGATGTACCTGGTCTCACTGGTCGACTACCGACGCCTCGAGATCGTGGCCACACCCTTCTACGTGCTTTCACTGTTGGGACTCGCCGGGGTCTTCGTGCTCGGCCAGAGCGCGCTCGGGGCCCAGCGCTGGTACAACCTGGGCTTCATCCAAGTCCAGCCCAGTGAGTTCACGGTGCTCGCGATCATCTTGGCGGTCGCGACCTTCTGCCAGCGGCGCAGTGAAGGTCTCTCCATCTACGACGTGGCTCGACTCCTGGTGATGAGCACCGTCCCTTTATTGTTGATTTTCAAGCAGCCCGACCTCGGCACGACGATCATCATCGTCTTGACCGTGAGTGCCATGATGGTGATCGCCGGGGTTCCGCCACGCTTCATGAGCTTGCTCGCCGTACTCGGCAGCGCCGGGATCGTGGGTGCGATCTATCTGCAGCTGTTGCACCGCTACCAGGTCGACCGCTTCGTCTCGTTCCTCAACCAGAACTCGAACAATCCCGCCTTCGCCCCACTCATCTACGAGGTCAACAACGCCAAGAGCGCCATTGGCTCGGGGGGGCTGCACGGCGCTGGCCTGTTCCAAGGACTCCAAACGGTGCTCGGTTACGTCCCCGAACAGCGTACGGACTTCATCTTCACCGCCATTGGCGAGCAAGTGGGCTTCATCGGTTCAGCGCTGGTCGTCACCCTGCTCGGATTCGTCGCGTTCCGCATGTTCATGATCGGGCGAAACGCCAAGGACACGATGGGCCGCCTGTTGTGCATCGGGGTGTTCGTGTTCTTCGCCTTTAGCTGCTTTGAGAACATCGGGATGACCATGGGGATCATGCCGGTCACCGGTATCCCGTTACCGTTGCTCAGCTACGGAGGGTCGTCGGCGGTCGTCTTCTTCGTCGCCGCGGGTGCCGTGCTCTCGGTGTCGCGGCGTGGTGCCAATTAGTCTGTAGGGACGATGAGCGAGATAGATCCCTTGGAGGTCGAGTCAGTGGGCGAGCCTGCCACGGGGGCGTCTGAGGGCGACGCGAGCCCCGAGGCCCCTGCGAACGACGCGAACTCGGCGAAGTTCAGCGTCATGAGCGTGGAGACGGTCACGTTCGACCTCACCGACCCGTCTCCGGTCGTGCACCTGATGGAGGCCGACCCGCCATTCCGCTATCTGGCGATTCCCCTGGCGCTGGGCGACGCCACCGCGATGCACCAGGCCATTGGCGGGGTCGACGGTCGTCGGCCCGGGACTCACGAACTCTTGGGCGAGGTCTTTCGACGTACGCAGATCGACGTCATTGCAGCGCGAATAGTGCGCTACGAGGGAGGGGTCTTCTTCGGGCAACTCGACCTCATGACGCCGCGGGGGCGTGAGGTCTTTGACTGTCGAACCAGTGACGCGATCACGATCGCCATGCGTCAGAACGTCCCCGCTCCCGTGCTGTGCGCCGAAGAGGTGCTGGCGGCGCTCTACGACTGAGCGAACTGGACGGCGATCACCTCGCCACCGCGTCGTTCCGTCGCACTCTCGTCAGAGATCCGGAGCAGAATAGCCACGATGAGGTAGTTGGCGAACAGTGAACTCCCGCCGTAGGCCATGAAGGGCAGCGTGATACCGGTGAAGGGCAGGATCCGCAGGACCCCGGCCATGATGAAGAACGCCTGGAAGCCCATCAGGGCAGACAGACCAGTGGCGGCGAGGCGTACGTAGTCTGAGTGGGCGCGTTGGGCGATGCGAAATCCCTCGCCGACGAAGGCCGCGAACAGGCTTAGGACCAGGATGATGCCCAAGAAGCCCAACTCCTCACCCACCGCGGCGAAGATCATGTCCGAAGTGATCCCGAAGATGTTGCTCGACTGTCCCAGTCCCAGACCCGTTCCGGTCACTCCGCCGGCCGCCATCGAGAACCAGCCGTAGGCCAGTTGACAACTGCCGAAATGAGCGCACGCCGTCCACGGGTCGAGCCACAGCGTCACTCGCGTGTGAACTTGTGTGAACATCTGGGCTGCCACGAAGGCACCGCCGGCGAAGAGGCCGCCGCCCAGGATTACGTAGGTCTTTAGTCCGGTCGTCACCCAGAGCAGCGACATGAAGAGCGCGAAGAGCAAAAGTGCGAAGCCGATGTCGTTCTCGGCGCCCAGCACCGCCATCGAGAAACCCCAGGCGAAGAGGATCGGCAAGAGCACCTTGGGCGGGACGATGTTGCGCCGTCCAAGACGCTGGGTGGGCGTCGAGAGTAGGTCGCGGTTGGCCGCGAAGTAGGAGGCGAAGAAGAAGACGAGCAGGATCTTGGCGATCTCGACTGGCTGGAAGGTGATCGGTCCCAGGGCCACCCAAAGGCGTGCGCCGTAGACCGAAAGGCCAACTCCGGGAACCAACGGCATGAGCAGCAGTCCCATGGCTGCGAGCAAGGTCAGGTAGCGGTAGCGGTCGAGGTCTCGAGTGTGGCGCACGAGTATCAGCGTGGCGACCAGGCCCAGGGCGCTCACGAGGAACCACACCGATTGCAGCGATGCCGCCCGAGAACTGTAGCGTGCGATCTCGACGTATCCGATACCGTTCAGCAGGGTCGCGATCGGCAAGAGGACCTGGGACGAGTTGGGCGCGAATCGTCTGATGGCGAGGTGCATGCCCAGAGAAATCGCCACGATACTGGCGAGGAAGATGTCCAGGCGAGGAGGGATGTGACCCTTGGCCCCCAGGGAGGCGAGGACGTAGAAGGACCCAACGATGAGCCATGCCAGTGCCATGAGACCCAATTCCGTCGTCCGGCTGGTCCGGGGCTTGTCGGGGGCGGCGAACTTGGCCATCGGAGGCGTCGAGCTGGAATGTTTCGCCACGTTCAAACAGTAGTCGTACGATATTAGAATCGGCTCCACCCAATGAGAAGGAATGGCCGAAATTGAGTAGTGATGTCCAATCCTTCGGACCTGAGCGGTTCTCGAGCCGTGAGCTGTCTCGTTTGGAGTTTGGCGCTCGCCTGCTCGACCTAGCCGACGACCACCATCTGCCGATCCTGGAACGATTCAAGTTCGTGGCGATCTTCGCGGACATGATCGACGAGTTCTTCCAAGTTCGCGTGGTGAGCCTCGAAGACAAAGTGGCCGCCGGCGTTCAGGCTCCCTCGGTGGATGGCGTTCGCCCCCGCCAACAACTCATGGCCATTCGCGAACGAGTGCTCGAGCTGGTCGAGCGCCAGGACCGACTGGTCCTCGATTCGATGCTGCCCAAGCTGGCCCAAGAGGGCATTGCCGTGGTGCGCTTCGCCGATCTCGAAGAAACGGCTCGCGCCACCCTGTCTCGCTACTTCGATGAGAACGTCTATCCGGTGCTCACGCCGCTCGCGGTTGATCCGGGCCACCCCTTTCCCATGATCTCGAACCTGTCGCTCAACATCGCAGTGTCGGTACTCGACGAGTTGACCGGCGAGGAGCGTAGTGCTCGAGTGAAGGTACCGAGCTCGCTGCCGAGATTCCTCCAGGCCAGCCCGAGCGAGTGGTGTCTGCTCGAGGACCTGATCATGGCGAATCTGCACCAGTTGTTCCCGGGGATGACCATTGGGCGCGCCGACCTCTTTCGCGTCACCCGCAATGCCGACCTCACGCTCGAAGAGGATGAGGCGGACGACCTGCTCGTGGCGCTCGAGGTGGAACTGCGCCGGCGTCGCTTCGGACAGGCCCTGCGCGTCGAGATCCAGAGCGGGATGTCCCCCGACTTCCTTGAACTGGTCGTCGAGCAGCTCGAACTGGACCGGTCCAACGTCTACGTGACTGACGCGCCGTTGGGACTACACGACCTGTGGAGTCTGTACTCGATCGATCGCCCCGACCTCAAGGGTGAGGGATGGTCGCCCCTGACTCCCAAGCGATTGCTCGATGGTGATCACGTGGGTGACATCTTCGCCGCCATCCGTGAAGAGGACATTCTCCTGCACCATCCCTACGACTCATTCACCGACTCGGTTGAGATGTTCATCAGTCAGGCGGCCATGGACCCCAAGGTGGTGGGCATCAAGCAGACCCTGTATCGAACCTCGGGTGACTCTCCGATCGTCGCGTCACTGATTCAAGCCGCCGAACGCGGAAAGCAGGTGGTCGCGCTGGTCGAGTTGAAGGCTCGATTCGACGAGGCCGCGAACATCGAGTGGGCCAAGGCCCTCGAAGACGCCGGGGTGCACGTGGTCTACGGGGTCGTTGGTCTAAAGACCCACTCCAAGACCGCGTTGGTATTGCGCAGCGAAGGAGACACGACGGTTCGCTACGTGCACATCGCGACCGGTAACTACAACGGCAAGACGGCTCGGACCTACGAGGACTTCGGACTGCTCACCTGTGATCCGGTGATCACCCATGACGTGGGGGAGCTCTTCAACTACCTGACCGGCTTTGCGAGGATCGGCAACTACCAGAAGATCATCGTCAGTCCCCTCGACACTCGGTCCAGGGTCATCGAGCTGATCGAACAGCAGCGAGCACGCGCAGTTCATGGCTTCATCGCGATCAAGGTGAACGGGTTGACCGACCCGGCGATCATCGACGCACTCTACGAGGCGAGTAACGCCGGAGTGGAGATTCGCCTCGCGGTGCGTACGCTGTGCTGCCTTCGACCCGGCGTCGCAGGACTCTCCGAGCGAATCACCGTGCACAGCCTGGTCGGAGAGTTCCTGGAACACTCGCGCATCTACATCTTTGGTCGCCCGCAGGACGAAGACCTGACGATCTTCATGGGTTCGGCCGACCTGATGGAGCGCAACCTCGACCGACGAGTCGAGGTAATGGTTCCCATTGAGAATCCGCATCTGAAAGAGGAGCTGCTCGAGGATTTTGACATCACGTGGCGTGACGATCTCTATACCTGGGTGCTCGGCACGGATCGTCGCTGGCGACGACTGCAGGCCGTCAACAATTTTTCGGCCCAAGAACAATTTCGCCAGCGCGCACTCAGCCGGTCACGGACTCTGGTCCAGGAGTGATCGGCGGCGTCCGTCGCCACTGCAGCGAGGCGTAGGAGACGCCACCGATCGGGATCGGGATCCAGAAGTTGACGAGTCGGTACGAGATCACCGCCAAGATGGCCTGACTGTGGGGGACTCCAAAGCCAACCAGCGTGGTGATCAGAACACCCTCGATCACGCCAAGGCCGGCCGGGGTCAGCGGGATCGCGGCCAGGATATTCGCCAGTCCGTACGCGACCAGGAGGTCGATCGGTGAGATGACGTGGCCGAAGGCCCAAATGAACACCCACAGACAAGCGGCATCGAAGAGCCAGTTGAGACCCGCCCACGTGAACGCCGACCACAGGGTACGGCGATTGTTGATCAGCACCGTGATCCGTAGCGCCACTTTGGCCAACAGCGCCGAAATTCGGTCCGGATCCACCGCGGGCAGATGTCGCGCTGCGCCACGCAGCCAGCTGTCGGCGTGTCGCTGTCCGCGCGTGATCAACAAGATAGTGCCAAAGAAAGCAGCGAGCAGGAAGACCCCGGCGAGCGCCGCGAAACCGTAGGCCGGGTTGAACCCACGAAGTGGGATCGAGATCACGAGCATTATCCAAAAGATGATGTTCAAGACCACCGCCGAGCCACTGCCCTGGACCGCGAGTCCGAAGGCGTTGGTCTCGCGCGGGACGCCCAGCTCGTTGAAGATTCGATAGGAAAGGGCGCCCGCGGGAGCTGTCCCTCCGGGTACGACATGACTGATGGCCAGGCCGGCGAGGTTCACCCGAAGGATGTTGAAGCGTCCAGGCGCGTAGGGGTAGAGGACCGTGCGGGTGAGTTCGACGTAGGAGTAGATGGCCGCCATCTCCAGGACCACCGCCAGGGCCACGATCACCGGATTGAGCGAAGAGAGCAGGTGCAGGTGAGGGCGCGCTAGGGCGAACTGGGGGAGTACCAGATACTCGACCACGAAGATGAGCGAGCCGAAGCTCAGGATCAGTCGAATCTCTCGGGGCAGAGAGAACCGCCTTTTGTTGTCGGCTGGTGGCATACGGCTACTCCCAGCCTCTCACGGCGAGTTGCTCGTGCGTGGGACCATGATGAAGGAAGTCTAGGTGGCCTCGGTAGTATCGACGGATGCGCACGCTGGTGGTCCTGCCCACCTATAACGAGATCGAGAACGTTGAACCGATGCTGCGCACGCTTCGTTCGGTGGTTCCCGATTGTCATGTTCTGGTCGTTGATGACGCAAGCCCGGACGGCACGGCCGAACGAGCGGAGTTGATCGCTGGTGAGCTGGGTGGTATCGAGATTCTGCGCCGTTCGGCCAAGAGCGGTCTTGGTGGGGCCTACCGATCGGGTTTTTCTTGGGGCCTCGAGCGAGACTACGACCACTTCGTGGAGATCGACTGTGACTTCTCGCACGATCCCGGTGCCCTGCCCCGCCTGCTCGAAGCCGCGCGTGAGCACGATGTCGTGATCGGATCGCGTTACGTGTCGGGAGGCACCATTCCGCAGTGGACGTGGTCACGTCGCATGCTCTCGCGCGGGGGAAACCAGTACGCGTCGCTCATGCTCGGTCTTGGAGTCGCCGACTCGACGGCTGGCTATCGCGTCTACTCCAAGGACGCGCTGGAAAAGATCGGGTACGCGAACGTCACTGCGGACGGCTACGGATTTCAGATCGAGATGACGTATCGCGCGAAACGAGGTGGTGCTTCGATCGTGGAAGTACCGATCTCCTTCACCGACCGTCAGCGAGGTGAGTCCAAGATGTCAGGGGCGATCGTGATCGAGGCGCTGTGGCTCGTGACCAAGTGGGCGCTCGAGCGACCCTTCACCAGAAGGTCACTGGACGCTGTCGACCAGCACCGATGACAGGACGCTCGCCAGCTTGGCTTTGGTCTCCTCGCGCTCGGCGGTCGGATCGGACTCGCTGACGATACCGGCTCCGGCCCACGCTTCGAATTGGGCACCGCGCACGAGAACACCACGAAAACCAATCCACCACTCCCCGTCACCGTTGGCGTCGATCCAACCAAGCGGCCCAGCGTAGTGTCCGCGATCGTGCTGTTCGAGGCGACGAATCAAGTCGTAGGCACTGCGTCGAGGCACTCCGCCTACGGCTGACGTGGGGTGCAGGAGCCTCAGCACCTCGAGCGCGTCGGGTGCGCTCGACTCATCGGGACACGACGCGTTGATCCACGTGCCGAGGTGGGCTAACGTGCGAAGGCTCACGATTGAAGGATTGGGATCCGCATTGACGTCCTCGTAGACCGTGCTCAGCGTGTTGACGATCTCGTTGACCGGCACACTGTGTTCGTGCAGGTTCTTCGCGCTGCCGAGCAGCCAGTTCTGATAGTCGTCCGGGGCGACGTTGGGTGGTAGGGCGATGGTGCCCGCGAGTGGATGTGACTGGAGGTGGTTCGCCGTCCTTCGAGCCAAGAGTTCTGGACTCGCGCCCACGTAGCGCCATCCGTCGGATGTGGGAATGCTGTAGATCGCGCACAGCGGCTCGCGCAGTCGCAAACGCTGGGCAATGGCCGCCGGGTCGATGTCGTGGGTCACCGAGCCAAGCACGGCGCGTGCGAGCACGACCTTGTCAATCTCCTTGGAACGAAGGATCTCCACCGCGAGTGCGACGTTGTGCGCGTACTCCTCAGGAGTGGGTTGTAGTACCAGAGAGCGAAGGCTCTGCGTCTCTTGAACCGGCGGCGAGGTTGACTCGAGCAGTTCGGCCCAACCACGAGAACCATCGGGTGCGCTGATCCACGTTTCGCCATGCTGGTTTTGGGTGATGGTGAACTCGGCGACGTCCAGCTGCGCTCGGGCCGAACGATCAAAGGGCAACGAGCCAAAGGCCACGATGCCAGTTCCACTCGGTCCCGCGTCGCCCGTGATCTCGTGGCGCGAGAGTGCGAGACGCGGGTCGTAGGGCTCCTCAAGGCCACCCTCGAGCACCAACTGATCGACGCGTTTCCCGAATCCCACGCGTAACACGCCGGTCGTCTCGATCAGCCAGCCGCTGCGCGAACCAAGGGTGCGCAGTGCGCCGAGGTCCTGGGCCCCAATGCGTTGACGAACGAATCTCATGATGCGCGGGTCGCGACGAACTGTTGACTGAGTCCCCCCATCACGCGACGGTGGTTGACGGCACTGAAGCCCGAAGCATTGAGCATGGCGACGATCTCGTCGCTCTCGGGAAGGTACGCGGTGGACTGGGGTAGATAGTGATAGGCGTCGCGATCGGAAAGTATTGATCCGATGAACGGCACGACTCGGCGAAACCATATCCGAAAGCCGCTGCGCCATAGCCCGGAGCGAGGTTCGGCGACTTCGAGGATCGACAATCGTCCGCCGGGGCGCAGGACTCTGGCCATCTCGTCAAAGGTCGTGGCGAGCTCGGTGAAGTTGCGCAGCGCGTAGCCACAGGTCACACCGTCAAACGAACCCGACAGGAACGGGAGATTCGAGGCGTCGGCCTGGACCTTGTCTCGCATATCGCACCCCACACCCAGCATCCCGTAACTCAAGTCGGTTGCTACTGCCCGGTGTCCCTGGGCGGCACACTCGCGGGTGAAGTCTCCGGTCCCGGCCGCAATATCCAAGATGACGCTGGGTGAGGGTAGACGAAGGTCGCTCACTGCGCGCTTTCTCCATCGCGCATCCAGTCCAAAGGTCATGAGTCGGTTCACCAGCTCGTAGCGAGACGCAATCGCGTCGAACATCGCGCGCACCTGGCGAGTCTTCTCGTCACCTTGGGGGAGTGGAGTGGCTGGCAAGGTGCTACTGGTAGTAGCGAAATACCACTTGGGCAACGCACGACGGCTTGGGGGCGTCTTTGACCTCGACGGTGACATCAAGGGTGACCTGGACTCCGCCAGAGACCTCTTCGACCGAGAAGAGTGTGGCACCGGCACGAATCTGCGAGCCGACCGGAACCGGACTCGTGAAACGAACCTTGTTGGTGCCGTAGTTGACGCCCATCGCGACTCCGTCGACTTTCATGACCCCCGCCAACAACACCGGTATCAATGAGAGGGTCAGGTAACCGTGAGCGATGGTCTGTCCAAAGGGTCCAGTCTTCGCCCGTTCAGGGTCTACGTGAATCCACTGGTGATCACCAGTGGATTC
>JABEUR010000156.1 GCA_013044405.1 Acidimicrobiaceae bacterium | reverse complement strand
TCGTAATGTGCCAAAATCTCGCGAGACCGTCGAGGTGACGACTGACGTCTTAGGCTCTCGCACTCCCTCGGGTCCATTAACTGATTGCAGTACGTAGGTCGGAACAAATCCCACGTCCGTCTCGCTGAACCCGTTCGACGGCAGGTAGGGACTCGGTCTCGAGCATTGCAGTTTCCCAAAGGTGCCGGTAGCAAAGTTGCCAGTGATCGGAGCGTTCAAGCACGCGCTCACATTGGTCCCGCTCCTGATCCACTGAATGATCCGACCAGAGGGACCGCGAAAGAGGTAGGAGTGAAGTCCGGAACCCGAATAACCATCTGCGTTCGTCGCTACTTTTGTTCCGGGTGGACTGGGAATTTGAGCAATGACAATCCTTCCATTTCCTAGCCACAGGTAGTCACTGACACGGTACGTCGCGACGAATCGCGTGCCGTTGGCTCGGTTCAGTGAATCAATGAAGCTGGCGACTGGCGTCGCTTGTCCCGTCCTGGTCGGATGTGATTTTGAGATCTGAACCACGGTGAGCAAGATTGCGACAGTGGCCGCGACGACCAAGCCAATGGCGGACCAACGTCGCCGTTGAAGTCGCTTCGCTTCTTTGATGAGCAGTTCGAGCGGTTGATCATCCATCGGGAATGCCGCTGTGCCAACTTCGGAAGTATCTAGCCCGGACACCGTCACACTCATGGTACTAGCATAACTAGTATGATGAACTTTGGCAACGTCGATCGTGAAGCTGAGATGGCCCTGCACGACCAAGTGGCGGCCGAGATTCGTCGCGCGATCGCGGAAGGTGAGATTGGTCCCGGAGAAAGACTTCCGCCAGCCGTTGATCTGGGCAAGGTCCTTGGTGTCAACAAGAACACTGTCATCAGGTCCCTTCATTCTCTTCGCGATGAGGGTTTGCTTGATTTCACACGCGGTCGGGGAATTCGCGTCTCCGGGACCGTTGAGAAGGCAGCCGTCTTAGAGAAGGTTGGCGAGCTTGTCAAGTTCGCTAGGAACTTGGGCTATCAACGTCAAGAAATCATCACCATGATCGAGAGACTTCCTTAGCCTCTAATCTCGCTCGAACTGTCCGCTTGGGAGTTCAAGAAATCTCCTTCGACTTGTCGGAGCGTAAAAATGAAGTCGCCCGAATCCGCGAGTTCAAGTCTCCAGTGCAAGGTGGCATTCCTGGGCTCTCCAACACCAATATCTGATAATCTGATTTAGTGACAGAGATCAGTGCTACCAACGCAGCAAGAAACTTTGCCGAGTTGCTCGACGCCGTCGAACACAAGGGGGAGCGGATCACGATTGTTCGTCGTGGCCGAGCCGTGGCCCATATCGAGCCTGTCGCTCATGGTCTCGGGTCGGACGTGAAGTCCCTCTTAGAACGCCATCCAGCGGACGCTCAATGGATGGAGTCGTTGAAGCAAGTGCGTGAACTCGTCGTCACTGAGGAGCGATTCTGACTCGCCTGCTTCTTGACACGACCTTCTTAATCGATGCCGAGCGGTCGCAATTCAATCTTGATGACGTTATTGCCGATGAGGACGATGTCGCAATTGCCGCTATCACGGTTGCGGAAGTCCAAGTCGGCGTCGAGTTGGCAACTGGAAAGACCAGGCGTCGTCGACTGGAACTTCTCGATGAAGTGGTCGCATCGATTCCGATTCTCGACTACGACCTTGCAGTTGCCAGAGTTCACGCCCAACTTCTGGTGATCGTCCGCAGGCAAGGGCGTCCTCGAGGTTCCCATGACTTGATCATCGCGGCCACGGCCCTCTCTTCGGGCCGGTCGCTTGTCACCGCCGCCGAGAAGGCCTTCATGGAGCTTGGGGTTGTCACCATTTCGTATCGATAATGTCTGCAGTACTGACTTCTTCAAGTCGCCAGTGCGAGATTCTTGACATCCCCGCAGACCAGAACCAACACGGTTCAACCCAAACGCCAGTGAATGGTGACTGACCTGACACGTCGGGCCTCCGGAACCAGAGAATTTTAGGCTCTACGAATCAGACTTCGCTGAAATCGAGCATGTCAAATGAGCGCGTCATCCACGCGCGCGTATCGAAACTGCGACAATCCGAGAGTGATTGCCACGACGAAAAACCCTCCCGCAACAATCCAAAGCATGGACCGGTACCCGATCGCGTCACCGAGAAAACCGCCCGCCGGCGCTCCAATCACGATCATCGCTCGATTGATCGAGCGCCGCGTTGCGTTCATCCGGCCCTGTAGGGCGTCAGGTGTCAGTGCTTGCCAATAACCCATCTCGTTTGCGTTCTCCGCGCCCATTGACGAGCCAAGCAAGAGCTGCCCCGCGCCGAGCATGACCCAGACCGACCAATGTTGATGGCTGAGTGCCATCAGTGCCCATGAGATGGCCGTCGCCACGCGACAGGCTACGACTACCCGACCGCAACCGAAGCGCGCGCCCAGGCGTACCGCGGCGAGACTGCCCACCTGCGCGCCAACGCCCCCCGCGGACAGCACGACGCCGTAACCCAAGGCACTGATACCGAGGGTCCGCAAGACGAAGAGGGGCAGAACCGTACCGGCGACTGCGTTGCAGAGAAACCAGCCGTGGGTGCTCAGTGCCAGTGGCCGAAGGGTGGCGTGCTTGTAGATCCAACGTAAGCCTTCGAGTGCTTCGCGCCGTACGCCCCGCAGGGACACCGGTCGGCGCGGAGGCTCGGATATCGGAATCCGCAAAAGCAAAAGGCCAGAAGCGACGTAGCTCGCCGCGTCGATCAGCACGGCCCAAGGAGCGGTCAGTAGAGAAACCAGTCCACCACCGATCGCTGGACCCGACATCTGAGCGACCGAAGCACTCTGGTCGAGTCGAGCGTTAGCAGAGGTCAACTGGTTGGCTGGTACTAGTCGCGGCAAAAAGGACTGAGAGGCAGCGTCATTGAGAAGCGACATCAATCCGAATGCCGCCATGAACAACATTAAGACCACCAGCGAAAGATGGTGAATCAAGGCGAGTACTGGGACAACGACAAGCAAAAGACCGCGAACCAGATCCGTGATGACCAGAAGCGGGCGCCGACGGGAACGGTCGACTAGAACACCGGCCACCAACCCGAGCAAAGGATAGGGAAGCCAGCGAGCGGCACTGACGAGCCCCACGCCGGCGGCGCCTTTGTGGAGCGCGAACACGACAATGACCTGGATGGCGATCGTGCTGATGTAGGTTCCGAAGTCCGAGACAGTGGAGGCCATCCAGAAGCGCACAAAGCCGGGGCAGTCTCGCAGATGCGCCCTCGGTTCCTTCGCATCGGTCACACCTGGGACTCCTGAAGATTTGGTTGACTCGGTCTCCAAGTGACCCGGGGCAGTCCTGTCCGCGGTTGACCCATCACGCGGTGCCGCTCAAGGTTCGGAGCCGGAGAGTAGTGGCATGAGATGCGATTGGATGGCTCGGCGAACGAAGGGAGAGATGTCGAGGTCGCCAAGCTCCGAGACGTTAAAGACGCCAATACCGAGACCTTCTTGAAGATCGATGTCCGCAGGGCTGATTCCCCCGTTGACGAAGTAGAGCGAAATGAGGCGTCCGTCACCCTCAAGGTCGATCTCATTGGTCAAGAAGATGGGGTTTTGCACTTGCAGGCGCGTCTCTTCCATGACCTCTCGCCGTAACGCGTCTCGCACCGATTCTCCTTCTTCGACAGCACCGCCGAATCCAGCCCAGCGCCCAGGATGGGGAATGCCTTCAACGTCGTCTCGATGGTGAAGGAGAAGTCGGTGGTCGTCAGTGATTATGAGCAGCATGGCCCCGAGTGGACGACCTTGATCAGTGAACATCCCCACGCGATGATCGTAACGAGAGTATCTCCACCTATCGGTACTTGAACTTTCCGATGTTCTTGACCATGTCCCGCGATTTCTCTGAGTTGCCAGTAAGGGACTGTTGACGTCGCCATTCGCTCATCGCAGTGCCGCTTACGCGAGGGGCAAGCGGAGTGGCCAAGGGGACATCGCCTTATAAATTCCTGAGGAACATTGAATTCCCATGCCCAGCACAGGCGTGATATCAATTTTTAATGGAGGAACTCAACTCCCGTGATTTCGAGCTCGTGCTCTCGGCCGTGCAGGCGGTGAGTGCCGCTCAGGACCCTGTCACGTTCAGCCAGTTGGCCATCGAACAAGTGGCCAGACTCGTGCCTTGCGATGTAGTGACGTTCAACGAGATGGATCCGTTGATCGGCGAAATGACCTATCGTTCGGTGCCGTGGGACTATCACGTCCCCCCAGAGGTTCAACAGAACCTCGAAGTGCTCGCCCGACAGCATCCGATGATTCGGTACTACTCAGAGTCGGGTGATGGTTCGGCCAAGAAGTTCAGCGACTTCTGGAGTCAAGAGCAGTTCCACGATAGTCAACTGTACGAATTGGTCTATCAGCCACTGAACGTCGAATACCAGATGTCGATAGTCCTGCCGACGCTTCATCCGAACGTCGTGGGAATCGCGGCGAGTCGGAGCCACGACGATTTCTCAGAACGCGACCGAACGATCTTGAACACGCTACGTCCTTACTTCGTCCAGGCGTGGTACTCCGCGCGCGACCGCGAGCGTCTCCTGTCGCACTTGAATAGCACGATTGGCGCACTCGCAGACGCTGAACTGGGACTGATCGTGCTTTCGGACCCGCCACAGGAACTCACCGACGGAGCGCTCGCCGCGCTGTGCCGACACTTCGGGCCGCCAACCAGTACGAGCCCGTGGCCGGTGCTGGTCGAACAGTGGTTGGTCACTCAACGGTCGTGGCTCTCGAACCCAGATGGTCTGCGGTTACTCGCGCCGTTGCGGGTCGAAAGCGAAGGACGTCAAATGGTGCTGCGATACCTCCCTGAGCAGGTGGCCAGTCACGGTACGCTGCTCTTGCGTGAGGAGCCGATTCGGCCACGTCAGCAGAGTCTGCAGTCACTGGGACTGAGTGCTCGTGAAGCCGAGGTGACGACCCGGGTGATCAGCGGCTCCACCAACGCTTCGATCGCGGCAACGATGTTTATATCGTCGGCGACCGTGAAAAAGCACCTGGAGAACGTCTACGCCAAGTTGGGGGTGAGGGGCCGCGGCGAGCTCACCGCCTTCGTCCACGACGTCCTCGATCGACCACTTCATTGAGCGGTTCGTAGGCGCCACTTCGACTTTCACGCCCCGGATCGGGGTCGAAAATACGCCGAACGGCGTATTGCTCTACTCCATGTCTTCGCTGAGAATTGGACTTTTCGAGGACTAGTCACTAAGGGCCGGGGGAGCAGTGGTCGAGCGCAGAGGGATGCCACGCGCAACGTCGCGATTGTCCCGTGGGCCGGTCGTCACCGACGGCGCCATAACGTTCGACGCTTCGGCTGCTACCTACGTTTCGGCGGTCGACTCGAACGACGCCAGGTTCTTTACGGCATCTTCGGACGTCGAGGTAGATGAACTCAATACACCTTTGATCGGCGATTCCGCGCCGCTCTGCTGGGTGCTCACGATGATGTACGACTTGGGGCGACCAATGGTCTCGCCGTGGCGGCGTGCGTCGTCGCGACGAGAGGCGAGTTGCACGGACATGACTGCCGCGACGTGGTCGTCGACGTCGCCGACTCCTTCGCTATCTAGTCCATTGTCGCTGACTCCTTGAGAATGGAGAAATAATGTCGTCCGCTTTTTCATCTGGTCGGTCAGTTCGACGCACGTTGGCGTGGTCCTGGTCGAGTGTCAGAGGGATACGATGGGCTCGGCTCAGAACGAAATTTGTTCGCGGCCCGTTTCGGATCCTGGTCGCGATGTTGATGATCTCGCCGGTGCTCCTCATCGTGGGTGCAAGTCCGGCCGGGGCCGCGACCACGCCGATGTTGCTGACCGTCAATACTGCAGCCCCCGGATGTACGGGTACGACCGTAATACTTCCGATAAGCGGCAGTGTGAACGCCACCGTGAATTGGGGCGACGGAACGCCGAACACCAACGTAACCTCGGCGTTTCCAACGCATACCTATACGGTGTCTGGAACCTATACGGTCAGCGTTGACGGCTCGGTGAGCGCGTTCGGCGCGGGTAGTGAAATCTGTCAGCTGACCGGCGTCACGGATTGGGGCAGCACCGGTGTCGCGGGTGAGGTGGGCTTGACGGGTCTCACCAGTCTCGAATTCGCCTTCTACGATGACACCAATTTGACGGTCGTCCCGTCAAACTTTCCCACGCAAGTGACGAGCACATACCAGATGTTCGGCGGTGCCACGACGTTCAATCAGAACATCGGCGCTTGGAACACCGCCTCGGTGGGAAACATGTCGTACATGTTCGCTGGTGCCACCGCCTTCAATCAGAACATCAGCAGTTGGAACACCGCCGCGGTAACCGACATGAGTGACATGTTTGCG
>JABEUR010000037.1 GCA_013044405.1 Acidimicrobiaceae bacterium | reverse complement strand
GTGCGCTCGAACTTCTGCTTTGCCATTGTCGGGGACTAACTTTCTCTCTAGTGACGGGTTCTTCACGAACCAGTCGGTTCTGTTTCGGCCCTCCCCGACTACGGTTTGGACCTTGTTATCGCCGGTTTCCCGGCTTCTTACGCGCCAGTGGCCTTGGCCACGATCTCCTTAGCGATCGAGTCAGGAACTTCTGCGTACGAATGGAACTGCATGGTGTACGTCGCGCGCCCTTGGGTGCGAGAACGCAGGTCAGTAGCGTAGCCGAACATGTCGGCCAGTGGCACAAGTGCCCTAATCGCTTGGCTATTGCCGACCTGCTCCATGCCTTCGACGCGTCCGCGTCGACTCGACAGGTCACCAATGACATCACCCATGTAGTCCTCGGGCGTCACGACCTCCACCGCCATCATGGGCTCCAGCAACACCGGACTGGCGAGGCGAGCGGCCTTCTTCACCGCGATCGAACCGGCGATCTTGAATGCCATCTCCGAGGAGTCGACGTCGTGGTATGAACCGTAGGTCAAGCGAACTCGCACGTCCACGACCGGGTATCCGGCGAGTACCCCCGAGGTCAGGGCTTCGGTGATTCCCTGGTTCACGGGCTGGATGTACTCCTTGGGGATGACGCCACCGGTGATCTCATCGACGAACTCGTAACCGCCGCCTGGGCCCGTGGGCTCGAGCGTGATGACCACGTGACCGTACTGGCCCTTGCCGCCGGTCTGGCGCACGTACTTCTCTTCGACCTTGGTGACGGTCTTGCGAATCGTCTCTCGGTAGGCCACCTGAGGCTTACCCACGTTCGCGTCCACGGAGAACTCACGCAGCATCCGGTCCACGAGGACTTCGAGATGCAGCTCGCCCATACCCGAGATGACGGTCTGACCGGTCTCCTCGTCTGAGCGCACACGGAACGTCGGGTCCTCTTCGGAGAGCGAGTAGAGGGCCTTGGACAGCTTGTCCTGGTCGGCCTTGGTCTTGGGCTCGACCGCGACGTGGATGACCGGCTCGGGGAACGTGAGGGTCTCAAGCTGAATGGGGTTGTCGATCGAACTGAGCGTGTCGCCGGTGGTGACCTGCTTCAAGCCCACCGCGGCGACGATGTCGCCGGTGCGAATGGTGTCGAGGTCCTCACGGTTGTTCGCGTGCATCAACAAGAGGCGTCCGAGGCGCTCCTTCTTCATCCCCTTGGTGGTGTTAATCACGGTGTCGCCCTTTTCGAGGGTTCCTGAGTACACGCGCAGGTAGATCAACTTGCCGACGTACGGGTCGGTCATGATCTTGAAGGCCAGGGCTGAGAAGGGCTCATCATCCGATGGCTTGCGCTCGACGACGTCTTCCTTGCCTGGCTTGGTCCCCTGCGTGGGTGGCAGGTCAACGGGCGAAGGCAGGAAGTCCACCACGGCGTCGAGCATCGGCTGGACGCCCTTGTTCTTGAAGGCGCTGCCGGTCAGGATGGGCACGCAGTGATTCTCGAGGGTGCCCACGCGAAGCGCACGGCGAATGTCGCCTGGGGTGACGGTCTCCTCGCCCAGCAAGACCTTCTCCATCAGCGCGTCATCGAACGTGGTCAACACGTCAATGAGTTTGTGGTGGTACTGCTCGGCCTGCTCTCGGTACTGCTCGGGAATGTCGATGACGTCGAAGTTCTCGCCCCGGTCGTCGTCGTGATAGACCGTCGCCTTCATCGTGGTGAGGTCGATGATCCCCTTGAACTCAGACTCTGAACCGATGGGCAGTTGGATGACCGCAGCGACACAGTCGAGGCGGTCTTCGATCATGTCGACGCACCTGAAGAAATCGGCACCGATCCGGTCCATCTTGTTCACGAAGCAGATCCGCGGAACGTGATACTTGTTGGCCTGGCGCCAGACGGTCTCGGTCTGGGGCTCGACCCCGGCGACCGCGTCAAAGACAGCGACCGCGCCATCGAGGACGCGAAGCGAGCGCTCCACCTCGACCGTGAAGTCAACGTGGCCCGGAGTGTCGATGATGTTGATACGGTGCCCATTCCACTGGCAGGTGGTAGCTGCCGACGTGATGGTGATGCCGCGCTCCTGCTCTTGGACCATCCAGTCCATCGTCGCCGCGCCCTCGTGGACCTCGCCAATCTTGTAGTTCTTTCCCGTGTAGAACAAGATGCGCTCGGTCGTCGTGGTCTTGCCCGCGTCGATGTGGGCCATGATGCCAATGTTGCGAACCTTTTCGAGGGGGAATTCGCGTGCGGTCATTTCAATAACTCTCTTCGATTACCAGCGGTAGTGCGCGAAGGCCTTGTTGGATTCGGCCATCTTGGCCATGTCTTCACGACGCTTCACGGCTGCGCCGACGCCATTGCTCGCGTCGATGATCTCGGCGGCCAGTCGCTCGGCCATGGTCTTCTCACGGCGCTTCTTGGCGAAGTCGGTGAGCCAACGGATGGCCAGGGTCGTCGAACGGCGCGGACGAACCTCAACGGGGACCTGGTAGGTCGTACCGCCAACGCGCCGGCTACGTACTTCGAGCTCTGGGCGCACATTCTCCAAGGCCCGCTTGAGCGTCGCGACCGGGTCGGTCCCCGTCTTCTGTTCGACGGTCTCGAGGGCGCTATAGACGATTCGCTCCGCGATGGTGCGCTTGCCGCGCTCGAGGATCTTGTTGGTCACCTGGGTGACGAGGACCGACTTGTAGATCGGGTCGACGGGTACCTCACGACGGACGGCTGGGCCTTTGCGAGGCATTATTTCTCCCTCTTCGCGCCGTAGCGGCTACGGGCTTGCTTGCGGTCACGCACACCAGAGGTGTCGAGCGCCCCGCGGATGATCTTGTAACGCACACCGGGAAGGTCCTTCACACGTCCTCCGCGCACCAGCACAATCGAGTGCTCCTGGAGGTTATGGCCAACACCGGGGATGTAGGCGGTGACCTCGACCCCTGACGTCAAGCGCACACGCGCGACCTTTCGAAGGGCCGAGTTCGGCTTCTTGGGCGTGACCGTATGCACTCGGGTGCACACACCACGACGCTGAGGGGCCCCCTTGAGGGCCGGCGTCTTGGTCTTGGATACTTTGTCCTGTCGACCCTTTCGGACCAACTGTGCAATTGTGGGCACGCGGAACCTCTTCTGATTTATCTTCGTTCTTGAACGCACCAGTAACACCGGCACGCGGACTGTCTATCCTACGACAATTCACACCACAACGGCAAGCCCGCCGCTGGCCACGACGGCCAACGGCGGTGTTGCGCACTACAGTGCCTGCCTGCCAATCTCGTCTTCGGGGTTGGCAGCATCGTTTTCGGGCAGGGCCGACTCGTCGTACGTCGCCGTCCCGATGTTCTGGAAGGCCGAAAGATCGGCACTGAACGAGTCGTCGCTGGTCAATTCGCCCAGGAGGCTGGCCAAGTCGAGGTCGTCATCCGAGACCTGCGCCCAAGCGGGCAGCAGTTCGGCGTCGGGCATGTCCAAGCGCAGTTCGCGCTGGTTGTAGTACGCCAGACCCGATCCGGCCGGGATCAACTTACCGATGATGATGTTCTCCTTGAGGCCGACCAGGTGGTCGCGCTTGCCCTCGATGGCAGCTTCGGTGAGAACACGCGTGGTCTCCTGGAACGAAGCGGCCGAGAGCCACGAGTCCGTGGCCAACGAAGCCTTGGTGATGCCCATCAACTGAGCGCGACCGTCAGCGGCTTCGCGGCCGCTGGCCTCGATCTCGTCGTTGGTGTCGTTGAACAGTTTGACGTCAACCATCGCACCGGGCAACCAGTGAGATTCACCGGCGTCGACGATCTGGACACGGCGCGTCATCTGACGAACGATCAGCTCGATGTGCTTGTCGTGGATCGATACACCCTGGTCACGGTAGACATTCTGTACCTCTTCCACCAAGTATTGCTGGGTCTCGCGGGTTCCGCGGAACTTCATCATCAACTTGGGGTCGAGCGGTCCGTCGTGCAGCGGCGTTCCGACTTCGACTTCGTGACCGTCCTCGACGAGCAGGTGGCGCGCGATCGAGATCGACTCCTCTTGAACCTCGCCGTCGTTGCCGATGACCGTGACCTTACGCTCACGACCGATCAGCTCGACGCGCACCACTCCCGAGAACTCGGCGACTTTGGCCGCTCCTTTGGGAGTACGAGCCTCGAAGAGTTCGACCACGCGCGGCAAGCCGTGGGTGATGTCGCTCTCGGTCACACCACCGGAGTGGAAGGTTCGCATCGTCAACTGAGTTCCCGGCTCGCCAATGGACTGGGCCGCGATGACCCCGACCGCCTCGCCGAGCTCGACCAACTGGTGGGTCGCCAGGGAGAGTCCATAACACGCCGCACAGACGCCCTGAACCGCGTCGCAGGTCAACGTCGTGCGCACGCGAACTCGCGTGACCGCCGAGTCGTCACGAAGACGCTCCACGTCGTCCATCATGAGCATGGTCCCAGCCGAAACGGTTGAGCCGTCCGATAGGACCACGTCCTCAGCGACGACCCGTCCCCACAGCTTGGTCTCGAGGTGGGCCCGTTGTCCGCGCGTGTCCGCCGCAACGTGCTCGATCCACATCCCACGAGTCGTGGCGCAGTCGAACTCCTTGACGATGAGCTCTTGAGCGACGTCGACGAGGCGACGGGTCAGGTAACCCGAGTCAGCGGTGCGAAGAGCCGTGTCACCCAAGCCCTTGCGGGTTCCGTGGGTCGAGATGAAGTACTCCAGGACCGAAAGACCTTCTCGGAAGGAGGACTTGATCGGCCGCGGGATCATCTCACCACGAGGATTGGACACGAGGCCCTTCATCGCGGCGATCTGACGGATCTGCTGGCTGTTACCACGGGCGCCCGAGTCGACCATCATCCGGATCGGGTTGTCGAACTTCGCGTTCATGGCCCGGTCGGTAGCGTCACCGACTTCCTTGTTCGCGTTGGTCCAGATCTCGATCTCCTGCTGGCGACGTTCGTCGTCGACAATGACGCCGCGTCGATAGTTCGTCTCGACCTTGGCGGCCTGCTCCTCGTACTTGTTGAGGATCGCGGCCTTCTCCGAGGTCGTGACGACGTCGTCGATGGAAATCGTCAGACCCGACTTGGTCGCGTAGCGAAATCCCAGCGACTTGATGGCGTCGAGCGATTCAGCGACCTCCTGGCGCGAGAAACTCCCGGAGATCTCTTCGACGATCGTTCCGATCGGGGTGGCGTTCTTGCCGATCAACTCGTTCACGTAGCGGAACCCGAAGGGCAGCGCTTCGTTGAAGAAGACCCGACCGGGCGTCGTCACCAGCGAACGGCTCACGCCGTGGACATCGATACCGGCACCCTCGAGGCGCGTGTCGAGCGACGACCCGCTCAGGGGGCGGATCTGGATCGGCGTACGCAGCCCGATGGTCTGATCACCCAGCGCGTTCTCGATCTCATACACGTGGCGAAAGACGCGAGGATTCTCGATCTCTTGGTCCGCGGGCAGAGTCAAGTAGTAGGCACCGAACACCATGTCCTGAGCCGGCTCCGTGATCGGACGACCCGTGGCGGGGGTGAAGATGTTGTTCGTCGATAGCATCAAGATCCGGGCCTCGGCCTGGGCCTCGGCCGACAGCGGTACGTGCACCGCCATCTGGTCACCGTCGAAGTCGGCGTTGAACGCCTTGCACACGAGCGGGTGGATCTGGATTGCCTTGCCGTCAACCAGCACCGGTTCGAAGGCCTGGATACCCAAGCGGTGCAAGGTCGGCGCACGGTTGAGCAACACGGGGTGCTCGCGGATGACCTCTTCGAGTACGTCCCACACCACGGCCTTGCGACGCTCAACCATGCGCTTGGCACTCTTGATGTTCTGGGCCATCTGGGTCTCGATCAGGCGCTTCATCACGAAGGGCTTGAACAACTCGAGCGCCATCATCTTGGGCAGACCGCACTGGTGGAGCTTCAACTGTGGACCCACGACGATCACTGAACGACCCGAGTAGTCGACTCGCTTACCGAGCAGGTTCTGGCGGAAGCGACCCTGCTTGCCCTTGAGCATGTCCGAGAGACTCTTCAGGGGTCGGCCACTCTGGCCGGCCACCGGACGTCCACGACGACCGTTGTCGAACAGCGCGTCGACGGCCTCTTGCAACATTCGCTTCTCGTTGTTGACGATGATGTCCGGTGCACCCAGGTCCAACAGGCGCTTCAACCGGTTGTTGCGGTTGATGACGCGCCGGTACAGGTCGTTGAGGTCCGAGGTCGCGAAGCGGCCACCGTCGAGCTGGACCATCGGTCGCAGGTCTGGCGGGATAACGGGGACGGCCTCGAGGATCATGGCGCGCGGGTCGTTCAATCGGCGACCTTGGTCGTCACGACGGTTGAACGACTGGACGATGGCGAGGCGCTTGAGGAACTTCGCGTGACGCTGCGCGCTGAGCGGCTTGCGGCCGTCCTTCGCGTCGATCATCTCGCGCAT
>JABEUR010000155.1 GCA_013044405.1 Acidimicrobiaceae bacterium | reverse complement strand
TTAGGAAACCGATGCTCTATCCCCTGAGCTACGAGGGCATTACTGGGTTTTCGAGCCCATGTAGTAGTTTCCAGCACAACCTCAGCACAACATTTCAGGAATTACTAGTCACTACTCTCGACCATTCCCCACTATTCAAGCACGTGGACGGTTCACGATGAATATCGTATTTATTTGTCTGACTGATTCGACCTGTTTTCTGGAGACTGTCAACTGAACCGACTTCAGCGCACACCGTCGGTCAATCGACCGACAATCCCTTAAGTGAGACGGCGTTCAAGACCTTCAAGTACTGTCCGACGTTCCCCGAGTGCTTCGGCTGCATCGAGGATGCTCGTGCGTTCGGCGACGCGTTTTTCGATCACTACAACCACGTGCGTCGCCACTCGGGTATTGGCCTGCAAACTCCAGCCTCAGTGCACTACGGTACCCACACCGAGATCCGAGAGCAGCGCCAAACTACGTTGAACGCCGCGTTCGAGTTGAATCCGATTCGCTTCCGACGCATCGCATCGCAGGTACCAACCATTCCCGAAGTCGTGTGGATCAATTCGCCGTTCAGGGAGGTGCTCGCTAACATCTAGAACGACCGAGTGTCTCATTCGACCGGCGGGTTCCGGACTGTTGGCTGACCCTAGAGTCGTTTCATGGACTCGACACTATTCAATTTGGACGCGAGACATTACTTATTGCAAAACGTCATGAGAATAGTTATTCTGCTCACAACTAGATAATTAGGGTAGCCTGTATGGGTGAATCGGTGGGAATAGAAATGGACACGACAGAAACCCAGCGTGAGGCGCGGGCACTGGGTGATCCCACGCGCTTCCGACTCTTCCGGTACATCGTGGACGCGAAGAAACCAGTCGGTGTGGCCGAACTGACCAAATTCATTGGCCTGAACCATAATGCGGTGCGCCAACACCTCGCGGTGCTGAAGCAGGCTGGGTTGATCGTCGAAGGAGCCGAGATCCGCTCGCGCCCTGGACGACCTTCACTTCTCTATCAGCTCCACCCCGAGGCGGCCGGCAAGTGGGAAACCCAGGGTTCGTATGCGTGGTTGGCGGGACTGCTGGCCGAAGCGGTTAAGGGGAAGCTCAGCGCGCGCGAGGTGGGACGTCGTGAAGGAGTTCGACGTGGGTTGGAGCATCTCAATGAGCAAGACAGTGCCAGCGAAATGGAGCGAGAACTTTCTCAAAGTGGCTTTCGTCCCTTTCGTAGCGATAAGGGCGCCAAGGTGGATTTTGTACTCGGTCGCTGCCCCTTCGAAGTAGTGGCTACCACCAACCCGGTAGAAGTATGCCAATTGCATCTTGGTCTCGCCGAGGGATTGGCTGAATCCACTGGCGATCTCACGGTCGATCGACTGGTGATACGCGATCCGCGCAAAGCCGGATGTCGACTGGTCGTGTCGCGTCGACTCGACACCTGATCTCGGTGCCTCGCGCTGCAGTCAGCGCTCGTCAGTCGGTCCCTTGGACCGCAGTTGCGCCGCCACGGTGATTGAGGCTGGGTTGTCTGTCGCATCCCGCAAGGCACTCGGTCGGCAGAAGAGCCGGATGGGTCGCCACGACAGGTTCATGGCGGTGATTAGTCCAGTGCCGACTAGCAGTCCGCCACCGACACCAATCGGCCACGATGTCGATGCGGCGAAGCCGAGACAGATTGCGAGGACGCCCCCGTTGATCAAAGCACAATCTACGGCTGACCAGCGATGATTGAAGAGGTCGGCGAACATCAGTGGCGATCCGTCGACCTTCTTGCTAATACCGCGACCGCGTAGGGACGACCAGACGATGAATGGCACAATCTTGTATGCGTGGCCGACCATGGCGACCAGTAACCATCCGGCCAGCGCACTGATCGTCGCCGCTACGAGCGCGACGCCCAGGTGATGATGGTGTCGCATCACCATGGCCCCGGATGAGGCGAATCCGACTCCAGCCACCAGCCAGACCGTCGAGCTCACTATGAACACCAAGTGGAGATCGGCTGCTCGTCGTCGGTGGCGAATATACGTGATTAGTGAGCAGATGTGTGCGCCGAATCCCACGCTGACAGTGAGAGCTCCGGCAATCGCGAGCCAAGGTATTGCGAAGAGAAGTCCTGGTGACAGTAGGAGTACCCCAATGAAGAGCGACCAGATTCCCAGCCACGCATTTCGGTGGCGTCCGGGAACGTGGGCCAGCATGAACATGGGCCAGAGTTTCTCCGAGACGCTGAAGTAGGTGAGGCCCAGCCAGGCGAGCAGTCCTACGCTGGCGTGCGCGAGGACGACGTGTCCACTGAGGTTGAACCAGTTACCGCGACGATCGATTACGTAGACGACGCCGTAACACGCAGTCACTACAAAACCGATGACGGCGAATCGCAGCCCGGTCACCGGAGCGCCCTTACCTTGCACGGCGAGCGACGGTGTGATGTTGATGACGAAGAGCGTCACGGCAAGCGCGGCGAACATACCTCCGGCTTCCACGACACCTTCGAGCTGAGCCATGAAACCAATGGGAAGCAGCCATGAGCCGATGAGCCAGGTGATGAAGGTAACCCGTGAGAGTCGCACCGATCGGAAGGGCCTCTGTGTGATAACTGGCGCGAATTGATGGATTGCTCCGAGCACCCCCATAGAAAGCGTCGCCAGCATTGCCAAGTGTGCGACACCGACCACACGATCGTCGGTCGGATCTACGACGGCGGTAGAGCGCGTTATGAGTATCGCCACGCCGCAGCCCATCAGACCCAACACTGCTGCAACAAGGAAACTCAAGGGCACCGACGGCGGCGGGACGCCGTTCGGTATGCCCGCCGGGCGGTTCTTCCACTCGTCCGCACTCTTTGCCAGCGGTACTACAGCGTCCACGTTTACTCCCTCGATTTAATACGTGCGTCTCTATCTGTTATTGTTCTATTCTAGACTAGAATAATAACAGGCTCCCAGCGGGCCCGGAAGGCAGAAATCATGGCCACGCTTGATGTCCGTCCAATCATCGCCGCGGGAGAGGAGCCGTTTGACTGGATCATGAGAACCGTGGGCGAGCTCAACGTCGACGAGGACTTGGTCATAATTGCCCCTTTCGAGCCGGTTCCCTTGGAGGGGGTTCTTGGATCTCAAGGATTCAATTTTGATGCAATTGAGATCGGCGCGGGCGATTGGCGAGTCACCTTCACGAGAATCTCATGAGGCCCACCCCCGACTCTGATCTTCGCGAGAGCCCTGAATCGCCGACAGCCACGGCGTTGCCCGATAACGGCGATCTTCTTTGGGCGTGGGACGCCTTGCGCGGAGTGATCGATCCCGAGTTGGGGCTCGACATCGTGTCACTCGGACTCGTCTACGACGTTCGTACCGAGGGTGGCACTGTCGTGGTTGACATGACATTGACCACCCCGGGGTGCCCCGCGTCAGAGAGTATGTCGCTCATGGCGCACTATGCGGTTACTCAGGCAGATGAGCGCGATGGCGGCGTCGTTGACGTCCGAATCGTTTGGGACCCACCTTGGAGTACCCAGATGATCGACAAGGTTGCCGCAGAGGCCTTGGGGTTTCATTTTCGCCATAGTGATTGAGGATCCGGGCTCTCTCTCCGATGGCAATTCATCCGAGAAAGTACGATCGGTGGGTGAATTGACAGAGACGCATCATGAACAAACGAATAGTAATTCTGCGCGCGTACCAAGTTGCTGGTCGTCAGCCCGATGAGTATCGGGTACTGATCGACCGACTCTGGCCACGCGGCAGGACGAGGGACTCCTTGGATTTTGACGAGTGGGCCAAAGATGTTGCCCCGAGCGCGGAACTGCGTCGATGGTACGCCCACGATGTCGCCCGGATCGCCAAATTCGCCCAACGGTATTGCGACGAGATGACGTTGGCGCCGGGCGCGGCGATTGTGGCCCGACTCCAGAAGTTGAGTAAGTCGCGGTGACTGGTCCTGTTGACGGCCACTCGGGACGTCGAACACTCCAGCGCCGAGGTACTGCGTCACGCCATCGTGAGTGCAACGCGCCACCACTAGCGCGGAACGTTGTTGATCGTGGCACTAGATCCTGACCGGGTTCGAGGCTGGTGTTATGGACACAACGTCATCGCGTGTGTATGGGTGAGGCTCCCCAGGGAAAGTAGACACTGGGTTAAGCAGACTTCGCTACTTGGAGCAATGATAGTTCGTAGTTGACGGGACTGACGTTGCCAATCGT
>JABEUR010000036.1 GCA_013044405.1 Acidimicrobiaceae bacterium | reverse complement strand
TCCACAACCCTTTGTTTTACTGGTGGGCCGCCCGGGTCTCGATCCCGGCACCTTGGGATTAAAAGTCCCCTGCTCTTCCCGATGAGCTAGCGGCCCGGTGGATGGACATTAGCATTAAGAGGTACTCAATCCCCGGACCTTTAGGTTAGCCCAAGCGGTTTGACAATATTTCCTGTCACATCGACAACGGCGAAGATCTCGCTACCGGATTGGTGACAAGATTTAGGCCGCCTTAAAAGTTTGGCCACTGCTTTGCTGACGGCGAAGGCGTTCGTCTCGTTCAAGGAGTAGGCGATAATGTCCAGCAGCTTGACCATGGAACTAAAGCGGTACAACGATTCGGCCCGAGAGAGAATTCCGACCAAAGTCCTTGCGGTCATGAACGGTGCCACCGGGGCACTTCGAGAATCGGGTCTGGTCGAAAAGAGCCTCGCGATTGGCGCGCTTGCACCTGATTTCGTGTTACCTGACGTGAATGGTGATCAGGTCAAGTTGTCCTCGCTGTTGGACGCCGGACCGGTAGTGTTGGTCTTCTACCGTGGCGGCTGGTGCCCATACTGCTCGATGGAGTTGCGTGCGCTGCAGGCCCGACTCGGCGAGATCACGAGCGCGGGTGCCACCTTGGTGGCGGTCTCTCCTCAGACCCCCGATTCCTCGATGTCGACGGTCGAGAAGCTAGAACTGGCCTATCCGGTACTCTCCGATGTGGGTAACATCGTCGCCCGGTCGTTTGGCCTCGTCTTTAGCTTGCCCGAAGACCTTCGAGAGGTCTACTCAGGTTTCGGCCTCGACCTGCCGGCCGCAAACGGTGATGACACGTTTGAACTTCCCATTCCCGCCACCTACATTATTGATTCTTCTGGCAAAGTCGTCTGGCGCTTCGCCGATGCTGACTACACCAAGCGGGCCGATCCGAATGACGTGACTGCCGCTTTGGCCTCAATCTGAGAAGATTGAGTGGGGGTGGCGCTCGCGTTTGGTGCAAAGTTCGTTCGCTAGTTGCAAGGAAGTAACAGGATGGCGCGATAATGGGCGTCAATCATCACGGTTGGAGGGCCGGCCCTCATACGAGAAATGCCGAGGCAACCCGCATGATCAACACGAGAGGACCAACAGTGACGCGCCAACTCGAGGCCGTGGTCTTTGATGTCAACGAGACGCTCACCGACCTGACGCCTCTGAAAGAAGTGTTCATCGAAATCGGGCTCGACAGCTCTTGCCTGCCGTGGTGGTTTGCGGTGTTACTGCGCGATGGTTTCGCCCTTGCGGCGTCGGGTGACACCGCGAATTTTTCTGAACTCGCCCTGACTGCGCTCTACGAAGTGGGGGCGGACCGAGGTCAAACATTGCCCGATGGGGCTGGCGATCAACTTTTGGCGGCGTTCGCCAGGGTTCCCATCTATCCAGACGTACCATCCTCTCTCGACAGACTCCACGCCGCGGGCGTCCGGGCATTTGCGTTGACCAACGGCAGTGCGGCACTCGCCCGACAGATCCTCGCTGCCGGCGGCGTCCTCGACTCGTTCGTTGATGTCCTGTCGGTCGATGAAGTTGGTCACTGGAAGCCTCGATTACAGGCCTACGAACTCGCCGTTGCAGCAGCCGGTGTTGCTCCATCTCATTTGGCAATGGTGGCGGTGCACCCGTGGGACCTCCATGGTGCGTCGTGCGCCGGACTCTCGACTGGTTGGGTGAACCGAGAGCAACGCTCCTTTCCCGGGGTGTTCCGTTCGCCCACGGTCCAGTCCAACGACCTGGTCGCCGTCGTTGAGAGTCTCCTCTCGCTTGGTAACGCTGGCGCGTGACGCCAGCTTGACAAAAGCACTCGAGCTCATCGGCAGCGAGAGGTGTCTTTGCGCGGGTTCGATCGGTTTCCAAACGGGTGGGCGCGACTGACGGCTACTTCACCCACTGATCCGTCCCAAACACACCTCTTCACGGTGGACCACGTAGGGGATCGCTTGGTGACGAACTGTCCGCCGGCACAATCTTTCAAACTGGTGCCGACGGTCGACCGACGTGGAGCGGTCGACGTGATGTCATTTCCGAGCCCGCGTACGAGCCTTGAGATCGTCGATCGACTCGAGAGAGGGGTCATTCGGCGACGTCCGACCATCCAGGGCGTCGCGAAAGGACGACCGTGGTCTGTCGGCCAAGGAGGAGATCGTCTTCATCGCTCTTTGTTCACGTCAAAGACAATCCCTATGAGTAACGATCCCGAGTTTTCACATTACATTCAGGACGACGAACGCCCTTTGGGCGAAGTGGACGAGGCGAGTTCGCCGAGGACGGCCAGGTCATTGGAAGTGCCGAGAGCCATCAGCCGATCGCCAGACTGAATGACCGTGTCACCGGTCGGGCGGATGACGTCACGCCCGCGCTCGATCGCCGTGATCAGAACTCCGCGTGGAATTGCCGCCGTGCGAACCGGCGCCTGATCGATCGGGGAATTCTCGACGACGATCACCTCGGAGATCCCGGTGGTTCCGCCGAGCTCGGAGATTCGCCGTAGGTTGGCCTGCATCGTACGACGGTAATTGCGCACGATGTCCGAGATCGAGACGGTGCCCACGACGTGCCGCTCATCGTCGATGACGGCTGCCCACGTCTGGGGGGTGGAGGTGAGCGTCTCGAGCACGACGTTCAGGTGGACCGACCGATGGATCGGCGCGAAGGTGGTGTCAACCGGGACCTCGCGTTCCTCGACGGCGCCCTCGGTCGCCTTCGCAAGCGAGGCCAGCGTGACGACACCGACATAGCGGCCCTGGTCGTCGACGAACGGGGCGGCGCCGACGCCGGCCCGTTGGAGGCGTGCCTCGAAGGTATTGGGATCCTCGGAGCCCTTCAGCACGCAGCGCGCGGGGGCCATGGCATCGGCGACCGGCACGATGGCGAGCAGCGGGAGCCCGGTGAGCATGCGGTGCGCAGGGGACTCGGCTCTCCCTCGCAGCTGGCTGCGGTAGATCGTGTCGTCGTTGCGGCGCACGATCAGCGTCGCGAGCCCGACCGCAAGCATCGCCGGGACGATCAAGGAGAGCGTCCCGGTCATCTCGGCGACCATGAGCATCACGGCGAGCGGTGCACGCGAGATGCTTCCGAAGCAGGCCATCATCCCGACGATCACGTACGGCGCAGGGTCGTGGCCGAGACTCGGCACGATCGGCTCGAGCAGACGCCACACGGCCGCCCCGGTGAAGGCGCCGATCACCATACCCGGCCCGAAGATGCCGCCCGAGCCGCCCGAGCCGATCGACAGGCCCGTGGTGGCGATGCGCGCGAAGGGCAGGATGAGCACGATCCACAGCGGAATGTGCAGGAGCTGACTACCCAGGCCCGCCTGGATCCAGCCGTAGCCGGTGCCGAGCACTTCGGGAATCGCGAGGGCGATGAGACCGACCATGAGGCCACCGATCGCCGGGCGTAGCCAACGCGGCAACCTCATGCGGCTGAAGTAGGCGGAGATGCCATAGAAGCCCTTGGCGTAAAGCAGGCCGATGAGCCCGCCGAGGATACCGATGACGCCGAACCAGATCAGTTGTGTGGCACTGGTGAGTTGGTAGTTCCCCACGTAGCCGAAAAGTGGGCCGAATCCCTCGACCGATCCCCACACCGAGTAGGCGACGATGGACGCAATGAAGGAGGGGAGCAGGGCCTCGACCTCGAAGTCGTCACGGTAGAGGATCTCGGTGGCGAGAACGGCGCCGCCCAGGGGCGCGCCAAAGATGGCCCCGATGCCCGAGCCGATCCCGCTGGCGACCGTGATGCGAGCGTCCGACGGGCTGAGGTCGAGGAAGCGCGCGAGGAACGATCCGAAGCCGGCACTGATCTGTCCGGTGGGCCCTTCGCGTCCGCCCGATCCGCCCGATCCGATCGTGAGAGCCGACGCGACGATCTTGACGAAGACGGTGCGCATGCGCACGCCGCGCGGATTGTGGTGCACCGCGGCGATCGCGGCGTCGGTGCCGTGGCCCTCGGCCTCGGGGGCGAAGCGAAAGACGATGATCGCGCCCGCGAGGGCGCCAGCGCAGGCGATGAGCGGTATCGCCCAGGGCCGCGCGAAGGAGGCCGCGGCCGCACGTCCGCCCTCGGCCGCCGGCAGGGGGACCTGGTATCCGGCGAGCACCTGCAAGAAGACGTAGGTGGCCAAGCGCAGCGCCTCGTAGAAGACGATTGCACCGAGTCCCGCGATGATGCCGATGCTCGTTCCGAGCACGAGCCACTTCTGGGTGTAGGTGGCGGTGGTGAGCCAGCGGCCGATGCGTACTTGGAGCCCTGTCGAATGGAACGACCAGCGCCGGATCTTCGTGGTTGGGGTGAGTGGCACCTAGAGGTCCCATCCGGTCGACCAGTCCAGTTCGGGTACTTCACCCGCGGCGCTCGCGAAGCGGCCGAGCGCCTGGACGAGGATGGCCTGTTCCCTGGGCTCGATGGACTTGACGATGGCCTCGATCTCGCGCCGGCGCCGTCTGGTGACCTTGCTCACGAGCGCCAGCCCCTTCTTTGTGAGGGTCAGGTGCACGTGGCGTCGATCGTCCGGCTCGGCGCGGCGCTCGATCAGATCCTTCTTCACGAGCCGGTCGCACATGCGAGTGGCGGTCGCGGGGGTGACGCCGACCGCCTCGGCGAGGCCGGCCAGATTCTGCGGTCCGCGCGACGCCAGCACGATCAGGGTTCGGTACTGGGTGAGCGTGACTTCCTCACCCACGTCCGACAGCGATCGGGCCGCTATCGCCACCAGCACCCGGCTCGCCGAGAGCACGGCGTCGATCACGGCCTCCACCGGTTGGGCGGGCCTGGGAACTTTTGATTGCATCTACTAATTATTACCTAGAACAGTTACTTGAGGTGTCGCTCGGCAGATAATCTGCGCGGCGCCGACAGTGTGATTCACGAAATGTTCGCTTGTGCAGTCGCGGTATCATCGATTGGAACGACCGAATCGAGGCGTATGGCCAAGGAGTCGTCATCGTGCGTCGCCCGCAGGGAGACAGCTCTGACGGATGGGGTGGTTGTTGGTGGTGCGAGCCACTCGGTGTGCTTCGTCGACGATAACGACAGATCCATTCGCGCCGACTCGGGGAAGCTCAAAGGAGGCGACCACGCCCGCTGCCAGATCTGAAGATTCCTCCAAGACGCCACCGGCCGAGAAGGACGACCTGCAGACCATGGGAATCGCCGACGTGGCGGCGAAGCTCGCGTCGTCACCCGAGGGTCTCAGCGCGGCCGAGGCGACCAAACGGCTCGCCCAGTACGGCCCGAACGAGATCGAGGCGAAGAAGGTCAACCAGCTGGCGAAGTTCCTCGGCTACTTCTGGGGTCCGATCCCGTGGATGATCGAGGCCGCGGTGATCCTGTCGGGCGTCTTGCGCCACTGGCCCGACTTCACCATCATCCTCATCCTGTTGCTCACCAACGCCGGCATTGGTTTTTGGGAGGAGAACCAGGCGGGCAGGGCCATCGACGCGCTGAAGGCGCAACTGGCCATCATGGCCCGGGTGCTGCGCGACGGCGAGTGGGTCAACCCACCCGCGCGAGAGCTCGTCCCGGGTGACGTGATCCGACTGCGCCTGGGCGACATCGTCCCGGCCGACGCCCGTCTGCTCGACGGGGACCCCCTCGAGGTCGACCAGTCGGTTCTCACGGGTGAATCACTGCCCGCGACGCGTGGCCCCGGGGATGCGGTCTTCTCCGCGTCGACCGTGCGCCAGGGCGAGATCAGTGCCCTGGTCTACGCAACGGGCGCGAACACCTACTTTGGCAAGACCGCCGAACTGGTCCAAGAGGGCCAGACCGTGAGTCACTTCCAGCGCGCGGTCCTGCGCATCGGTACCTACCTGATCGTGCTCGCCGTGGCGATGGTGAGCGTGATCGTGGTGGTGTCGAGTCTGCGCGGCGACCCGTTCTTCACGACCCTGCAGTTCGCTCTGGTACTCAGCGTCGCCGCGATCCCGGTCGCCATGCCCACGGTGCTCTCGGTGACGATGGCCGTCGGTGCACGACTGCTCGCCCAGAAGAAGGCCATCGTCAGCCGACTCGTGGCGATCGAGGAACTTGCCGGGGTGGACATCCTCTGTACCGACAAGACCGGCACGCTGACCCTCAACACCCTCACCCTCGGCGGTCCGTTCGCGGTCGAGGGCGTCACGCCCGAAGACGTCATTGTCAACGCGGCGCTGGCTTCGAGAGACGACGACCACGACACGATCGATCTCGCAGTACTGGGAGGGCTCGCCAGCGATCAGGAGCTTCGGGGATACCACGAGGAGCACTTCACGCCCTTCAACCCGGTGGACAAGCGCACCGAGGCGACACTGAAGGACGCCAAAGGCTCCGTCTTCAAGGTGACCAAGGGCGCTCCTCAGGTGATCCTCCAACTGGCCAAAAGCACCGCCCAGGTGACGCGCAGCGCCGACGCGGCGGTGAACGAGTTCGCGGCTCGGGGGTTCCGCTCCCTGGGGGTTGCGCGCGCCGAAGGCAACGGAGCGTGGAAGTTGCTCGGCGTGCTCCCGCTGTTCGATCCGCCACGGGTCGACGCCCGAGCGACCATTGCCACGGCCCGCGAGATGGGCGTTGCGGTGAAGATGGTCACCGGTGACGCGCTAGCGATCGCCAAGGAGACCGCGAAGACCCTCGGCATGGGCGAGAACATCCTCGACGCTTCGAGTCTGGGCGACTCTGCGCGCACTGAGTCAGCAGCCATGGCCCATGCGGTCGAGGGCGCCGACGGCTACGCGCAGGTATTCCCTGAGCACAAGTTCCACATCGTCGACGTCCTGCAGCAGCGCGGTCACATCGTCGGCATGACCGGCGACGGTGTGAACGACGCACCGGCGCTGAAGAAGGCCGACTGCGGGATTGCCGTGTCGGGCGCGACCGACGCCGCGCGCGCGGCCGCCTCGATCGTGCTCACCACGCCGGGCCTGTCGGTGATCATCGACGCGATCAAGGAGAGCCGCAAGATCTTCCAGCGGATGAACAGCTACGCCATCTACCGCATCGCCGAGACCCTGCGCGTGCTGCTCTTCGTCACGCTCGTGATCTTCGGATACAACTTCTTTCCCGTGACGGCCATCCAGATCGTCATGCTGGCCCTGTTGAACGACGGGGCGATCCTGTCGATCGCCTACGATAACGTCCGCTACCGCAACCGGCCCGAGGTGTGGAACATGCGCGTCGTCTTGGGAATGGCCACGGTGCTGGGGGTCGTGGGCCCGATCGCGGCGTTCGCCATGTTCTACCTCGGCGACCGGGTCTTTCACCTCGATCACCCCGAGCTCCAGACCATGATGTACCTGCTGTTGTCGGTGGCGGGGCACCTGACGATCTTCCAAGCGCGCACCCGCGGACCGTTCTGGTCCATCCGACCCGCTCGCGTCCTACTGGCGGCGGTCATCGGCACGCAGACCCTAGCGACGTTGATCGCGGGACTGGGCATCTTCATGACGGCCCTGGGGTGGCGCTACGTGGCCCTCATCTGGGTCTACGCGTTGGCCTGGTTCCTCGTGACCGACGCGGTGAAGCTCCTGGCGTACCGAATCCTCGATCCGTCAGGCGCGATATCGCAGGGTGGCGCGCGCGGTCAACGTTCGAAGGCCGACTTGGCCGCCACGGCGGCGAGCGTGGCCCCGTTCCATAGGGACGTCAACTCCAGCCCGGACGAAGCGGTGTACCACGACTCCTCTTTGTGCCCCTACGGACAAGCGATCACTCGCGACGGCCACGCCGTGGCGGGCACCGACGCTCGTCGGCGATGCGAGTGGTGTCAGGCGCACGCCGAGGTCGTAAAGTCAACGGATGTCGCGCCGGGAAGGCAGGGGATATGAAGCTCAATAAGAAGGTCTTGGATGAGATGCGAGTCAAGCCAGGAAATTCGGCGGAGCTCGCCAAACGCAGTACCAAGCGCGTGTCGACGGACTGGCTGGGTGCGGACGCTTCGAACGAGCATTCGACGCGCAAGAAGGTAGCCGAGGAGGACCTGCACGAGTTCAGCCAGGAGCTCGCCAACGCCCAGGAGTTGCTCTGGGCGAACGGCTCGCACGCCCTATTGGTTGTCTTGCAGGCAATGGACGCGGCTGGCAAGGACGGGACCATCAAGCACGTCATGACAGGCGTGAACCCCCAGGGATGTCGGGTCGAGTCGTTCAAGCAGCCCTCGAGCGAGGAGTTGCGCCACGACTACCTGTGGCGGGCCTCGAAGGCGTTGCCCGAACTCGGTGAGATCACCATCTTCAACCGCTCCTACTACGAGGACGTGCTGGTGACCCGGGTCCACCCGGATCTTTTGGACACGACGCACGAACGCCCCAACAAGGATCAGGAGGAGAAGTTCTGGCGCCACCGCTACGAGGACATCAACAACTTCGAGCACCACCTGCACCGAAACAAGACGCGGATCATCAAAGTCTTCTTGCACCTCTCGCGCGCGGAGCAGAAGGAGCGGTTTCTGGCGCGCCTAGACGACCCGGCTAAGAGTTGGAAGTTCTCGGTCGCGGACCTCGCCGAGCGCCAGCATTGGGACGACTACCAGGACGCCTACGAGGAGGCCATCAGCGCGACCTCGAAGTCGTGGGCTCCGTGGTACGTGGTGCCCGCCGACCACAAGTACTCGCTACGTGCGCTCGTCGGCGGCATCATCGTGGATTGCATCGATCAGATGAAGTTGGAGTCGCCCGTGGTCGCGGACGGCGACCACGATGCCCTTGAGCGGGCCAAGGCCGAACTGCTCGGCGAAGAATGACGGCGAGCGCCAACTCGGTGTGAGTCGCTCGGGACTGGCGCGGTGAGGATTTGATGCCCCGCGCCCAGCGCGGACTCCGTTGTTAAGGGACCGGGCCACCAGCGATTTGCAATATCTCCTTGTGCATCGACCAAGACTCCGGTGTCGAATTGCAAAATAGGACCGAGCAGTGTTGATAGGGTGCGCAGCCGCGTCACGCTATCGACCTTTCGCCATCGGTAGTTAGCCCTGCACTGGTCGGATCGCGCCCGGCTCGTTACGAATTGCTCAGGTTGAGGCGCTGTGTTGATCCCCGTGCAGAACTGGCGCCAACTGGTTGAGTTCATCGTCGTCAAAGACGCGCGAGCGGATCAGGAAACGCACCCCTTCAGGCGCCTCGACCGAGAAACCACTGCCTCGACCCTTCACGACGTCCACGGTCAGGTGCGTGTGTGCCCAGTACTCGAACTGGTTGGCGCCCATGTAGAACGGCGTGCCCTCGACCTCGCCGAGGTAGACGTCGCGATCGCTGATGCGAAACTCATTGCGCGGAAAGCACATGGGGCTCGATCCGTCGCAGCATCCGCCCGATTGGTGGAACAACAAAAGTCCATGCTGATCCACCAATCGGGCGAGCAGCGCCGCGGCGACGTCGGTGATGTCTACGCGGTGAAGTTCGCTACGCATGGTTCCTAGAAGAACCCTAACTTCTGGGGCGCGTAGCTGACCAGCAGGTTTTTGGTCTGCTGGTAGTGGTCGAGCATCATCTTGTGCGTCTCGCGTCCGATACCCGACCCCTTGTACCCACCGAAGGCCGCGTGCGCGGGGTAGGCGTGGTAGCAGTTGGTCCACACGCGTCCGGCCTGCACGGCTCGGCCCACGTTGTAGGAGGTATTGACGTCGCGGGTCCAGAGTCCGGCACCCAGGCCGTAGAGGGTGTCGTTGGCGATCTCGACGGCGTCGGCCGCGTCACGAAAAGTCGTCGCCGAGAGCACCGGTCCGAAGATCTCCTCTTGGAAGATCCGCATCTTGTTGTGGCCCTTGAAGATGGTCGGCTCGACGTAGTAACCGTCTTCGAGTCCTTCGACGCTTCGCTGATGGCCACCGACGAGGACCTCGGCGCCCTCGTCGACCCCGATCTCGAGGTAGGAGAGGATCTTCTCGAGCTGGTCGTTGGACGCCTGGGCTCCGACCATCGTGTCGATGTCCAGTGGATTGCCGAGCTTGATGGCCTTCACGCGATCGATGGCGAGGGCCATGAACTCGTCGTAGATCGACTCTTGGATGAGTGCCCGCGACGGACAGGTGCAGACCTCGCCCTGGTTGAGCGCGAACATGACCAGTCCCTCGACGGCCTTGTCGAGAAAGTCGTCGTCCTTGGCCATGACGTCGGCGAAGAAGATGTTGGGGCTCTTACCTCCGAGCTCCAAGGTCACCGGGATGATGTTGTCCGACGCGTACTGCATGATCAGTCGTCCCGTCGTGGTCTCGCCGGTGAAGGCGATCTTGGCGATGCGCGGCGAGGACGCGAGGGGCTTGCCCGCCTCGACGCCGAAGCCGTTGACGACGTTGAGCACCCCGTCGGGCAGCAGGTCACCGATGACCTCGATCACCTTCAAGATCGACCACGGCGTCTGCTCGGCGGGCTTGAGGATGACACAGTTTCCTGCGGCCAGGGCCGGCGCGAGCTTCCAAGTCGCCATGAGGATGGGGAAGTTCCAGGGGATGATCTGACCCACGACCCCGAGCGGCTCGTGGAAGTGGTAGGCCACGGTCTGCTCGTCGATCATGCCGATCGTGCCCTCTTGAGCGCGCAGCACCCCCGCGAAGTAGCGGAAGTGGTCCACCGCGAGGGGCATGTCGGCCGCGAGCGTCTCACGGATCGGCTTGCCGTTCTCCCAGCACTCGGCGATGGCGAGCATCTCGAGGTTGGCCTCGAGGCGGTCGGCAATCTTGAGCAGGATGTTCGACCTCTCGGTGGTGCTCGTCGCTCCCCAGCTGGCGCGCGCCGCGTGCGCGGCGTCGAGGGCCAGTTCGACGTCTTTGGCGTTCGAGCGCGCGATTGAGGTGAAGGCCCGTCCGTTCGCGGGCGAGATGTTCTCGAAGTACTGGCCGTCGACGGGAGCCACCCACTTGCCCCCGATGTAGTTGTCGTACTTGGCGTTGACGGTGACCGGACTCGTACCGGTCCCTGGTGGATCAAAAATCATGGTGACTCCTTAGGGGTCGCTCGCACGCCCCCGATTTCGACTGCGACCCCCGCAGTTCCGTACTCACCATAGAGAGGACCAGGTTGGCAAAAGGTTGGGGTCACGCTTTGGCGCCAGCGCACGTGCGGGGCTATGGTTCGCTCAACGGCCCGGGTTCGCTCGCGAAGACGGGCCGGTCACGACTGGGGGGCCCGCGTGAATCGAGAACTGCGCGACCTGCGCGGCGAGGCGCAAGAGAATTGGCGCGTGGCCATCGAGGGTCAGGGGTCGGCCAGTCGCATCCGGCCCGAGGTCTTCTCCTCCTGGCAGCGTTCGGCACTCACGGTACCGGTGGACCTTCGTGAGGCGCCCCTGCTCTCACCCGAGGTGACCCAGCAGTCCTTCACCCAGTCGCGTCTCGGACAGGCCTGTCAGGTGATCCTCGACGACCTTCGAGAGGTCACCCTCGCCGGGGACTACGTCGCGGCGATTACCGACGAGATGGTGACGATCACCTGGATGGCCGGAGGGCGCAAGATGCTGCGCCACGCCGACGACGTGCGCTTCACGCTGGGGGGTTGTTGGAACGAGGAGTCGGTGGGGACCAACGCCCTCGCGCTCGCGCACAAGCTCGAGCACCCCTCGACCGTCTTCTCCGCCGAGCACTACGCGCCCATGGTGCACGACTGGGTCTGCTACTCAGCGCCCATCCTCGACCCCACGAGCGGACACTCCCTGGGCGTGATCGACGTGTCGGCGCTGTGGTCCAAGTCCAACGTGTCGGTGATGGCGATGGTGCGCGCGCTCGCGCGAAACGTCGAGTACGAGCTGGCGCGCGACCATCGCGCCGCCAACATCACACCGATCGACTCGTCGTCAGCGCACCTGCGCCTTCGACTCCTCGGCGAGAGTCGCGTCACGCTCAACCAGCGCCCCGTCAAACTCAGTCCTCGCCAGACCGAGATCTTGTGCATCCTCGCGCTCTACGAACGCGGCCTGTCGCTCGACCAGTTGACGGCCTTCCTCTACGGCGACCAGCCGATCAGCGTGGCGACGGTCAAGTCCGAGGTGTCGCACCTGCGATCCCTGCTCGGCAACGTCATCTCCTCACGTCCCTATCGCTTGAACGCGCGCGTGGACGCTGACCACGTGCGCGTGCTCAACGCCCTTCGCCACGGCGACCTCACCAGTGCCGTCACCTCATATAAGGGCTCCTTGCTCGCGGCCTCGGAGTGTCCCGAGATCGTCATCACCCGCCACCAGATCGACGTCGCGATCCGCGAGGCCGTCGAGCGCTCGGGCAGCGCGGAGTTGATGTTCGAGTTGAGCAACGCCGTCCCCGACGATCCCTACCTCGCGACGCTGGCGGCCGAGCTGATGAAGCACGGGGACGCTCGACGGGGTTTGAGCATCTCAAGGACCTCGAACCCGTCTGGGTGAGCGGACCGCTCACGTGTCGGCGGGGAATCTTCGCGATGAACCATGCGTCGACCGACTCGTGAATGGCGATGGTGGGGCGTGGCCGAGCGTGGGTGGAGCCTCCCGCGACATGCGCTCAGTGATCACTCGACACCTGGCACCGAGTTTGGGCAATGTTTCACGAGCGGATCTGGTGTGGATGAATCGGATCCGAGCGGCGCCGCGCCCCGTTCGACCCTACCCACCTGACCAGCGTTTATGAGCGTATGTCGCACCTCGAACGACGAGCGCCGACTCGTCGCGGACGGCCCCGAAAGTGACTTGACAGGGGCATTCGACGTGGCTATTTTGTAAGCGTTTACATTTCTGTAAGCGGTTACATCGATTGAACGCGCTGAACCAGGGGAGGGGATGCAATGGGCGAATCGCCGGCGACGATCTACGACGTGGCGACCCTCGCCGGCGTCTCGATCGCGACGGTGAGTCGAGCGATCAACGCTATCGACTCGGTGCGACCGTCCACCCGTGATCGGGTCCTCGCCGCGATGGAGCAGCTCGAGTTCGTCCCCAATTCGGTCGCCCGTGGTCTCTCGAGCGGCAAGCACTGGATCTTGGGTCTGGTGTTCATGCGAGCCTCGGTCGAGAGTGGGGTTCTCGGGGTCGAAGAGGCCAGTCTGCTCTACACCGACATCGTCATTCGAGGCGCGGAGTCGCGCGCGGCTGAACTGGGCTACTCCTTGTTGCTCAGCAGTTCCGACGACACCCACCCGTCCAACATGTCCTCGATCCTCAACCTGACTGGAGCGGTGGACGGCCTGATCCTGCTCGACCGGGTGCTGAAGGACGACGACGTCGCCTCCTTGGCGAAGAAGACCCCGGTCGTGCTGCTCTCGGGCTCGGGGGAGTGCCCGACGGCGGTGACGGTGCGCGTGGACAACGAACAGGCGATGCGCAGCCTCGCTGAGCACCTCGTCGAGGCGCACGACATCACCCAGGTCGGCTTCGTCACCGGTTCGAACGAGAGCCCCGACAGCGTCGCGCGCACGCTGGCCTTCACCACGGCCATCACCGAGTTGGGCGGGCAGGTCAACGCGTGCGACGTGCTCGTGTCGGACTGGACCTCGGCCGGAGGCGAGAGCGCGATGCAGGCGCGACTCGAGCGCGGCGAGCCGCTGCCCCAAGCCTTCGCGTGCGCCAACGACCAGACCGCGGTGGGCGTGATCTACGCGCTCAACGCGCGCGGCATCAAGGTGCCCGACGACATCGTGGTGACCGGTTTCGACGACATCACCCTGACGCGCTACTTCAATCCGCCACTCACCACCATCCGCCAGTCCGGCAGCATCCTCGGTGAGGTGGCCGTCGACGCCCTGGTCGCACTGCTCGACGACCCCGACGGCGCCAAGGCGACGATCGTGCTGCCGACCCAGCTGGTCGTGCGCGCGAGCTGCGGGTGCGCCAAGGACCTCGAGCCAGCGCGCCTGGCCCAGGGCGAGCTCGCCAACGCCGGGGGTGCCACGTGAGGATGATCGTTCGCCGCCTCGGTCTCTACGCGCTCACCGCCTGGGTGGCGATCACCGCCAACTTCATCCTGCCGCGACTGATGCCGGGCAACCCGGTCCAGACCCTCATTGGCAAGATCCAGAGCCAGGTCACCCCGGCCGAGATCCGCGCCATTCGACTCTCCTTCGGACTGGGCTTCAAGCAGGGCATCCTGGCCCAGTACGTCACGTACATCGAACAGCTCTTCAAGGGCAACCTCGGCATCTCGATCACGCTCGGCGCACCCGTCAGCTCCATCCTTCGCCAGTCCGTTCCCTGGACCATCGGACTCATCGGACTCTCCACCGTCATCAGCTTCTTCGTGGGCACCGCGGCCGGGGCGATGCTCGGCTGGACGCGCGGATCACGCTTCGACTCACTGATCCCGACCGCGACGTTCTTCCAGGCCGTGCCGTACTTCTTTCTCGGCACCATCATGCTGCTCGTCTTTGGCAGCAACCTGCACTGGTTCCCCGTGCTCGGTGCCTACAGCCAGAGCGTGACGCCGGGTTGGAACTGGTCATTCGTCACGAGCGTGCTGCGCTACGGCGAGCTGCCGGTGATCTCGATCGTCTTGAGTTCGGTGGCGGGCTGGATGCTCGGCATGCGCAACATGATGATCACCATGATCGGCGAGGACTTCGTGTTGATGGCCGTGGCCAAGGGCCTGCCTCGTCGCAAGGTGATCTACCACGCGGCGAGAAACGCGGTCTTGCCGAGCATCGCGAACCTCTCGCTCGCGATTGGCCTGGTGGTGTCGGGAGCACTGTTGGTCGAGCTGGTCTTCAACTACCCCGGCGTCGGAGACCTGCTCTTGCAGGCCGTGCTCAATGAGGACTATCCGCTGATCCAGGGGATCTTCCTCGTCATCACGCTCACCGTGCTCGCGGCGAACCTGATCGCCGACGTGGTGTACCTCGTCCTGGACCCGCGCACGAGAAGCGAGGCGGCGGTATGAGGAAGTTGCAGCTGCCACGCTCGCCCAAGGTGCTGCTCGGACTGGCGATCCTCGCCTTCTTCGTCGTCATGACGGTGATCGGACCCTGGCTCGCGCCCTACAACCCCAGCTCGACGGCCTTCAACCCACTGCTCAGTCCCTCGTCGCACCACTGGCTCGGCACGACGAGCCTGGGCCAGGACATCTTCTCCCAACTCTTGGTGGGCGCGCGAGCGACGATGGTGGTGGCGCTCGTGGCGGGACTCGTGGCGACCGCGCTGTCGATGGGCATCGGGATCGCCGCGGGCTACCTGGGCGGTGTCGCCGACGACGGGCTGTCACTGCTCTCGAACGTCTTCTTGGCGATCCCCGGGGTGCCGCTGTTGATCGTGATCGACAGCTACCTGCCGGTCAACAGCCGCTCCAACGAGTTCGTGATCGGTCTGATCATCAGCCTCACGGGCTGGGCCTGGGGCGCGCGGGTGCTGCGCGCCCAGACGATGTCGCTGCGCAACCGTGACTTCGTCGAGGCGGCGCGCATCATCGGAGAGTCGCGCACGCGCATCATGTTCAGCGAGATCGCTCCGAACCTCCTGCCGGTACTCGCCTCGTCACTGCTGTTCACGGTGCTCTACTCCATCGGCGCCTACGTGACCCTCGCCTACATCGGGCTCACCAGCACCTCGGTGTGGAACTGGGGCACGATGCTCTACTGGGCCCAGGCCAACAACGCACCGCTCTCCAACGAGTGGTACTGGTTCGTGCCGCCGGGTATCTGCATCGCACTGGTGGGCACGGGCCTCGCGCTGGTGAACTTCGGGATCGACGAGTTCATCAACCCGCGCCTTCGAGCGGCCGGTCTCACCTCACGCCAGCGCCGGCGCCTCCACCTCGCGCGCCGTCCGCGCCTGGGGCTCACCCCGGTACTTCGCAGTTCGAACACCGCGCTAGGCGCGACGAGGATGGTGAGCGAGTGAGCGCGCTCACCCGTCACGAGGAGCTCGCCTCGAGCGAGCCGGCGAGCCGCGCCGGCGTCGCGCGCGACGAGCTCGTGCTCGAGGTGAGGGACTTCAGCGTCGATTACGGCGTGGGCGAGCACATGGTGCGCGCGGTCGACCGGGTCAGCCTGACGCTTCGTCGCGACCAGGTGCTCGGGATCGCGGGCGAGAGCGGATCGGGCAAGTCGACCCTGGTCTATGCGATGACCCGCCTGCTTCGCCCCCCGG
>JABEUR010000035.1 GCA_013044405.1 Acidimicrobiaceae bacterium | reverse complement strand
TCATCGAAGACGCCATCGTCATCGCTGAACAGTCGGTGAACGAGCGTCCCCTCATGTTGGAACGAATCACCAACTAACGCACAAGGCTGTTGACTAGCCTTGCTCCATGGCGACACCACTCACCCGCGACGTCATCGAACGAGCCCCCAAGGTCCTGCTCCACGATCACCTCGACGGTGGCGTTCGACCCGAGACCGTCCTCGAACTGGCCCGTGAAGCCCGTTACAGTGGCTTGCCGACCGAGGACCCTGACGAACTGCGACGCTGGTTCATCGCGGACACTCCGGGTAGTGACCTGGTGCGCTACCTCGAGGGATTCGCGCACACGACGGCCGTCATGCAGACCAGGGACCAGCTCGAGCGGGTCGCTTCAGAGACTGCGTACGACCTCGCCATGGACGGGGTTGTCTACGCCGAGATCCGATTCGCGCCCGAGCTCCACCTCATCGGTGGCCTGACCTTGCACGAGGTGGTCAATGCGGTGCGGGTGGGTTTCGATCACGGGACTTCCTTAGCCCAATCCAATGGTCGCACCATCATCGTTCGAACGATCCTCTCGGCGATGCGCCAGGCCTCGTTGAGTGAGACCATCGCCGAGCTGGCAGTGGAATTCCGCGACCAAGGCGTCTGCGGCTTCGACATCGCTGGGCCCGAGGACGGATTCCCACCAACGCACCACCTACGCGCCTTCCACCTCATCCAGCGCGAGGACTTCCACATGACGATCCACGCCGGCGAAGCCTTCGGACTGCCTTCTATCTGGGAGGCGGTGCAGTTCTGCAACGCCGAACGTCTGGGTCACGGTGTGCGCATCGTCGACGACATCACCGAGGCCGACGGTGGCTACCGCCTCGGTCGACTCGCCAACTTCGTTCGCGACCGCAGGATCCCTCTCGAGGTCTGTCCCACGTCGAACGTGCACACCGGAGCCGCGAAATCGATCCGCGAACATCCGATCGAGACCTTGCGCACGTTGCGATTCCGGGTCACGCTCAATACCGACAATCGACTGATGAGTGGCATCACCCTCTCGGGCGAGTTCGAAGCCTGCGCCAGGGCCTTTGGCTGGTCGCTCGACGACATGGAGTGGCTGACCCTCAATGCCGCCAAGAGCTCCTTCTTCGAATTCGACCAGCGCCTCAACATGATCAATACGGTGATCAAACCCGGTTACGCCGCGCTCCGTTCGCCTTAGTCGTTCAGGCTCGACGCCAGATCGCTGCGCACGCACTCCGCGATCGCGCGCACTCTTCGCCGCTCGCTCTCGAGCATCGAGCGCTCAATCGGCGCACCCACCACCTCGATGTACGCCTTCAACTTTGGTTCAGTCCCCGACGGCCTCACCACCACTCGCCCGGCCGCGCCAAGGGACAGGTACATCCCCTCAGTCGGGGCCAGACCTCCAAAGCCGTCGTTCAGGTCGAAGGTATCGCTCACGTCAACCTGACCGAGGCGACGCGGCGGGTCGTTGAGCAGTTTGCTCATCGCAGAAGCAATCCGCTGCTGGCCCCCCGCGCCGTCGTAGCGCAACGAGAGCTGTGCCACGGCGTGCACGCCGAAATGCGATTCGATGTCGTCGAGCAGGTCGAGCAGACTGCGACCGTGGCGATCGAGCTCGTGGGCGATGCGCGCGAGCGCCAGTGCCGCCGACATCCCGTCCTTGTCCGCTACCGCAGGGTCGACGGCGAAGCCCAGTGCCTCCTCGTACCCGAATCTCAGCACGCCACCTTCGCCGGCCCTGGCAATCCATTTGAAGCCAGTCAGGGTCGTGGCGCAGCGTACGTTCGCCTCGCTCGCCATCTGGGCGAGCAGTGTCGACGAGACGATCGTGGTGGCGACCACGTCGCTCGGACCGCTCATCGGGGCGAGCAACGACCAAGCCAACAGCCAGCCGATCTCGTCGCCGCGCAGCACCTGCCAGCCGTCTCGAGCGCGAACGGCCGCTCCCAATCGGTCCGCGTCGGGGTCGTTGGCGATGACGAGCGACGCCTTGCGGGTTTGGGCGCACGCCACGGCGAGGTCGAGCGCGCCAGGTTCTTCGGGATTGGGGAAGGCGAGAGTGGGAAAGTCAGGGTCCGGCTCGAACTGCTCTTCGACGGGACTCACCCTCTCGTAACCGGCACGAGCGAAGAGGTCCATCATGGTGGCTCCGCCAACGCCGTGCAGCGGCGTATAGACAATGCGCAGCTTCGATCCACCGCTCACGGCGAAGCGCTCGCTGAAGTGACGCCGGTACGAGTCGAGCACGGAGTCCGCGACGTACGAGTGCAGGGCGCTCGTACGACTCGACAGCGTTGGCGTGGCCGCGCAACTCGCGTAGCGTTCGACGATCGCGTCGTTGGGCGCCACGATCTGGGCTCCGTCGTGCGCGTAGAGCTTGTAGCCGTTGTCTCGAGGTGGGTTGTGGCTGGCCGTCACCATGATGCCGGCCGCGGCGCCCAGCGCTTTGACGCAGTAGGCAACCAGTGGCGTGGGCAGCGCTGCGGGCATCTCGTAAACCCTGACCCCGGCGCCGAGCAGCACCGACACCACCTCGTTGTTGAACAACTCAGAACCGTGGCGGGCGTCTCGACCGACGACCACGCCCAGTCCAGCGTCGACGCCGATCTCGGCGAGCCACGCCACAACCCCCTGCGTCGCTCGGCGCACCGTGAGCCGATTCATCCCACCCGGTCCGGCCATCACGGGTCCGCGAAGTCCCGCGGTGCCAAAGCGCAGCGGCGCACAAAACCGGCTTTTGAGCTCGTCCTCGTCGTCGGTCTCGATCAGGTGGGTCAGGGTCGCACGATCGTCCAGGTCGGGATCGTCGCCGATCCACGCTCGCACCTGTTCGAGCAGTTCGGCGTTCACAGCACCGGGATGATCCGCGTCAACAGACGGCCCAGTGAAGCAGCGGCGTCTTGGCCGGCCTCGAGGACCTCATTGTGGTTGAGCGGGCCTGAGGACACGCCGGCCGCGAGATTGGAGACGAGGCTCAGACCCAACACCTCGGCTCTAAGGTGTCGCGCCGCGATCGCCTCGAGCACCGTGGACATGCCGACCAGACTGGCCCCCATGGTCCTCGCCATCGCCACTTCGGCGGGCGTCTCGTAATGCGGACCGCGAAAGCCCGCGTAGACCCCTTCGCTGAGCTCGGGTACGGCATCGAGCACGTTGCGTCGCAGCCGGGCGCTGTAGAGATCGGTGAGGTCGACGAATCTCGCACCATAGCCCTTAGGCGGTGGCGCTCCCTCGAGCGGCGACGTCGCCGTCAGATTGATGTGGTCACGGATGATCACCACCGTGCCCGGACCCTTGGCGGGGTCGATGCCGCCAGCGGCGTTCGTGAGCACCACTCGCCCGGCACCCGCGGCGATGAGCGTGCGCACGGCGTGCACGACTTGATCGGCCCGGTTGCCCTCGTAGAGATGGACCCGCCCCGACACCAGCGCAACATTCAGGTCCGCCACCTTGAGCGACAAGATCCTCCCACTGTGTCCGGCCACGGTCGGCGCGACGAATCCCGAGAGCGACGTGGTGGGTACCTCGACGTTCGCGCTGCCGAGTGCGATCGCGCCCTCCTTCCAACCAGAACCGAGCACCACTGCTACGTCGTAGCGATCCACGCCGGTGTGCTCACGTAGCTCCTCGGCGGCCCTGCTGGCGAGTTTGTAGGGGTTCTTCATCACTGTCCGATCGTGTGCCAAACCGTCGAGATCTCGACGAAGGCACGCAGTCGTCGAGTCGAGTTGGTGCTCGAGGGGTCGCCATTGCGCAACACCCGCTTGATCGAACCCGACGCGCTCTGGGCGAGCGAGTCGGCCAGTGCACCATCGACCCCGCCCAGGTCAATCGCGTCGACGTCCTCGTGAGACGCGAGGGTCGTCGCCAACTCCTCGGTTCGTCCGGTCACGATGTTGAGCACGCCACCGGGAAAATCCGACGTCGCGCTCATCTCACCCACCAGCACCGCCGGGGTCGGTCGGCGTTCGCTGGCCACCGCGACCACGGTGTTGCCTACACAGATCGGGGCGAGCACCGCATCGACGAAGGCTTCGAGCGACGAGCTCTGGTCGGCCAACACCGCGACGACGCCGCTCGGCACCGGGACCGAGAAGTTGAAGAACGCACCGGCGACCGGATTTGCCGATCCCATGACCTGGGCCACCTTGTCGGTCCAGCCCGCGTACCAGACAATCCGATCGACCGCACGCTCGACGCTCGAACGCGCGGCCTTCATCTTGATTCCTTCGGCCAGGGCCACGTGCTCGCAGAGCTCGTCACGTCTCGACTCGGCCATCTCGGCCAGTCGATAGATCACCTGGCCCCGGTTATAGGGCGTGGCGGCCCACCATTTGGCCTGAGCGCCTCGCGCTGCGACGACCGCGTCGCGAAGGTCCTTGCGAGAACCCTGGGCGACGTTGGCGAGGAACTCACCCGACGCGCCCACTACCTCGTAGCTCCTTCCCGACTCCGAGCGTGGAAAGGCGCCGTTGATCAAGAGCTTGTAGGTCTTTCGTACGTCGAGGCGATCTTCAGACATTGAGGTACGCCTCGAGTCCGTGTCGTCCACCCTCGCGGCCGAATCCCGACTCGCGCATCCCGCCAAATGGACTGGTGGGGTCGAACCGGTTGTAGGTGTTGGCCCAGATGACGCCCGCGCGAAGCCGCTCGGCCACCCACAGGGTGCGACTCCCCTTCTCGCTCCACACCCCACACGCGAGGCCGTACTTGGTGTTGTTGGCCTTAGCGACCACCTCTTCGGGGGTGCGAAACGTCAGTACCGACAGCACCGGTCCGAAGATCTCGTCGCGGGCGATTCGGTGCGACTGGGCGACGTTGGAAAAGACCGTCGGGGCGAACCAGAATCCCTTCGAGGGCAGGGCGCACGAGCTCGAGTAGCGCGTCGCGCCCTCGCCCTCGCCAACGGCCACGAGCTCTTCGATGCGCGAGAGTTGCTCGGCGGAGTTGATCGCTCCGACGTCGGTGTTCTTGTCGAGCGGATCTCCGACCCTCAGCTGCTCCACGCGCCTCACGAGACGCCGCAGCACCTCCTCGGCCACCGACTCCTGGACGAGCAGACGCGATCCGGCGCAGCACACGTGTCCTTGGTTGAAGAAGATCCCGTCGATGATGCCTTCGATCATCTCGTCGATCGGCGCGTCCTCGAAGACGATGTTGGCGCCCTTGCCCCCGAGCTCGAGCGTGAGGCGCTTGGGAGTCGAAGCGACCCTCTGTTGGATGAGTCGCCCGACGTCGGTCGAACCGGTGAAGGCGATCTTGTCGACACCGGGGTGTTCGACGAGGGCCGACCCGGTCGATCCGTCACCGGTGACGATGTTCACCACCCCCTCGGGCAGACCGGCCTGTTGGAGGATCTCGGCCAGGATCAAGGCGCTGAGCGGAGTCGTCTCGGCGGGCTTGAGCACACAGGTGTTGCCCGCCGCCAGCGCGGGGGCGAGCTTCCACGCGGCCATCAGCAGCGGGAAGTTCCAGGGGATGATCTGTCCGGCCACGCCGACCGGTTGGGGATCGGGGCCGAATCCCGCATGTTCGAGCTTGTCGGCCCATCCGGCGTAGTAGAAGAAGTACGCCGCGGCGAGCGGAATGTCGATGTCTCTCGACTCGCGGATCGGCTTGCCGTTGTCGAGCGTCTCGACGACGGCGAGTTCGCGGGCCCGTTCTTGGATGATGCGCGCGATACGAAAGAGGTACTTCGAGCGTTGGGCACCGCTCATCTTCCCCCAGACGTTCTCGTAGGCACGTCGCGCCGCCTTCACCGCTCGATCAACGTCATCGACCGACCCCTGGGCAACGGTGGCGAGAGTCTCGCCCGTGGCCGGATTGAGCGTGACCAGGTTCTCGTGCTGACCTGGATCGCTGAAGCTCCCGTCGATGAAGAGCCCGTAGCTCGGCTTCAGTCGGGCCAGACTCGACGATTCGAGCGCGGGTTCGTAGTGCAGCGAACCCAACTGCGAGCTCACCAGTCCTTGATCGGTCATGTCAGTCCCCACTGAATTCGTCGGCGCGAACGTATGCGCCCCGTTGCTGTTTGAGACGCTGCATCAACAGGTCGTTGAGCAGTGAGGAGGCACCGAAGCGGAACAGGCTCGGCCGCAACCAGATCGAGCCGGCCGTCTCGTTCACGATCACCAGGTAGCGGATCGCGTCCTTGGAGTTCCTGATCCCGCCCGCGAGCTTGACCCCGACCAGTCGTCCCGTCGTCTCGGCGAAATCTCGCACGGCCTCGAGCATCACCAGGGCGGTCGGTGGCGTCGCCGACACCGAGACCTTGCCCGTCGAGGTCTTGATGAAGTCCGCTCCCGCGAGCATCGCGATCCAACTCGCGCGACGTACGTGGTCGTACGTGACCAACTCCCCGGTCTCGAGGATGACCTTCAGATGCTTCTCGCCGCACGCCTCTTTCACGGCGACGATCTCGTCGAAGACCTGTCCAATGCGCCCCGAGAGGAATGCGCCACGATCGATCACCATGTCGATCTCGTCGGCGCCGGCCGCGAGTGCCTCGTGTACGTCGAGGAGCTTCATCTGGAGCGAAGCTCGACCCGAGGGGAATGCCGTCGCCACGGCGGCCACCGCCACCGACGACCCGTCCAGTTCGCTTGAAGCGTGCGCCACCAGGTCGGGATAGACGCACACCGCCGCCACCGAGGGAACGCCGAGGTCGAGCGGATCGGGGCGCATGGCCTTGGCACAGAGCGACGAGACCCTCCCCGGCGTGTCCGCACCTTCGAGCGTGGTGAGGTCGACCATCGAGATGGCCAAGTCGATCGCCGCAGCCTTGGTCGAGCGCTTGATCGAACGAGTGGCCAGTTTGGCGGCGCGACCCTCGAGTCCGACGGCGTCGACGCCCGAGAGACTGGCCAGTACGCTTCGAAGCTGCGCCTCGGAGTCGATCGACGGTACCGACTCGTTGGAGGGGATCCGAACACCACGTTCCTGAGCGGGGACGAGTCGAAGCGGAGCGGTACTCACCCGACCAACGCTAGCAACGTCACGACACGATGTCCCAGCCCGTAGCCTTCAGGCAAAATGCGGGAGCTCTGCGCTCTGCAAGCGTTGAGCGAGCGAGGGTGCCGCTCGGTCCTTGGCGCTCATGATGGGCTCGCCCGTGAGGTTCCAGGCTATGTCGATCGCTGGATCAAAGGGGTCGATCTCCAATTCGAAGGGAGCGTTGAAGGGCGACGAGAGCAGGTACGACAGGCCGGCCGTTTCACTGAGCACGCGAAAGCCGTGAGCGACCCCCGCGGGAAGAACGACCGACGCCGACGAGTCGGCGCTGAGGTGCACGATCTCGTAGTGGCCGTACGTCGGCGAACCGACTCGGATATCGACGATGACGTCGTCGAGCTCGCCGTAGACGCACGTGACCACCTTCGCCTGGCCCTCGGGCGCGAGTGAGTAGTGCAGGCCACGTACGACGTTGCACTCAGACACCGAGAAGTTCGCCTGGACCGGCGTGAACGCAACGCCCTTCGCTTCGAGGTCCGAACTCTTGAACCACTCTCGAAAGAATCCGCGCTCATCACGCCAGAGCGTCGCTTCGAGGAGCCACAGCCCGGGCAGGGAGAGCTCGGTGACGTTCACGCCGCACGTCCCTTGAGTGGTCGCCACCAGGACTCGTTGTCGCGGTACCACTGGACCGTGGCCGCGATGCCTTCGTCAAAGCCCACCCGGGGGGAGTAGCCGAGCTCGTCTCGAGCCTTGGACCAGTCCACCGAATAGCGCCGGTCGTGGCCGAGTCGATCGGCCACTGGTTCGATCATGGACTCGTCGCACGCACACAACGCGAGCAAGCGACTGGTGAGCGCCTTATTGGTGAGCTCGGTCCCACCTCCGATGTTGTAGACCTCGCCGGCGCGTCCGCCCTCGAAGGCGAGGAGCACGCCACGACAGTGGTCGTCCACGTGGAGCCAGTCTCGAACGTTGAGACCATCGCCGTAGAGGGGGACCCGCTCTCGATCGATCAGATTGGTGACGAACAGCGGGATCACCTTCTCGGGGAACTGGCGCGGACCGTAGTTGTTCGAACACCGTGTCACCACGACGCCCAGATCGTAGGTCCGGTGATAGGCGAGCGCGACGAGGTCCGAGCCGGCCTTGCTCGATGAATAGGGCGAATTCGGCTCGAGCAGCTGGTCCTCTCGCCACGAACCCTCAGCAATCGATCCGTACACCTCGTCGGTCGAGACGTGCACGAAGCGTTCTACGCCCGCACGACGGGCACTCTCGAGGAGTTGCTGGGTCCCCACGACATTGGTCTCGAAGAAGGTTCG
>JABEUR010000034.1 GCA_013044405.1 Acidimicrobiaceae bacterium | reverse complement strand
GACTGGTGACCTCGGCCAACTTGGCCCAGGTGCTGTCACGGTCGGGCTGGTCGAAGACCTGGCGCACCAGGGTGGCAATCATCGGCCAACTGGCTTTAGCCTCAATCCACCGTGGAACTCACGTTGATGGTCAATTTTGACCAGCGTGTGAAGGTCATCGTCGTAGTTGGCGGCGTCTCGCATAATTGCCTGACACCCGGACGTGTCGGACCACACTTTCGCGAAGGTTTGTAACTTGTTCGTGCTGGATGTCGCCGGGTAGTCCGCGGGCGACCTCGAGATTGAACGGTCAGGTTTGTAGTTTCACGAGACGCGCGAAGCACTGACTCCACTGCGCGGCCCAGGGCCACCTGGTCGGCAGATGCAACTGACGAGTGCGCGAATGGCTCGTGAGACGACCCGGCAATGCGATGAACTTGCGACGGATCGTCTTGGCGACGAGGGGCCCGGTGAATCCAAGTCCGAGCGCGCCCACCCAGCGCACCAGGTTGTGGGCGATTGAAGCCAGCACCGCCCAGGCGGCGTTGGCGTTGAAATCACCCGAGGGACAGTGCTCGAGGCCCGAGCCTTCCTTCAGATCTCGGATGGCGAGTTCGACCACGGCGTGACGACGGTGGTCGGCGTCGAGAAAGATAGCGTCACCCTCGCGGTCGCTGACAAAGGCGTGGTAGCGGTAGTCGGGGAAGAGTGCCGGTCGTGGCTCGTGCAGCTTGGTGCGACGAATGATGAGACGCTGACCCTGGTAGAGAGTCTCAGCCACCCAGGCCTCACCGTTCATCGTGTAGTCAATCGGGGTCCAGGCGTCCTCAGTGATCTCGTTGATGGCCCTTGCGATCACTGGGGTCTGGCGCACGGTGATCGAATAGCGCACGTCGTGGTCGCGACACGCTTGAATGACGTACTTGGAGAAGAACCCCGAGTCACAGCGCAAGGTGAGTGCTCCACTCGCTCCGGCGCGTCGCACCCGGCCCACGACCTCTCTCACGAACCTCTGGGCGCCGCGCTGAGTGTTGGCTGATCCCTTGCGAAAGCGCAGGTGCAGCACTTCGCCGGTCTCGGCGCGCGTGGCCAAGACCGGGTGAAAGCCGAGCACGTTGGTGTAGCCGTAGGAGGCGCCCTGCTTGTGTTTGCCGTGGACTTCACAGATCGTGGAGTCCATGTCAATGGTCATGGGAGCCTCGCCGGGTCCGGCCCCGAAGGCCCAGGCGCGCGTCATCAACGCTTCGGCGACCGAGTCGAGTTGGCGCACGTTTCCGAAGTTGAAGCCGCGAAGGAACGTGCCGAGTGTCGAGGGTGCCATCACCCGGTGCGCGAGAACCGCCGACGTCGAACCCGAGCGCAGCACGTCGGCGTCGTCGATGCAGGTCCCTCCGACGACGAGTGCGTGCACCAGGGTCGCGGCCCGTCGTCCGGGGAACGGAGCGATGGAGATCCTCTCGTCGCAGAGCTCCTCGAGACCGAGCTTGTCGCTGAGGAGCCCCGCCAGAGCGAGGCCTGCGTTGGCGACGGCGTGGTTGTCGTCGAACATCACCGACAGATCCGAGGGGGTGTGCAAAGATTGCATCGAAAAGGTGTCCTTCTGAATAGGTGAATTTGTTGAGTAGTGACTCAAATTCTACCTGATGGGGACACCTTTTTCACGGATGGGCAGCCCTTCAAGCCAGCACTTTCACGGTGGATCCAGGTTTAGTGCACTTCGTCGCCAACTCCACATAATCGGGTTGTCAACATAATGCACCCGACAACGCTGCCAGCTCGCTCCGGGAAACACCTTCGCGATGGCGGCCTTCAATCCCAGATGCGAATCACTGATCACGAGCTGGACACCCGAGAGTCCACGAGCCCGAAGACTCTGGAGGAACTCGGTCCAAAAGGCCGCGTCCCCCGAGTCGCCGATAGAAATGCCCAACACCTCACGACTGGCGTCCTTACCGACACCGGTCGCGACCACCACCGCACGCGAGACGACCCGTCGCGCCACTCGGGCCTTGACGTAGGTGGCGTCACAGAGCAGGTAGGGAAAGCCCAGGTGGGACAAGGATCGTGAGCGGAACTCGATCATCTCCTCGTCAAGCTGCGCGCAGATCCGAGAGACCTCGGACTTGGAAATTCCGGCGTCAACCCCCAGTGCTCCCACGAGGTCGTCGACCTTGCTCGTCGAGACCCCGTGGACGTAGGCCTCCATGACGACGGCGTAGAGGGCCTGGTCGATGCGTCGGCGGCGTTCGAGCACGCTCGGAAAGAACGAACCCTTGTGGTGCTTGGGGACGCTCAGTTCGATCGTGCCGACCCTCGTGTCCCAGGGCCGGGTCCGGTAGCCGTTGCGTGAGTTCTCTCGCTCGGGGATCGCTCGCCCTAGCCAGTGTTGCACTGCATCGAGGCCTGCGCGCTCATGATCGCTTTGGCGAAGGCTCCGAGCATGGACCTCGCCAGGTCGGTGTCGCCATTGGCACCTTCTAGGTACTTGCTAAGCCACGCGCCAGCGTCGATAGTGGTGGGGACGTTGATCGTGCTTCTCCTCAAGTTGTTGTGTCGTAACTGCATCTTGAGATCGACGCGATGAACGTCGTTTTTGGTGGACCCTGATTCAGCTCACTGGCTCGTACACCACTCGTTGGGACTCAACTCGGTCCCAGCCCCGCCTTGTTGAAGGTTCAGCCAACGGTGGCCTGGGGCCGATGAAATCCTCGGCTCAACGGGTAGTCGTTGCGAGATTGGGTTCGAGGTACCTGTACGAGGTGTCGTAGCGTCCATTGACCTCTGGACCACGAACCTTTCGCGCAGGGGACCGGTAGGGTCACGGCAATGGTTCAAGGGTCCGCAACCATCCTCCAGCAGTTGCTCGGCGAGGAGCTCACCAGTGACCCGACGACCCTTCGAGGTCTGACCAACCACCTCCCGATGGCTCTCGTGGCCAAGCAGCGACTCGGGGCCGATGGTGAAGAGCTGCAGCGATTCGCCGCTCTCTACTCGCGGCGCCTGGCCCCCCTGGCGAAGTCCAAGGACCACCTCGATCGTTCCACGTGGCAGGGCGCGATCGGTCATCCGGGCTCGGGTCCAGAGTTACGTGCCTACTTTGCTCGTTGCGTTGCTGAAGACGGGTTCGATGCCACCCTGCGTTCACACCTGCCTACGCTGCTGCCCGGGGTCGGCGGGGCGGGATTTCACGGCGTGATCAGGCTCGCCTACGCGATCGAAGCCTCGTCACCGCTCCAGATAGCCGCGGGACTCGCGTACTTCGCCCAAGTGGCCAAACCGCTCGCGGCGTTGGAGGCGACCGGCGCGACGTCGCCGGACCCGATGGGTCTCTTCGCCGCACTGGCGAAGTCTCGTGAGTGGTCGGCTCCCCAGCGCGCTCGCCGTATTGACGAGGAGATGCGGATCGTGGCTGAGCGCGAGGGCTTCGCGCGGGCCGCGGCGTCGCTCGTGGTCGATGAGCACAGCGAAGAGCGCCTCGCGAAGTGCGCACTACGGATGTTCGCATCGAGCGACGACTTCACCGCCCTTCACGGCGTGACCGGGTTGGCGGCCCTTGCGGTGCTGCGACCCTGGCTCGAGAATCAAGAGTCGATCGATCGTTACGCCTTTCAGGCATTGCTCGCGGCCTACTTGTCGATTGGTGCTCCGTTGATCTGGTCACAGGACCGCCTCGACGAGTTCGTGGCCACGACGAACGTCGAACTCGGCGAGGTTCGTCGAGGCGCCGCGAACTCAGATGATGAGCACGTCGCCAAACTGACCTATAGCGCGTTAGGAGGATTCGAGACGACCGCTGAACCGATCTACCTGGCGGTCGCCGCGAGAGCCGTTGCGTCCGACTCCTCGATCCAGTAGTCGGCGATCAGAGCGCGACGTTGGCCGATGCCTTCCCACGTGCCCTCGACTGGACGCGACTCCATTGGACACCAGCGTCGTCACCGTCGCTGGACGACGCCCAGCTGGTACAGCATCGTTACGGCCGCCACGCCACGGACCGGCGTGACGTCGCCGAAGTTTCGCCTCCATCGAGCGACCTGGTTGGTATCGAGGTCGGGATCGATGCTGGCAAGCCTCTGACGTCGATCGGTGCGGACGATTCGGTAGTGCACCTACCCGTCAGCACCAACAGCTCGGCACGAACGTTCGCTCAGATGACGGGTGAGAGACCACCATCGATACTGATGGCGACACCCGTGACGTAACTCGACCTCGGCGAAAGCAGGAACGTAGCGAGATCGGCGAACTCCTCAGCACGTCCGAAACGTCCGAGGGGGATGGCCGACGACTCGGCCACCGACCGGTAGAAGTCACCAAGGTCGAGACCAGCCTCTTGGGCGCGGCGAACCCATTGGCCCGATTCGATCAGCCCAATGAGTACCGCATTGGCCCTGATCCCTCGAGGTCCGACCTCGTTGGCGAGTGCTTTGGTGAAGGCGAGACCGGCGGCTCTCGATGCGGTGGTCGGCGTTGAGCCCGTGAGTGGCGCGCGCGCCCCCACCGCCAGGACGTTGAGGATCACGCCGCGCGACTGCTCCAACGCATCGAGTACGCGTCGTGCCACGTGCACCGCCGAGAGGACCTTGAGTTCCAGGTCCTCTCGCCACTGTTCGTCGCTCGACGTCGCGACGAGGGAACCGGCGGAGCGACCGGCGTTGTTCACCGCACCGTCGAGTCGTGAGAAGCGCGCGAGGGTGGCGTCGATGAAGTCGTCGAGCTGTTGGG
>JABEUR010000033.1 GCA_013044405.1 Acidimicrobiaceae bacterium | reverse complement strand
GATCGGTAAGTGGGATTTTCCGTGGGATTTTCTCAATGGGAATCGCGTGGAGGTTCATGTCCGAGGCCCGACATGAAACCGCGCGCCTCGATTCATTAGTCCGAATAACTAGCCATCGCGCGGTCGCCGATCAAAGCCTTGGATCCACGGGCTCGCTTTCGAGCGCAAGTACTCCGAAAACGCACTCGTGAACTTTGTAGAGAGGATCGTTCGCCACAAAGCGCTGAAGAGATTCAATCCCCAGTGAGAATTCACGGATGGCGAGTGACCGCTTGAGCCCGAGGCCACGACTGCGTAGTCGATCGAGATTGTGCGGCGCGGTGTATTCCGGGCCGTAGATGATCCGCAGATACTCACGGCTCCGACACTTGACGCCGGGCTGGACGAGTCCCTTGGGACCGTGGACCACGACGTTGACCGGCTTGACGACCATTCCTTCACCCCCGGCGTCGGTGAGCTCCTGCCACCACGACACTCCACGATCAATCGATGACTGGTTGGCCAAGTCGACCACGACATGGCGGGTCAATCGAAACGTCGTCTCATCGGCAGCGACCACTCGGCTCAGGATCTCGAGGTGCCAGAGGTGGTCGCGTAGGGCGTACGTCTCGCCCTCACCGGCGAGGATCTGAAACGGTGCGAGCTTGAGATCGTCCAGCGTTGCGACCTCCCAGCAGTATCGGCGGTACGCGTCGACGAAACCGTCCACCATGTGGATGCGCTCTTTGGTCGTGGCCAGCAGTCCTTCGACGTCGACGCCCCGACCGACGGCGGCGGCCAGGACGGACTCCTCAGCCGCCAAAGTGGAACTCGCGGCTGCCCCGACTGCGGCGTACTGGCCGCGCAGAAGATCCTCGGCCTTGGCCGACCACGGCAGCAGTTCACAGTCGAGAACCAGCCAATCGGTCTCGAGTTCGTCCCATAGGCCCGCCGCGGTGACGGCGTCGCGGACACGTTCTAGGATGTCGGCTTCGTCGGCGAGCGACGAGAAGAAGGGGCGCCCGGTTCGCGTGTGGATGACACCGAATGACGGCCGGTCAGCGGTGAATCGTCGCGCCGCGGCTGCGACGTCGCGACACACCACCACGACCGCTCGCGAACCCATGTGCTTCTCTTCGCACACCACCGTGTCGACGCCGACCGCCCGGTACGTCTCGAAGACTTCGTTGGGGTGCTCGAGCAGACCCTCGAACTTGGTGGTGGCCGTGGGCGCCATGGTCGGCGGGAGATAGACCAACCAGCGAGGGTCGATGGCCCAACGACTCATGACCTCGAGGGCGGCGATGGCGTTTTCCTCACGGATGGTCACGCTGCGCGTCAGTGACGTTGCGATGATGCGCTTACCCACCACGTCGGTGAGATCGAGTTCGCCCGGTTCGCGTATTGAACTGGTACTGGCCGACTCGGTGCCGAGCGGGCGGACGGGTTCGTAGTACACCTGTCGCGCCGGTACCGAGACCAGTTCGCGCTCCGGGTAGCGCAGCGCGGTGAGGTGGCCGCCGAACACGCAGCCGGTGTCGAGGCAGATGGTCTTGTTGATCCACACGGCCTCGGGGACCGGGGTGTGGCCGTAGACGACGGTCGCTTCGCCGCGGTAGTCGTCGGCCCACGGGTAGCGCAAGGGCAACCCGAACTCGTCGGTTTCCCCCGACGTGTCGCCGTAGAGGGCGAAGGCGCGCACGGCGCCCGACTGGCGGCCGTGCATTGACGCCGGGAGTCCCGCGTGGGCCACGACCAGTTGGCCATCGTCGAGGACGTAGTGCCCGATCAGTCCGTCGAGGAAGTCGATGAGCGCCTTGGTGAACTCCGGGGGCTCGGACCGTAACTGATCGAGGCTCTCGGTGAGCCCGTGGCTCGCGGCGACTTGGCGACCCTTCAACGCTCGAAGCAGCTTCACCTCGTGGTTGCCGGAGATGCAGAGTCCGATTCCGTCTCTCACCATGCCCATGACGAGGTGCAGCACGGCCGGGGTCTGGGGTCCGCGGTCAACGAGATCACCGAGGAAGAGTGCCCGGCGCCCCTCGGAGTTCGACGCCGTGGTGCCGTCACTGGCGACCTCGTAGCCAAGTTCGGTCAACAGGGCGACCAACTCGTCGAAGCAGCCGTGTACGTCACCGATGATGTCGAAGGGACCGTGATCGTCGCGTCGGTCATTCCAGACCCGCTCACGTACGAAGGTCGCGGATTCGATCTCTTCGACACCGTCCAAGGTGACGACCCGATGGAAGCCCTCGCGGCGCAGCCCCTTCATTGATCGCCGCAACTGATCTAGTTGCCGACGAACCACCTGCGATCCGAAGTCGCGGTCGGGGCGCGATTCGTTACGCGCCAGACAGATCTCGGGCGGAACGTTCAGGACGACGGCGACGCACAAGACGTGGTGCCACTTGGCCAGGTCGATTAGGACGCGCCGGGACTCAGGCTGAACGCTCGTGGCGTCAATCACGGTGAGGCGACCCGCAGCCAGACGTTTGCCCGCGATGTAGCCCAGGACGTCGAAGGCGTCCTGGGTGGCTGACTGGTTGTTCTGGTCGTCGCTGACGAGACCGCGACAGAAGTCCGACGACAGTACCTCGGTCGGTAGGAAGTGCTTCGCGGCGAACGATGACTTACCCGAGCCGCTCACGCCAATGAGTAGGACGAGCGAAAGTTCGGGGATCTTGATGTTCATTTCGTGAACACCGCCATCTGCGTCGGCGAGCCGACCTCGGGGTCGTCGGGCCCGATGTCAGTAAAGGTGACGCCGTAGCCGCGTCGCTCGGCGACGCCAGTGGCCCACTGCGCGAACTCGGCCCTCGTCCACTCAAAACGATGGTCCGGGTGACGTATCGTCCCGGGCGCCAGGCCGTCGAAGCGAACGTTGTATTCGATGTTGGGCGTGGTGATGACGACCACGGTTGGCGCAGCGTGTTCGAAGACCACGCGCTCGAAGCTCTCCAGGCGTGAAGGATCGAGGTGTTCGATCACCTCGACGACGGCTGCGGCGTCGAATCCCTCGAGCCGACGATCTCGGTAGGTGAGCGACCCGTGCAGCAGTTCGACGCGATCTCGCTGACGCGGCGACATGGTGTCGAGATGAAGGCGGCGCGCGCCCGCCTCGAGCGACCGGTACGACACGTCGACACCGACGACCTTGTCGGCGTGGGTGTCGGCGAGCAGAGCCCGCATCAATTTCGCCGAGCCGCAGCCCAGGTCGAGGACACGTCGTGCTCCCGAGTCGCGTATCGCCTCGACCACGGCGACGATCCTCTGGTCGTTCAGCGAGATCGTTCGTTCGACGGCTTCTTCGACGTTGTCGTTGGCGCTCTCAACATCGTCGATATCCTCAACGCCGAGTAGGCGTTCGAGTGCCTGGTTCGTCAGCGCCCGGTCGTGGCGAAGGTAGCGCTTCGTGATCAGTTCACGCTCGGGATGTTCCACCAACCACTCGCCGCCGCGGCGCAGGAGCCGGTCAATCTCATCGGGACCGACCCAGTAGTGCTTGGTGTCGTCCAAGACTGGGATCAGCACGATCAACTGCTCGAGCAGTTCGCGAAGGGGCGTCGTGGCGCTGAGTCGCACGTCGCAGTACCGACTGGGTCCCCAGTTGGGGGACGTCGTGTCGAGGGGAATCGGTGTCGATGTCACCACGTAGCCGAGTGGCTCGAAGAGGCGCTCCAGCAGGTCGGCGCTGCCTCTCACAGGGAGCGTGGGGAGCCACACCTCGAACGGCATGGCCACGTCCACGAGTTCAGGGCGCTCCTTGCAGCGGCCACTCATCGCCGTGCTAAAGAGCTTGTTAATCGCAGCCGAGAGGTGCGACGAGGCCGCGTACGGGCGGTCGTTGACGTACTGACCGAGCGACGATTCGCCCCCAGTTGGACCTTTTCGGTTCCGAACGAGGTCGACTGGGTCCACCTCGACGAGAACCGCCACCGTGCAGCGAGTTTCCGACGCCTCCGGATAGAAGACGTGCGCCGTGCCGAAGTTCAGTTCGACGCTTTGGTGTCGCTGCGGGTTCTTGTGCAACAAGAAGCCCAAGTCCGTTGCTGGTTCGCGGGTAGTGCTGATGGTCAGTATCACTGATGGACTCCAATTAGGCGCTTCTTCTGAGCAACGCTACGCCAGCCGCGATAGTTGCACTTGGGGCCTAACCGTTTCAGCGACAATTCTCTGGAGAAATTGTTCGTGAACTTATCGCGCCTCCGCTAATGATCCGAACACCGATCATTGGTGTCGGGCCGACGTGAACCCTCATGTACTAACGATCGGCTCGACGTAAGTTGTTGCGCCGAAACTGGCGTGAAGCTTCATCGAAGGAGTGTCCGTTCCGGACATTCGCGTTGGCTCTCTAACAGCGTGTGTTCCATTTCGAACACACCGGTGGGTCTTGATCGACGGAATCCCGTCGATACTCACCCAGCCGTCCGGATGACCAGAACTCTCTGGCACTTCCCGGTTCCGTTCCAGGTCCCTGTCCTCAACGTCGAGGCTTGTTCGGGTGGCGAACGGCTCTTCCCACGTGCTTCGCGGTGCAGACCCCACGGGGTCAGGTAGAAACGAGTGCCGGTGTCCAGCGCGCCAGGTTGACCCCGGCGTTGTGGTCACGGTCGATCACCAGGTCACAGTGCTCACAGGCGTAGACCCGCGTCGAGAGATCGAGCCGATCCTTCTTCGCCCCGCAACCCGAGCAGATCTTGCTCGACGCAAAGAACCGGTCCGCGACCGTGACATTCACACCGTACCAGGGAGCCTTGTAGTGGATCTGGCGACCGACCTCGCCCATGGCGGCGTCACTGATCGCTCGCGCCAGGTGGTGGTTCTTCACCATCCCCGCGACGTTGAGGTCCTCGAGGACGACTGACCCACAGTTCTTCATCACCCACGAGGAGACCTGGTGGGCGTGGTGACGGCGCTGGTTGGCGACGCGCCGGTGCAGCTTGTTGAGGCGGGACTTGGCCCGGGAACGGCCCTTGGATCCCGGTGTGGCTCTGGCCAGGGTCTTTTGGGCGCGGACGAGTTGCTCGTGCGCGTGGCGTAATTCATTCACCCCCTCGAATACGGCTAGGAGTTGGCCCTGCGCGTCGGCACAGACCGCGAGGGCGGTGATGCCCCGGTCGATCCCGACGGTGGTGGCGTGGCGATCCTTGGGACGACGGCGTTCGTGGTGGAACTTCGCGGCGACGCCGTTCAACGAACAGATCCAACGCCCGCCGCGCAGGGTGATCGTCGCCGAGTGGATATGGAAGCGTCCGAGGCCGATCATGCGCCGCACCCGCCGGGTCGGACCGAAGACCTTGACCTCGCCGATCTTGGGCAGGCGCAGGTGGGTGGGATCGGTGAACCGGATGGACTGGGTCTCGCCGGGGTTGGCCCTGTTGCGCAGGCGAAAGCTCGGAGTGACTCGCCCCTTGGCCGCAAAGCGCGGGAAGCCCACGGGTACTCCCTTGCGTGTACCCCTCTTCGAGTCGGACCAGTTCGCCAGCGCCTGGGCCGCGTCGACGGACGCGCACTCGAAGACGTCACTGGGGATCTCGTGGCGCCAGTGCAGACCACGGGTGCCGTCGTCGTTCTGTGGTGAAGAGTCGAGCTGGCCGTTCTTCCAGGCGTTCATTTCGTTGATGAACGAGATAGCACTCCACGAGAGACCCGGGAGCCGCGGTCCGTAGGGGAGATCCTTCTCACGTTCGCGGCGATCGAGGTTCTCCTTCACCCGTCCCACGTGGTGGTTAAAGGCAACACGACGGGCACCCGCGCTCTTCGCGAAGAGCACGCGCTGATCAACGGTGGGGTCGAGCGCGAACTGGAAGGTTACGGGTCGGACGAGCACCTGGCCGGTGGAGGAGACGAGCGGGCCGGTGCGGCGCGACTTGGCTGGGGCCTGGTCGGTGGTCTCCACAGCAAGAACGGTATCGATCGGGTGTTACACGGCAGTCAGGTGCGAGTGGAAATAGAACACACGCTGTAAGTGAGTTCCAGAACTTAATTTGAAAGCCAAGTCTGCATTTGGCCCGGTAACCGTCAACGGCCCTTGCGCGGATGCTTGAATCGGCCAAGTCGCTGG
>JABEUR010000001.1 GCA_013044405.1 Acidimicrobiaceae bacterium | reverse complement strand
GTAAGAGCGAGCGCGCCTGTCTCGCGTTCGAGACTATTCTCCCGTTGACCCATCTATCGACTCTCGCAGCAGATCAGCGTGACCGTTGTGTCTGGCGTACTCTTCAATCATGTGGCACAAGATCCAGCGCAGGCTGGGGGACTGGCCCTTGGAGGGTGCTCGCCGAGCTCGTTGGTCAAGTCCTCCTTCGAGCATTGCCTCTTCGACCATGAGACGCGATTGAGCGGTCGAACTCGCCCAGAGTTCGAGGATCTGCTCGGGTGCGTCGGAGGCCGCTGAAATCCAGTCCCAGTCCGGATCGAGCTCCCAGTCGACGTCCTTCCACGGTGCCTGAGGCTGTCGGTCTCGCAGGCACTGACTGAACCACCAGTCTTCGACCAGGGCCAGGTGCTTGATCATGCCGCCCAAGGTCATCGAGGATGATCCGATTTTGGTTGTGAGGTCGTCGGCTGAGAGATTCGAACACTTCCACGCAAAAGTCGAACGTTGGTAGTCCAAGAATCCGGTCAGTGTCTCGAGCTCGTCACCGGCCTCTGGGGGTTCGGGTCGCCCGTGTTCGTCGAAGTCGGTCATCACGGGTGAGTATACGAATAGTTTGGATCGGGGACCAGTAGTTTCACTCGAGTTCATGGCTGATTGCGACGGGGATTACTCGGTCATGAGCTGACTGGGGGAGTGCCTACGGTCGCGGTGCGATTGCGTCGCTTCGCCTTGGTCTGATACGTGGTGTGTGGGATGTTTGCTTCGCCAACGTTGAATGACATTGTCCCCTAATGGGTTGCGGAGCCGACGGGGCAGAATTCAACTACAGACTCAATTGCCTTGATTGGAGTTGACCATGGACTTCGTGCGATGGTTCAAAGACATTCGACTTGCCGATGCCGGATTGGTCGGCGGGAAGGGTGCGAATCTCGGGGAGTTGGCGAGCGCCGAACTTCCCGTACCTCCCGGGTTCGTGGTGACGTCGCTGGCGTACCGTTATGCGCTCGATACGGCGCAGGTTTCCAAGCCCCTCGAGGAAATGTTTCGCGATCCCCCGGCGACGAGCACCGCCGACCTGGGTGAGTTGTCGAAGAAGGCGCAGGCCCTCATCACCTCGATAGAGATTCCATCGGACCTCGCTCGTGCCGTGCTCGATGCGTATCATCAACTCGGTGGCGATGCGATTGTCGCGGTACGTTCATCGGGTACCGGTGAGGACGCTGGCGACACCTCCTTTGCCGGAATGAACGCGACGTTCACCAATGTGTCGGGCGACGCCGATGTACTGAAGAGCGTGGTGGACTGCTGGGCGTCACTCTACGGTTCTCGAGTCATTTCCTATCGCTTCACTCGCGCGATCACCGATGTTCCCGCGATGGGTGTGATCGTCCAATCGATGGTCGCCTCACAGAGGTCTGGCGTGATGTTCACTGCCGATCCTGCCACGGGTGACACCGAGCGGATTGTGATCGACGCCGCCTTCGGACAAGGTGAGGTGGTGGTGAGCGGTGAAGTGGAGTGCGACACGTATCTGCTGTCTAAGAAGGGGCCAACTCTCGTCCAAGCCAGGGTCGGCACCAAGGCCTTCAAGTTGGTGCGAGGGCCCAATGGCAAGGACCTTCACGTAGATCTGAGTGACCACGAAGCTACACAGCGAGTGCTGAGTGATGACGAGGCAGTGAGTCTCGCCCGACTGGGTCTGGCGGTCGAAGCCCACTACGGTTCGCCCCAAGACACCGAGTGGGCAATCGCGGACGGAGAGCAGTATCTCGTCCAGTCAAGGCCGATCACGACGCTGGGGCTTCGCGAAGCGGTTAGCCAGACGCTGTTTGACTCCAAGCCGCTCCTCCAAGGACTCGCCGCATCGTCGGGCCGAGCAACCGGTATCGTTCGCATCCTTGAATCGCCCGACCAAGGCGACCAATTGCTTGACGGAGAGATCCTGGTTGCGAAGATGACCAGCCCGGATTGGGTGCCAACCATGCGTCGGGCTGGCGCCCTGGTCACTGACGGCGGAGGCACTACCTGTCATGCCGCCATTGTCTCGAGGGAGTTGGGCGTTCCGTGCGTGGTCGGCGCTCGGAACGCCACTTCGGTCCTGCGAACCGGTGAGTTGGTGACCGTTGATGGATCGCAGGGAGCGGTGTATGAGGGACTGCTCACGAAGGAGGCCGTCGGCGATCTCGTGACCACGCGCCAGACGACCCCGAGTGCACCAGTGGGCTCCGGAGCGTCACGGATGCCTCTGGCCACCAAGCTCTACGTGAACTTGGCCTTCGCCGAGCACGCCGAACAGGTCGCGGCGATGGATGTCGACGGGGTGGGGTTGCTGCGTGCTGAGTTCATGGTCACCGACGCGCTGGACGGGGTTCATCCAAAGTTGCTCATTGAAAGGGGGGACCAGAAGGTCTTCATCGACAAGATGGCTGCCTCACTTCTTCAGATCACCCGCGCCTTCGGCTCACGTCCGGTCGTCTATCGCAGCATCGACTTTCGCACCAACGAGTTCTCCAATCTCGAGGGAGGTTCGAGATTCGAACCCGTTGAGGTGAATCCGATGATCGGTTACCGGGGTTGCTATCGCTACGTGCACGATCCCGAGGTCTTTCGCCTGGAGCTCGACGTATTGGCGAAGGTCCGCGAGCAGAGTTCGAATCTCGTGCTCATGATCCCGTTCGTGCGAACGAAGTGGGAGCTCGAAGCCTGTATGGATCTGGTGGACAAGAGCCCGGTCGGCGGAGCGCTGCCGATCTGGGTGATGGCAGAAGTCCCCTCCGTCGCCTACCGGATTCCCCAGTACGCCCAGATGGGTATTTCGGGCGTTTCTATCGGGAGCAACGATTTGACCCAGCTCATGCTCGGCGTCGACCGTGACTCGCAGATCTGCTCCGATTTGTTTGACGAGTCCGACGACGCGGTGTTGGATGCGATCGATCGCATCGTCACCCAAAGTCATCGTTCAGGTATCACTTCGTCGTTGTGCGGACAGGCGCCTTCCAACCACCCCGAATTCGCCGAGCATCTCGTTCGACTCGGCATCACCTCGGTGTCGGTCAATCCTGATGCGGTCGACGCCGCTCGCCAGGCCATTGAGCGCGCGGAGTGGCGAATCCTGCTCGAGAGCGCTGATCCACTGCATCGCCAGCCGATCACGATTGACTGAGGAGAGGCACTGGACAGTTGGTTGGGGGAACGTGAGACTCTGCGCTGAGTGGACGATGCAAAAAGGCATGGTGGCGATTTTCTCTTTACAACTAAGTGGCACGGTCCGCCAGTCGACCGTCAACCAAGTGGGGGGTGCCTCAATGCCATTGATACCAGTCGAGGTCGGCATCAGGGTATTGGTCGATAATCCGTGAATGCCCTGCGTCATTGTCCCTAGATGGAGGAAGTGTGGAGGTAGGCGCGCCGGACTGAGAAGGGACGAGCTGACCGCCCGGAGCTATTTTCGTCGTCACGGGGGTGGTTGGCGAGAGATTGCCCGTGCGTCCGCTGGCTCCGCTGGCGAGGAGCAGGACGGCGCCCGTCACCGCTGCGAGCGACACGAGAACCAAGAAGAACCGCTTCGCCGAGCCCGCCCTCTTCATGGTTTGAATTCCATGGGCGAACAGGACATCGTGCGAGATGGTTTCACACCATCAATATAGGCCTGCTTCGTGGAGGGTCAGTCGCCAGCGTGGCAACGGCTCGCCGCGCTTTAAACCTTGGACTTACTCTGAGGTTCGGTACTGCTCTTTCGCTCCATTGAATGAACCATCCAATCCTGATTCGTGGATCAGGATGTCTAGCTGCACCTGCGAACGAACTGCACGAGTTGTCTCGCGCACGGTCTGACTGTCAAGAACACGTGTCACAACTTGCGTTGACGCCACGTTCGTTGTTGGTGATCTGAGCCGAAGTGCTTGAACGCGAGGTGGGTCACCAGAACGGCAATAGCGGAGAAAACGAAGGAACCAACGATGTCGATCGGACTGTGAACGTGTGCTGCTACTCGAGCCCCGCCGATCAGTACTGCCATGGCGAGGAGGAAGAATCCGACGGAACGTGAATAGGCCAACAGGGTGAAACCGAGGAACGACGCCAGCAGTGCGTGATCCGAGGGGAAGCCATTATCGTTGGCGTGAGGGATCAAAGGCTTAATGTGATCGCGAACGAACGGGCGCGTGTCGTAGAAGAAATGGGCTCCGACCCGCGCCAGTCCTAAAGCAATGACTCCGCCAATGACCAGGCGTACACCGAGGGCAATCTTGTCGCGTTTCGAGGTCAAAAGCCAGTAGATACCAACGATGGCAACACTGATGAAGAGGAAGTACTTCGCGACGAAGATGATCAATGAATTCACTGAATCACTGTAGTTTCTACCGGTCTCGGCGTGTTCGATGCGCTCAAATGCAAGGTGGCGTCGAGGAGTATTCAGACCCGCCAATCGAGGTGGCGCTATTCACGCGGGTCGGTTGCTCACTGGATCATGGGCGAGGGGCCGGGTCCTTCACTTGGGACGAGAACCGTGCGGGCCCTTCGAAGACGCCATTGAGGGCTCCCTTGACGGGTCTTACTCACGTTGACCTTTACTTGGAAGTGCGGTGTGGAATCATAGGCACGTGCGACGACTCGTTCTACTCATCGGCATCGGCATGCTCGCGTGCGTGGCACAACCCGCCATGGGCGCGACTTCGAGGTTCCAGCCGCTGTACGCCAACGGCGTCACGGACGTTCGCTTCGGCCGGTCCGTCACGTTCGTCACCCAACGGCTCACCAGGGTATTCGGAGCGCCACTTCGCGCGCGACCGGTGACGTTGCACCAGGACTGCAACGTGGATTCGTACCTGCAGTTCTCGACGTTGAATGTTTACTTTCGAGGGGGTAAGTTCGTTGGGTACGCCTACGCAACGAAGGCCGACTATGGAGTGCGAGCACCGACGCGACGTCGCCTCACCGTAGCTAGGACCATCGAGGGACTTGAGGTAGGTGATACGACTGCCCAGGCGAGCAAGATCTACCCGGGTCGATTCAAAACCTCGACTCTGCAGAACGGTACCTGGTCAGTGGTCACGTCCTCGGGAGTGATCCGAGGGTTCTTGAGCGTCGAAGCGACGTCACGTTCGCCTTTGGCGCGCATCGCCACCATCGAAGCTGGCTCGCTCGGATGCCCGGCGCTTTCGCCGTGATCGAGTACAACCCTTCGACGTAGATCTGAGTTGGCTACGAGGTGGACATGGTGATGAAGTCGCGCGCGTACGTAGGTTGGAAGAAGCGATCTGGCGTCTGGATCATCGACGAGATCAAGTCGGTGCCATTGGTTGGACGGGCGGGCCCATGGGGGAGAGCCGGCTTGTAGGTGGCGAAGATCGGCCAGAGGGGATTCATATCGAGCGCCATTGCTCGAACGGCGCGCGCTCGAACGAGTAACGAAGCCAGGTCGACGACGCTCATCGGGCCCGCGGCATAGACCAGAGCCCCGGTGGCGGTGATGCCGAGTCCCGATCGCCAGGTGTTCACCTTGGAGTAGAGGCTGGCTCCCCAGACCGAGACGTCGTTGGGGTTCAGACCAGCGACCGCGCGTCCGTGGTCGACCAGCAGTCTCAAGTTCTGGCGAACCGCGACCACCGACGAAGTCATGGATACGTCACGGCCCCATTGGCCAACGGTGGCGAATCCATTCTTGTAGATGACTAGCGAAGCCGCACCCACCCGCAAGGGGGCAACGAGGTGCCCTTCACTGAGGTAGCCGCCGCCAGAGACATTCAGCAAGAAACCTCCGTTGAAGGCCGCTACGAGAGTTCTCGACGCCGACGCCGAGATCGGCGCGGTCAGCTTCCAGTTCAGTCCACCGGGGCTAAGACTGCCCGAATAGAGACGCGCGTGCAAGAGTGACGTGTTCATCCACGCAACTCCTGCCAACACACCGGGACTGTCCGGCAGCGCCAGCGTGGTGGTGTAGACCGCCACGTGTCCACGGACCAGGCGACCCGCCGCGTGCCATATCCCCTCTCCAGTGAACCTCGGACTGGAAAACGGAACGAGATTACTGGGTAACGACCTCGACGGGCTGGTAGTGGCACCTGAAGGCCCTGGTAGTTGGCCCAGAACCATGGACAACGTGAGGGTCGTCACCGCGGTTCGCAGGGTCCTGCCTCGAAGGTGAAGCATCATCGAAGCGCTCGCAACATTGTTTCCGCAACCCTCACCCTGGATGGTTGCGTTGACCATCGTAGGATTGGATTTTGACTGGACTTCGACATGGAGACAAGATAAGCCTGCCCCTCCGACGTTTGGAGCAAACTTGCGACTTCCTTAGTCAGGATTTATTCGCTCTCGTTGCATCGCCGAGCTGAGTTACTGGCCACGTCAAGTGATCGAGAGCTCTACGAATCTCCGTCTGAGGCGAAGTCCGCAACGTAGAGCGCGTATCCGCCTTTGCCACTTCGCTTGGCATTCAGCAGTGCGATGTCGGCATTTCGGATCACGTCAATGCGGTTGACGTCATGGACGTTCCCTACGGCGACCCCCATCGTCGCGTGCTGGACGATCTCGAAGTCGGTGATCTTGAAGGGTTCTTGGAGCGTGTTGAGCAAACGCTGTGCGATGCGAACGGGATCGTCATCATCGCAGAGTCCTTCGGCGAGGTAGAGGAATTCGTCACCCCCGAAGCGGCACAGGGTGTCCGCCTCGCGCGTGACTGCGCTGAATCGACTGGCCACCTCGACTAAGAGTGCATCACCGACGAGGTGGCCAAGGTCATCGTTGACCTTCTTGAAGTCGTCGAGGTCAATCAGTAGCAGAGCGAAGGAGCCGCCGCTGCGCTTCATGCGAGAGAGGGTCTGGGTCAAACGGTCCTCGAACAGCGCGCGGTTGGCCAGACCGGTCAACGGGTCGTGGAGAGCTTGAAAGGAGAGTTTGGCAGTGAGGGCCTTTTCCTCGGTGATATCGCGCTCGGAGATGATGAAGTAGCGAACGCCTCCGTCTTCGTCGACGACCGGCGACTTTGATACCTCGGCAAAGATGACCCGACCATCGCGATGAAGGTAGCGCTTGACGTAGCGGATGTGGCTGACGTTGTTGCGAAGCATCCGGTCGTGACTTGCTTCGGTGATGCCGACGTCGTCTGGATAGGTGAAAAGTTTGGAGTCGAAGCCGATCAACTCTTGGCGCGAACGGCCGACCATGTGGCAGAAGGCGTCATTCGTTCGTACGATGCAGTCGTCGAGGTCCGTGATGACCATCGGTGCCATGTTGTCTTCGAACGCTAACCGGAACTGCATTTCGGCCTCACGGCGTGCCTGTTCGCTTAGGCGTTTCGAACTGTTGTCGCGAATTGAGCCGATAGCCCAGTGATGGCCGTCGAAATTGAGCGGCGTCAGTGCGAAGTCGACGGGCAACTCGCTGCCGTCACGACGCAATACGGAGAGGTCTCGATCACTCCAGACGAGGCGAGCACTCGGGTCGCGAGCGACTTCGCTGCGAACGAGGAACTCAAGATTGCGATGGCGTTCGGGAACGAGCATCTCGACGTTGTGACCCACTAGCTCATCTCGCGTGTAACCGGTCAGTGCGCACAGCAGGTCATTGACGTGGCGCATGTCTCCATGTCCGTCGAGAACGACACTGCCGTCTGGGAGAGCTTCGAAGATGCTTCGCCAGGAGAGTAGTTCGTCGTTCACTGCCTGCACTATCACCCCCCCTATTTTCGTCGAGGTCCCTGCACACCGTCGTGTGGTCAAGAAGTCTGCCACATTCTTGCGCATCGCGACCGCACGGTGTTCGACGGTCTCTGGTCGACCGCTATGAGTAAGCGACACCAGTCGAATACGGTGCGAGCGCTCGATCGGTGGCGAGTACGGAGCAATCGTCGGGGTGCGGGGTTCTGGTAACTACCATTGGCCTAGTGAGGTGAAGCGTGTCCCAATTGATTTTTACTGCGTTCAGCAACAGGACCGATGCGGTCAAGATGGCTGGCGAAGTGAGTGAACGTCTCGAGAGCGATGGGATCACGTCGGCGGTCCACTTACTCGATCTCCCTGGTCAGGCACGCGTCGAGTCTCGAACGCTGGTGGTCAGCTTGGGCGGAGACGGCACGTTCCTCAAGTCGGCGCGTCTGGCCCACCCCGTGGGAGCGCGCGTCTTGGCGGTCAACCTCGGGCGTCTGGGGTTCTTGTTGAACGTGCCACCCAACGAGATTGTCCATGACATCAAGCAGGCGCTCGCCGGACACGCCGTCGAGGAACGCCTGGCGCTCGAGATCTCGGTGTCGGGGACGTCGCTCGTCGAATTCGCCTTGAACGAGGTGGTCATCGAACGTGCTCATGCCGGCCATATGGTCCGTCTCAAGACCTTCGTGGATCATGAGGAGTTCCTGACGTACTCAGCCGACGGAGTCATGGTGGCCACGCCCACCGGTAGCACCGGATATAACTTCTCGGCCGGTGGACCAGTGGTCGACGCCAGTCTACCGGTCATGGTGCTGACTCCCATCGCGCCACACTTTACGATCAATCGGTCCATCGTGGTACCTGATCACAAAGTGGTCAGGCTGCTCGCCGATAACAAGCCCGCGATCATTGTTGCCGATGGACAGGCCATTGGTGAGCTCGAGCCCGGTCAGAGCGTTGAGGTTCGCAAGAGTCCGTCGCCCGTGTGCGTCGTGGCGACTCGAAGCTTCGACCTCGCCTTTCGGCTCCGTGAGAGCCTTCGAGAAGGACATGCCTAAGTCGCAGTTGCTTGAGTTGTACGTTCACGGCCTCGGCGTGATCGACGACGCACACCTTGAGTTCGAACCCGGATTTAACGTGTTGACCGGCGAAACTGGTGCAGGGAAGACGCTCCTCTTGGGCGCCCTGGACCTCTGTCTCGGCGGTGACGCCGTCTCGTCACGTCACGCAATCAATGGTGATCTGAGGGTTGCCGCTATCTTTTCTCGCGCCGATGGCCACGAGAGTGTTCTCTCACGCGAATCTGGGACTTCGAGGCGATTACGCTCGTCACTTGACGGCGTGCCCAGCAGCACCGAGGTGTTGCGTTCGCTTGCGGATGAATTGGTCGTGATCCACGGCCAGCACGATTCGCTGGCTTTGCGCAGTCGCGCTCAAGTATTGCGGATCATCGACTCGCGCGGTGGCGTGTCGACGAGTGAACTCGATGACGTGCGCCGGCGCCTGATCGAGTGCCGACGACTGCGAGATGGTGGTGGTGGTGATATCGCCCGACGCCAGCGCGATCTCGAATTCCTGGATTTTCAGATTGCTGAGATCGAGCGTGCGGCCATCGTGGGTCCCTCGGAACTGGACGAACATCTCGAAGTACTGGCCCGCTTGAGCGAAATGCGAGATGGCCGAGCAGCCGCCACTTCGGTGATCAATCGACTCGACGCAGACGACGACCACGCGGTACTCGCTCAATTGGCTGGCGCCATTGATCAACTTCCGCGCACGATCGTCTACGAGGCGGCGCGCACCACGCTCATCGGGGCCCTTGAGAGCGCCCGAGAGGGTGTGCGAGAGCTCACCGACATCAGCGAAGTCGAGTCCAGCGACGAACGAGAGATCGAGAGGCTCGAAGAGCGAATTGGCCAACTTCGAGCACTATCTCGTAAGTACGGGGGTTCGCTGCGAAGCACCCTCGAGAGCCTCGAGGAGCTGCGAGCTGAGCGTCAAGTCTTGGCTGACTCCGCGCATCGTTTGGCCGTGCTCGACGAGGAAATCATCCGTTTGGGATCACTCGAGGAGCTGTTGGCCGGCGAGGCGAGACGCGAGCGAGAGAGTACGGCGGCTGCGTTGAGTGAGGCCGTGCAGGGTCAAATGAATCGCGTTGCGCTGGGCGGCGCATCGTTGCGATTCGTGGTCGGTGGCGACGATGGCTCAGAGGCGCTGATCCTCTTCACACCAAATCCCGGCCTTCCCGAAGGTCCCCTGCAGTCTTTGGCGAGCGGTGGTGAGCTCAGTCGCGTGCTGCTGGCAATCTCGTTAGAGACTGCTCACGAAGACGTGGTTGCGGTCTTTGACGAGGTTGACGCAGGTCTCGGTGGGCAAGTGGCTCAACAGATCGGCGAGTGCCTTCGCGAGCTAGGCGAACGCCAACAAGTCCTAGCCGTGACTCATCTTGCTTCGGTTGCTGCTCGTGCACACTGTCACTTTGTCGTTGAGAAGAATGTTTCGAACGGCACAACGACGGCCTCGGTGCGACGCGTGGATGGCGAGGAGAGGGTCCTCGAGATCGCTCGAATGCTGGCGGGCGACGAGATGACCAGTCAGGCGCTGGCCCTCGCACGCAAACTTCTTGAAACATCGAGTTAATAGTTACGAACAGTGCCATCGTCTCGCTATGCTGTGTTTCCGTGGATGCGGCAGTTTACAAATGACCAAATTCGTCTTTGTAACGGGCGGAGTTTCGAGTTCCCTGGGTAAAGGGCTAACCGCCTCCTCACTCGGGCGGCTCCTGAAGTCACGCGGACTCAAGGTCACGATGTGCAAACTGGACCCGTATTTGAACGTCGATCCGGGAACGATGAATCCGGGGGAGCATGGCGAGGTCTACGTCACCGATGATGGTGGCGAGACGGACCTTGATCTGGGTCACTACGAACGATTCATCGACGAGTCACTCTCTCGAATGTCCAATACGACGACGGGCTCGGTGTATTCCAACGTGATCGCCAAGGAGCGACGCGGGGACTATCTAGGCAAGACGGTCCAGGTCATCCCTCATATCACCGACGAGATCAAAGAGCGGGTTCGGCGTCTGGGAACCCTGGGGGCTGACGTCGTGATCGTCGAGATCGGTGGGACGGTCGGCGACATCGAAATCGTGCCCTTTATCGAGTCAATCCGTCAGTTCCGCCGTGACGCCGGTCGCGACAACGTCTGCTACGTTCACCTGACCCTCGTTCCATACCTTGCCCCGTCGGGCGAGCAAAAGACCAAGCCAACGCAGCACTCGGTGACGGAACTTCGTTCTCGTGGTATACAGCCCGACATCATCGTGTGCCGTAGCGATCAGCCCCTCTCAGAGGGCCTCAAGCGCAAGATCTCACTCCTGTGTGACGTCCCGATGAACGCGGTGATCTCAGCGGTGGACGCACCGAGCATCTACGACATTCCAGTGACGATGCACCATGAGGGACTGGACACGATTGTCTGTAACACACTCAACATTGATCTGGAGAGCCACCCCATTGACTTGAGTGCCTGGCAAGAGGTCGTACGTCGGGTGCATAACACGTCCAAGACGCTGCGAATCGGGGTCATTGGCAAGTACGTCACCATGCCCGACGCGTATTTGAGTGTCGCCGAGTCGATTCGCCATGCCGGCTTCGCGGTCGGGGCAACCACGAAGATTGAGTGGCTCGAAGCCGAGCGGGTCCCCACCGAGATCGACGTCGAACGAATCCGACAGTTGGACGGGATCGTCGTGCCCGGGGGGTTTGGCGAGCGCGGGGTCGAGGGCATGATCGCCGCAGCGCGTATTGCGCGCGAATACGACATCCCGTACCTGGGGATCTGTCTGGGAATGCAGGTGATGGTCGTCGAGTTCGCCCGTCACTGCCTGGGTCTGAGCGACGCGCACTCGACCGAGATGTCGATCAGCACGTCGGCGCCGGTGATTGCCCTGATGGCCGAGCAGATGGACGTGACCGATCTCGGGGGCACCATGCGACTGGGCGCTTGTCCGGCGATGCTCGACGAAGGCTCAGTGGTGGCGTCGTTGTACGGATCGACGGTCGTTTCGGAACGACACCGCCATCGTTACGAGTTCAATTCTCGCTACCGCGAACAGTACGAGGCTGCCGGCATGCGCTGTTCGGGGACGTCGCCAGACGGTCGACTGGTCGAATTCGTCGAAGTCGCCTCACACCCGTTCTTCGTCGGCACGCAGGCCCATCCTGAGTTCAAGTCGCGACCGGACCGTCCCCATCCTCTCTTTTTGGGGATGATTAAGGCCGCCGCGGCCCGCTTGGAAGGGCGCGAACCACACATCATCGACCCCGCCTCGGTCGATGTCACCTCGTGAGTGACCATTTCTCGACGGAGTCGACCACAAAGCTGCTCGATACCTTCGTCTTTGGCGTCGAACGAAGGACCGTACGACACGGCGATGCGACCTTCGCTCGAGACGTGGTCACCCACCCCGGAGGCGTAGCGGTGCTGGCGTTCAACGACGGTGGTGAGATTGGCGTGATCCGACAGTGGCGTGCACCCTTCGAGACGTATCTGTGGGAGATCCCAGCCGGAACCCAAGACGTCGCGCACGAAGCACCGCTCGCGACCGCTCAGCGCGAGCTCGCTGAGGAGATGGGGGCTACCGCGAGTGAGTGGAGGCTGCTCGGAAGGTTCATGGTGTCGCCCGGATGGACCGATCAGGTCATGACCATCTTCGAAGCGCGCAACCTCACGATGGTCGAGCGACGACCCGAGGGACCCGAGGAGACCAGCGCCAGTACCCACTGGTTTTCGCCGAGTGATCTGCGCGACCGACTGCGTGCGGAGCCAGCCATCGACGCCACCATGACGATCGCCCTACACCGGGCGTTTGGAACCTTCTTTGACGAGCGATGATCCGCGCTTAGCGAGCTACCTGCAGTGGTTGACCATCGAGAAGGGGAGGAGCCGCGCGACCATCGAGGCCTACCAGCGAGACGTCACGCGACTCCTCGACTGGCTGGGCCCTCGCGGCATTGATTTGAACTCCTTGGTCGAGTCAGACCTCGAGGCATTCACGAACGAACTGCGTTCGAGAGGTCTCTCGGAGAGTTCGGTCGCTCGAAGTGTCGCGTCGATGCGCGGATGGTTGCGGTTCTTGGCGGGCGAAGGGGTGATCGAGGCCGACCCGGGTGAACGGCTGCACGCCAGTACGCGAAGCAGATCCCTGCCCAAGCCCTTGGGTGAGGACGAGGTGGCACGACTCCTCGACTCGATCTCGGTCGAATCACCCTTGGGGCTACGCGACCTCGCGCTGCTGGAACTCCTCTACGGGACTGGCGCAAGGGTCTCTGAGGTGGTGACACTCAACCTCGAGGACCTCGATTTCGACGAGGAACTGGTGCGCCTGATGGGCAAAGGCTCCAAGCAGCGACTGGTTCCCATGGGATCGTCGCTCGCGCGTGCGCTCAAGTCGTATCTTTCCACGCGCGGACGCAGCCAACTCTTGGGCGCTCGGCGCAACAATCGGGTCTTTCTCAACGCCCGGGGTGGCTCCATTTCACGTCAGGGAATCGACCTCATCATCGACAAACGCGCCCTCGATGCTCGGATCGATCGATCGAGGATCAGCGCGCACGTGTTTCGTCACAGTTGCGCCACGCACATGCTCGCCCATGGGGCCGACATCCGAATCGTCCAGGAGCTGCTCGGCCACGCCTCCATTGCCACGACGCAGATCTACACCGCCGTGGCTATAACCTCACTCAAACGCGAGTACGAGAACGCTCATCCCCGGGCCCACGATTAGGTTGATTCTGTCATGTCATACGTTTACTTATTCATCGCCATCGTTCCATCAATCGTGCTCCACGAGGTCAGCCACGGCTACGTGGCCTATCACTTCGGCGATCCGACGGCCAAAGAAGCCCATCGACTCACTCTCAATCCACTTCGTCACGTTGACCCCTTTGGCACGGTGCTGCTACCGGCGCTGATGTTGATCAGCGGTCTGCCGGCCTTCGGCTATGCCAAACCCGTTCCCGTGAACGTGAGTCGACTGCGTAATCCGCGCTCGCAGGCGCTCTACGTCGCGCTCGCTGGACCGCTGGTCAACGTGGTCCTCTCGGCCGTTGGTTTCGCGATCTCGGAGTACGCCCTTCACGTTGCCCATAACGTCGTCGTGTTGAACATCGGCGTCTCGCTCGGATTGGTGAACTTGATTCTGGCGGTGTTCAACATGTTGCCCATCCCACCGCTCGACGGCTCGGCGGTCATCGAGCGCTTCATACCGAACCGGCACATTCCTCGCTACTACCAACTGCGCGCCCGCGCACTGCCCATCGTGATGGGACTGGTGATTCTCGACTCGCTCTTCTTCCACTTCGGCGGCAACGCGCTGGCGAGCCTGGAACAGTGGTGGATCAATCGACTGTTCTAGATCAGTCCCATAGCCGAAGCCGCCCTGGAGTAGACCGGACCCGCCACCGAGGCCGCTTTGAGCGATCCGTCAGCGACGACGCTCTGGAGGTACGGAGGATCTTTCACCAACGCCTCGTAACGCACCTTGTGGGGAGCGAGCGATTCGACCAGTAGTTGCGCTAAGTCCCTTTTGAGGTCACCGTAACGGTGGTATCGGTGCGCAATCTGCTCGGGTGTCTCGTTGGTGAAGCTCGCGTAGATCTCGAGCAGGTTCGAGATGCCTGGCTTGGACTCCCAGTCAAAGCGGACCTCGCCGTCGGTGTCGGTCACGGCTTTCATGATCTTCTTCTCGATGTCCTTGGGGGAGTCGAACATGAAGATCGTCCCCAGCGGACTCGAGATCGACTTGGACATCTTTCGCGAGGGTTCTTGGAGATCCATCACTCGAGCCGCGACCTTGGGTTGGGTGGCCACGGGCACCGTAAAGGTCACACCGTAGCGATGGTTGAATCGCTCGGCGATCACCCTGGTCAACTCCAGGTGCTGGCGCTGGTCGTCGCCGACGGGAACCTCCTCGGCTCCGTAGAGCAGGATGTCGCCCGCCATCAGTACGGGATAGGTGAGGAGACCGACCCGGTACCCGTCTTGGCGAGACGCCTTCTCCTTGAACTGGGTCATGCGACTCAACTCGCCGTAGGTGGTGACGCACTCGAGCAGCCAGTTCAGTTGAGCGTGATAGGGGACGTGGCTCTGGATGAAGACCGTGCAGACCTGCGGGTCGAGCCCTGAGGCGAGCAGGGTGGCGACGGCGTCGAGGGTCTGCGCGCGAAGTTGGGCGGGGTCGATCTGCAAGGTCAGGGCGTGAAGGTCGACCACGCAGTAGTAGGCCTCATCGCCCTGCGCACCTACCCACTGACGAACCGCGCCGAGATAGTTGCCCAGGTGCATGGCACCCGAAGGTTGGATGCCGGAAAGTACTCTCACCTCCCAATGGTAGGTTGAATCCGTGGCGCCGCTCAAGGACTAGTGTTTGCGCGTGACCTTCGTCGTGACGACGCCGTCCTTCAGCGGCCCAATGGAACTCCTGTTGCAGCTGATTGGCAGCCACGAAGTCGATATCCTCGACGTTCCGCTCGCGACGATCGTCGACTCCTTTGTGAGTGTGGTTCGCGACGCGTCCACCATCACGCCGATCGATGACCTATCGGAGTTCTTGCTGATCGCTGCGATCCTGCTCGAGATGAAGAGCCAACGCCTGTTGCCGGGCAAGGACAGTCTCGAGCCCGATGAGGAGTTCGTGGGCTGGGAGGAACGCGATGTTCTCTTGGCGCGCCTGCTCGAACTGCGGACCTACTCCGCACTGGCCGACGCCTTCGTCTCGTTGTTCGAGCGCGCCAGTCGCTCCTTTCCACGTCTTCGCGGGATCGATGACGGATTCGCCGTTCAGCCCCCGGATTTACTCGCCGGCGTGAGCACGGCTCAGCTGGCGGGAGCGTACCTTCGCGGGATCGAGGAGAAGCCCGTACCGGTCGTGCGCCTGAACCACCTGACCGTTGACGCGGTGAGCGTCGCCGAGACCGTCGTCTCGTTGTCTCAGCGACTACCGACGATGGGTCGACTGTCGTTTCGCACCCTCACCGAGGGATTGGGTAGTCGAATCGAGGTCATCGTGCACTTCCTCGCTTTGCTCGAGCTGTGCAAACTCGGTCACGTGGAACTTGGTCAGGGCGCAACCTTTGGTGAGGTGCAGATCGAGTGGCTGAACTCCAATGCGGGTCTTGAACTCGGAAGGATCGATACCTATGAGGGATGAACTCTCACTGCACCAGAAACTCGAGGCCATGCTCTGCGTCGCGATTGAGCCGATCTCTCCCGAAGAGCTCGCCGACCTGGTCGACGCGGACGTCGAACGGATCGCTTCGACGCTGAACGAACTGCGTCAGGAGTACGTCAGGGATCGTCGAGGGTTCGTTCTGGTCGAACTGGCCAGTGGCTGGGTCATGCAGTCGTCTGGGGAGGTCGCAGAGTGGGTCACCAAGTTCGCGAATCGCGACGTCTCGCACCGACTCAGTTCGGCCGCTCTCGAGACACTCGCGATCATCGCCTATCGCCAGCCGATCTCACGCGCTCAGATCACCGCACTACGTGGGGTGAATGTCGATGGCGTCTCGCGGCTGCTCGAGCAGCGCGGTTACATCGAGGAGAAGGGCCGGGCCGGGGGACCAGGGCAACCGATCCTGTACGGGACTACCGAACTGTTCCTCGACCGGATGGGGCTCGCCACGTTGGGCGACTTGCCGCCAATCGAGGAGTTCATGCCGCCGTTGGCCACCGCCAATGAGCTCGCCGACGAGATGACCATGGCCAACACCGCGCTCGCTGAGGAGTCGTAGTTGGAAGAGGGTGAGCGGCTCCAAAAGACGTTGGCCCGAGCGGGCTTTGGCTCCCGACGCGCTTGCGAAGTGTTGATCAGCGAGGGTCGGGTCACCATCGATGGACGGGTCGCGGAGCTGGGCAATCGGGTGAGACCGGATGAACAGGTGATCTGCGTTGATGGCGCCATGGCACCCACGGCGCAGAACGCCGTCTACTTCTTGCTGAACAAGCCTGACGGGGTGGTCACGACCGCCTCGGACCCCCAGGGACGCACGACGGTCCTCGATCTGGTCGAGGCCGCGGTGCGCATCTTTCCCGTGGGGCGTCTGGACATGAACACCGAGGGACTGCTCATTTTGACCAACGACGGTCGTTTGGCCCACTTGTTGACCCACCCCAGCTCGGGCATCGCCAAGGAGTATCTCGCACGAGTCGAAGGTGACCCCTCCCCTTCGGCCATTCGGCGACTGCGCGAGGGCGTCGAGCTCGAAGATGGGATGACCAGTCCGGCTCAGGTGAGCCGCGTCAGTGAGGGGCTCTTACGCATCGTTATCCACGAGGGCCGTAATCGTCAGGTTCGCCGGATGTGTTCTGCTGTGGGTCACGACGTCACGAGGCTGGTGCGCACGCGCATCGGTCCGATCCAAGACGCCACCCTCACTCCAGGCTCTTCGCGCCAGTTGTCCTTGGGCGAGGTACGTCGCCTCATGCAAGCAGTGGGGATGTCGGACGAATTGACCTCTACGATGCCTTCATGACTTCTGTACTCCTACGGGCCCTGCGCGGTGCGACGACCTGCGAGAGCGACACTCCCGACGAGATCTTCGACGCAACCCAAGAGCTGCTGCTTCGTATGATGGAGCGTAATGATTTGGATCACGACGACGTGGTCAGTGTCCTGTTCACGACCTCGCCGGACCTGGCCTCGGCCTTTCCAGCAACCGGTGCACGCGGTATCGGGTTCGGCGATGTCCCGCTCATGTGCGCTAGCGAGATTGCCGTCCCCGGAGCGATGGCGCGCTGCATTCGCGTCATGATGTACGTCTATACGTCTAAGGGCCGAGAAGAACTGCGCCACGTCTATCTGCGAAAGGCGCAGGCCCTGCGTGACGACCTTCCAGAGTAGGCGCTTGGCTCACGTCGTTGGACTGGGTCTGATCGGTTCATCGGTCGCCCTGGCCCTTGGACGCACGGGCTGGACGGTGACGGGCGACGACCTATCTGAGTCGGCCCGGCGTGGGGCGCTCGAGTCGGGCGTCATCAGTGGAGTCGGGTTGAGCGAAGCGGACCTCGTCGTCGTGGCGACTCCGGCTGGCGCCGTCGTTGGCGTGGTGAACGAGATCCTGGGGGTTCTTGGAGCGGGAGCTATCGTCACCGATGTTGCAGGCGTCAAGGGATCCATTGTCCAAGGAGTGAATGATTCTCGCTTCCTCGCCGGCCATCCGATGGCGGGCTCTGAGCTTCGTGGACTGGCCGGTGCGAGAGCCGAACTGTTCGAGGGCTGCACCTGGGTGCTCACGCCCACTACGTTGACCTCGCCCGAGACCTACAGTGCGCTCCACGGGGTCTTGCGCGAGATCGGGGCGAACGTCGTAGCGGTGAACGCCGAGGACCACGATCGCCTGGTGGCGGTGGCGAGTCACGTTCCGCATCTTCTGGCGGGTTCGCTGATGAACGAAGCCAGCCGCGTCGCCGAACAGGATGCCGTCCTGCTCCAGTTGGCGGCCGGGGGATTTCGAGACATGACCCGTGTCGCTGCCGGAGACCCGATGATCTGGCCCGACATCTTGTTCGAGAATCGTCTGGCGATCTCGCAAACGCTCGAGGCGCTCGAGTCGAGATTGGCGTCATTGCGCCAAGCGCTGGGCAGCGAGGACCGTCAGTCGATCACCGACGGGCTCCAGAGTGCGGCTCGGGCCCGTCGCCAACTTCCCGGGCGAGCTCTGAGTTCGGAGAACATGGGCTACTTGCGTGTGATGGTCAGCGACCGTCCTGGCGAACTCGCGTCGGTCACCATGGCCGCCTCAGAGTTGCTCGTCAACATCTACGACATCGAGATCGCCCACGGTATCGAGGGCGTGGCCGGCACGCTTTTGCTGGCCATCGACGCCGAACAGGTGGACCTGTTCGCCGATGCACTGGACACTCGCGGGTTCCAGGTGGTTCGCGAACGATGAACGCGCCACGTCGAGTAGAGCGCGCCAGTCGCCTACGCGGAGCCCTCCTCGTCCCGGGAGACAAGAGTGGTTCGCACCGGGCCCTGATGCTCAGCGCTCTGGCGTCGGGCCAGAGCACGATCAGTGGACTCTCGAACGGCCAGGACGTGGCGGCGACCTCTCAGATCCTCGTGCAGTTGGGCGCCGAACGCATCGACGAACCTGATCAGGTCGTCATCGTCGGCCCTCGATCGGGCCTTGAAGCCAGTCAACGGCCACTCGATTGCGCCAACTCGGGCACGACCATGCGACTCATGACCGGCATCGTCAGCTCCATCGAAGGTTCGCACCAGCTGGTCGGTGACGAATCGCTCTCGAGACGTCCCATGGACCGTGTCGCGGTACCGCTAGCCCTGATGGGCGCTCGAGTCAGCGGTCGCGGAGAGCGTTCGTTCGCGCCGCTGCTCGTTGAAGGCCGCGAGCGTCTTCGAGCAATCAACTACCGGGTGCCCAACCCCAGTGCCCAGGTCAAATCGGCGATCCTGCTCGCGGGACTCAACGCCGATGGACCGACCCACGTACAAGAAGACGTCCGTACGCGCACCACCACCGAGGACATGCTGGTCAGGGCCGGTGTGAGCGTGCGTAGCGTCGAGGTCGATCAAGGTCGCACTATCGAGATCCAACCGGGCCGTCCCCTCGCCCAACGCTGGAAGGTGCCTGGCGACCCTTCCCAGGCTGCCTTCTTCGCGGTACTGGGGCTGATCCATCACGACGCCCAGATCGAGATCCGCGAACTCGACGCGAGCGCCGAGCGCATTGGTTTCGTGTCAGTACTCGCGCGAATGGGCGGGCGCATCGAGCTCACCGACGTCGCCGAGACCGGGAATCTGGTCTGTGAGAGCTCGGATCTGAGCGCCACCGAGGTGCGCGCCAGTGAGATCCCCTCGGTTGACGAGGTCCCGGTCCTGGTGGTCGCGGCGGCGGCGGCCACGGGTACCAGCGTCTTTCGCGATATGGGAGAACTGCGGGTGAAGGAGTCGAACCGCTTCGAGGGGTCGATGCAACTCGCGGCGTCGCTGGGGTGTCGGGTCTGGTCTGAGGGCGACGACTTCTTCGTCGAGGGAGTCGGATCGTCCGACGCCTTCAGGGAGTTCGAACTCGATGCGCACTTGGACCACCGCATGGTGATGGCGAGTGCCGTGGCCGCAACCGCGGGGCGGGGGTGCTGGATCGGCGGCGATACGACCGTCGCTTCGAGCTATCCGAACTTCTTTGACGATCTGGCGCGACTCGAGTGAGCGGGGCGGTCATCGCCATCGACGGTCCTGCCGGATCGGGTAAGTCGACCGTCGCGCGCGCCGTCGCCAACGCCCTCGGTTGGACGTTCCTCGACACCGGTGCGATGTATCGCGCCGTCACCGTCGAGGCGTTGGCGCGCGGAATCGAGTTGAGCGACGAGGAGGCGGTCGCTCGCTTGGCCGACTCTCTCGTGATCACCAACTCCCCACGGGTTTGCGTCGACGGCCGAGACGTGCAGGACGACCTTCGTACCGAACGGGTCAACCTGGCGGTATCGACAGTCGCAGCGAACCCCGCCGTACGCCGCGTCATGGTGGAACGTCAGCGCGAGTTCGCCCAGAATCAAGCCGTTGGGACGGTCGTGGAGGGCAGGGATATCACGACCGTGGTCTTTCCCCACGCGACTCTGAAGGTCTATCTGACCGCCAGCCTTGAGCAACGCGCGATGCGCCGCGGTGAGGAGGGTGCGCACTCGCTGAGCCGACGTGACGTGGCCGACACCACCCGCGAGGCGTCGCCACTTCGCCGAGCGCCCGACGCCCACGTGATAGACACGACGAGCCGACCAGTGGACGAAGTGGTCCAGGAGATAATCGAGTGTCTGAAGAACCTAAACTCAATCTGAACACCCGTAAGGACCTGGGATACCGCGTGGTTGCGGGTCTGATATCGGGGCTGTCCTCAATACTGTTTCGCCCTGAGGTGACGGGCGCGCAGAACATCCCCTTGACGGGTCCGGTGCTCATCGCCCCCATCCATCGATCGAACGTTGACTTCGCGTTCACGCTGTTCATCTCGCCGCGCAAGGTCTTCTTCATGGCCAAGGTATCGGTCTTTCGCGTCCCACTGCTCGGGCCGCTCCTGTTGCATCTGGGGGCGTTTCCAGTCAAGCGCGGGTCGGCCGACCGTGAATCCATGTCCCTGGCTGAAGAAGTCCTACGCCTGGGACACGCCCTGGTCCTCTTTCCTGAAGGTACTCGCAAGGAGGGTCTCAGCGTCGCACCGCTGCACGATGGCGCGATGTTCGTCGCGGCGCGAACCGGGGCGCTCGTCGTTCCGGTCGGAATCGGCGGTAGTGATCGGGCAATGCCCAAGGGCGCGAAACTACCACGTCCCGCGAAGATCAAAATCGTCGTCGGCGAACCCATCTCGCCGCCGACGTCCGACGGGCGGATTCCTCGCTCGGCCATCACGGCCAAGAGTGAGGAGTTACGCGAAGCACTCGAACGTGTATATCGCTCGAGTCTCGAGGACTAACTAACGCTCTCGCCACCAGGTACCGAACACCACCTTGGTGTAGCGGAAGCCGAAGAGGAGATTCTTGCCCTTTTTCGTGGTGCCCGAAAAGCGCGGATACCAGACGGTGGGTACCTCACCAGCTCGCCAGCCACGCTTGAGGCAGGTGATGAGCAGCTCGGCGGTTTGGTACTGCTCTTGCTCGAGACGGTCGATCACGTCGGCGAGCATCGTGACGCGAAGGGCCCGGTAGCCCGTGGACGTGTCGGTCAGATTGGCACCCGTCATGCGATTCATGACGAACGAGAAGAATCGAACGCCGGTCTTTCGGATCACGTCAGAGGTCTTGTCCACGCCGAGCACCCTCGAGCCGACCACGAAATCGGACTGGTCGCCAATCAAGGGAGCGAGGATCTGGGGAATCTCGGCCGGGTCGTTCTGGCCGTCGGCATCGAGGGTCACCACGTACTTGACGTGGTGATCAATGCAGTAGCGATAGGTGACCTGCAGCGCAACGCCGTGACCGAGATTGACCGGGAATTGGATCACCACCACACCGGGGAACGAACGCGCGATCTCTGCGGTGCGGTCTTCGCCGCCGTCGACGACGACCAGGGTGGTGTAGGCGAGTCCGTCCAGGGTGTCGGGCATCTTCTCGAGCACGCTGGCGATGTTGCCTTCCTCTTCGTAAGCGCAGATCGAAGCGATGATCGCTTCGGGCTCGAAGCCCGGGCGCTCCGCATTAAGGCGACCCAGCGCCTGATCGATGGCGTAGGCACGAAGATTCGTGATTCGCTGCTTTTCTATGTCGGTCGAAGACATTAGTAACCTGCGATTTTGGTTGGCTTGGCGAAAACCCGAACCACCATTGGTTCGAAGTGATCGAGGGTTTCGGATCGGTACTCGGGATCGAACGCCTTCTGGTCCCAGACGTCGGCAAACCGTTCGGCGAGTTCATACCACGGTTGGCCGACGTGGCGCACGCGCAGATTCGGGTCCATTCCCAAGTACTCGTAATACCAACGTCCCTGGAAGTCCTGGTGGTACGCGACCATGGCGTAAACCTCGTCTCGCACGTAGGGCCGTACTATCTCAGCGGCAATCCTTGGATGGTTGGGGACCGAGATGAGCTTGCCGACATCGTGGAGCAGCGCGGCGACGATGACCTGCTCATCAGCCCCGTCGCGTTCGGCGCGCGTTGCTGTCTGCAGTGAGTGTTCCATCTGGTCGAGCGAAAAGCCGTCGGTAATGCTACTGAGACCGCGAATCATTGAGAGCAACTGCAACGCTACTCTCGGTTGAGCGGCCACCGTACGACTGGCGATGTCCATCCACTGATCGCGCGTCGAGACATCCATGCTGGGGAAGGAACTCACTGAGAAATACTAACATTCGTCCCCGCATCAACTCAGCGCGCTGCTGATGCCAGCACTTCGGCCGCCGTGAACTCACGATCGGCCTGACCATCGAAGTTCGACGCCCGAGGGGTGTTCAGCGCGAGGTCCAACACCGCCGACAGGGTCTTGAGGAGTTCACGAAGCTCCGGGGGAGGCGGGAAGTACTCGTCCTCCACGGTCACGGTCTGCACGCTGACCCCGTTGATCGGGTCGAGGGCGTCGAGGACCTCATTGACCAACGATTCGGGGGCCGAAGCCCCCGCAGTGACGGCCACCACCCCGGTCAGGTCGTCGGGGAGTTCGAAGGCGCCGTTGATTCGAAGCACCCTCGGGGCCCCGACGGCCTCGGCCACCTTGGTCAGTGCGACCGTATTGGACGAGTTCGCCGATCCAATGACCACCACGGCGTGCGACTCGGCCGCCACCGCTCGCAGGGCCGCTTGACGATTGGTCGTGGCGAAACACAGGTCGCTGCGATTGGGCATCCAGATGTCGGGGAATTTGATTTGGGCGTACTCACGAAGGTGCTGCCACTCATCAAGACTCAGCGTGGTCTGGCTCAACAAGGCGATGGGACCTTCGAGATCGCTCAATCGGTCGATGTCCGCAGTCGATTCGATGAGGTGAACGGAGTCGGGGGCGACCGCCATCGTGCCGACCGCCTCCTCGTGACCCTCGTGACCCACGTACAAGATGGTGTAGCCCTTGCGCACGCGAACCTTCAATTCGTGGTGAACTTTGGTCACCAATGGACACACGGCGTCGATCACCGGTCCTCCCGATCGCCTGGCCGCTTCGATCACCTCTGGCGGCGATCCATGGGCGCTGAGCATCAAGGGAGCACCACTCGGTACCACGGTCACGTCGTCGATGAAAATGACCCCCAGCGACTTGAAGTAGTCGACGACGAACTGATTGTGCACGATCTCGTGATAACAGTAGACCGGCGGTTCGAAGACCCGCGTCATCCAGTCCAGTGCCTTGATGGCTTTTTCGACGCCGGCGCAGAACCCGCGCGGAGCCGCTAGCACAACCTTCTCAACTGTCACAATCTCCAGCCTAGTAACCGATATCGCCAAGAACTCCTAGGCTGGTGGAGTGACGGGCGCCCGAATTTCCTCAATATCTCCGTCATCACCGGCCTCTCGCGTCGATCTACTGGTCGGCGACGTCTTGGTGAGCGTCAACGGACGAGAACCGACCGACATCATCGAGTACCAGCAGTTGATCGACGGGCCAAACGTGACGCTCGTCGTGCAGCGTGAAGGCGAGAGCCTCAAACGCAAGTTCGCGATCGCCAAGGACGAAGGAGAGCCACTCGGACTGGGAATCGACTCGGCGGTCTTTGATCGCATCCGTACCTGTGACAATCACTGTTCGTTCTGCTTCATCTACCAGTTGCCCAAGGGGATGCGCCGCTCGCTCTACGTGAAGGACGACGACTTTCGCCTGTCCTTCCTCTACGGCAACTACACCACACTGACTCGATTCACGGAGTTCGACCTCGAACGGGTGCTCGACGAAGGGCTGTCGCCCTTGTACGTCTCAATTCACACGACCGATCCCGAGCTGCGCGCACAGATGTTGAGGAATCCCCGTGGCGCGACGAGCCTGCGCTGGTTGAAAGAACTGCTGCGAGCGGGTATTGAAGTCCACGCCCAAGTGGTGGTGTGTCCTGGGGTCAACGATGCGCACCACCTCGAAGAGACGCTGCACGACGTGGTCTCGCTCTACCCCGAACTGACCTCGATCGCCCTCGTTCCCGTTGGGGTGAGCGACTTCTCGCTCGAAGACTCAATGCGTCCCCACAGCGCTCCAGAGGCCCGCGGGGTCGTGGCGTTGGCCGAACGCTTCCAAGCGTTGACCCAACGGATCTTGGGGCGCACGTCAGTCTTCGCTAGTGACGAGTTCTATCTCGTGGCGGGCCTGAATCCCCCGAGCGCGGCAAGTTTCTCGAGCCTGGACCAGGCCGAGAACGGCATCGGTCTCGTGGCCGCCTTCGCCCAGAGCTTCACTGGTGAGACCTCGATGGACAAGCTCGGCACGGGGTTCTTCCAGTCGGTCGACGGAGCGCCAGCATTGGGGTATCGCGCCGACCGTGGTGGCAACGACGAGATCAACGCCGCGGAACGGACCATGGTCGTGACTGGCGAATACGCCGCACCGCTGCTGCGGGACCTCTTCGATTCCAATGGCTTCGAGGACGTTTCGATCCTCAGCGTACATAACGCTTACTTCGGTGGCAACATCAAGGTCGCTGGCCTGATCACGGGCCAAGACCTGGCCAACGCAATCTCGGACGTGCCACCTTCGACGCTCCTGTTGCTTCCCGACGTGTGTCTCTCGGAGGGTCGCTTCCTCGATGGTCTAACGCTCTCGGACCTGCCGCGTCGCGTTACGACCGTTCGCACCACGGGTCAAGACCTACGAAACACCCTCGAACGGGTGCGCTCTGAAAGATTGGTCCGAACGTGAGTAAGCCCCAGGTAGTGATCGTTGGACGTCCCAACGTTGGCAAGAGTTCGCTCGTCAACCGCCTGGCGGGCAAGCGCGTCGCCGTGGTCGAAGAGCACCGCGGGGTCACCCGCGACCGCAAGGCCGTTGAGGTCGAGTGGCGAGGCGTGAGTTTCGACGTGGTTGATACCGGAGGATGGCTCGAGGCCGGGGACTCCTTGGAGGAGAAAGTCTCCAAACAGGCCGAGGCCGCTCTCGCCGGCGCGGACCTGGTTTTGTTGGTCGTCGATGTGACGACCGGAATGGTCGATGAGGACACCCACGCCGCGCGCTGGGCGTTGCGTAGTGGCCGACCCGTGATGTTGGTGGTGAACAAAGTGGACGACGCGATCCACGAGGCCGCCAGTTGGGAGTTCCTCGGTCTTGGAGCAGGTGACCCCAATACGGTGAGTGCCCAGCACGGTCGCGGGGCGGGTGACCTGCTTGATCGGATCGTTGAGCACCTGGGAGAGGTTCAGATGGTGGAGGCGGCAGCCGAAGCCGATGACGACGGCGCCCTGCGCGTGGCGATCGTCGGGCGTCCCAACGTTGGAAAGTCCACGCTCTTCAATAAGTTGATCGGCGAAGAGCGTTCGGTCGTGCACGACATGCCCGGCACCACTCGTGACGCCATCGACACCGTCGTCGAGACCGAGGTCGGACTGATCCGTTTCATCGACACCGCGGGCATGCGTCGGCGCGCCAAGACCGAGGCCGGACTCGAAACCTACGCGGTGTTGCGCAGCCTCGACGCCCTCGATCGCGCCGACATCGCGATCCTCGTCATCGATGCCACGGTAGGGGCCACCGGACAGGATCAACGCCTCGCCGAACGCATCTCCGCTGCGGGCTGTCCGTCGCTCGTCGTGTTGAACAAGTGGGAGCTGGTCTCGCTCGACGAGAGAGACGCCGTGCTCGCCACGGTCGGGGAGAAACTTGCTTTCCTGGGAGACGCGCCGGTGATGAAGACGACCGCGACATCGGGCAAGGGTGTGCACCGGATCCTGCCCGCCCTCTCGATCGCGGCGGCTGACTACGGCAAGCGCGTACCGACTGGAGCGCTCAATCGCGCCATACGTGACCTGCAGATCAAGCAACCAGCGCCCACGGGCAAGATTCGCTACGCCGTCCAGGGGGCGACGGAGCCGCCAACCTTCACGCTCTTCGTCGCCGGCCGTCTCCCTTCGACGTACATGCGCTACGTGGAGCGTTCACTGCGCGAACGCTTCGAACTCGGGTCGTCGCCGATTCGGGTCCGAGTACGGGTCGAGTGATGTCCCAGTGGTGCGATCACTGCGACCGGCCCGTCGAGGGAGACGTCTGTGAGATCTGCGGAGAGTCCGTCAAGGCTCCCGAACCCGAACCCATGCCGTGGCTGTGGCGTTTTTTCATTCTCAGTACGATCATCTATCTGATCTGGCGAATCTACCAGTTGATCATGTGGCTGAGTCACTAGGAGGAATCACATGCCCATCTACGCCTTGGGTGATCGCACCCCAGATATCGACCCGACGGCCTTCGTCCATCCAGACGCGGTGGTGATCGGCGACGTGCGCATCGGAGCGGAGTCCTCGGTCTGGCCATCGGCAGTGCTGCGAGGAGACTACGGAACCGTGATCGTGGGTGAACGCACGTCGATCCAAGACGGGGCCATCGTTCACGCGGTTGGCGAATACCCGACGGTGATCGGCAGCGACTGTGTGATTGGCCACTTGGCCCACCTCGAAGGCTGCGTCATCCACGACCGTGCCCTGGTCGGCAGCGGTTCCGTCGTACTGCACGAGGCGATTGTCCACACGGGCGCCACCGTTGGAGCCGGGGCGGTGGTGCGAAATCGAATGGTCGTCCCCGCCAACGCCCTGGCAGTGGGTGTGCCGGCGAGCATCAAGTTGGACGTGTCCGGTGAGGAAGCGATCCTGGACAACGCCCAGTCCTACGTACTGAACGCTCGACGATATCGCGAGCAACTTCGCCAACTCTAGGAGTTCGAGATTGCGACCAGACGCTCGAGGGTCGAATGCGCACGTCCCTCGCGCACGCTCGAGGCAGCCAGCTCGAAGCCGTCGCGCAGGTTGTCCACCCGTCCGGCCACCATCAGCGCTAGAGCAGCGTTCGCGCACACCACATCGAAGACGGGTCCGCCCTCGCCGGCGAGGAAGCCTCGAACGACGCTGACGTTGTGCTCGATGCCTGCGCCGCGGATACTGGCCGCATCGTGGACCACCCCGAGCTCGTGAGCGCCATCGAGTCGACGAACCTCGATCCCGGCCGCCGAGACGATCCGCAGGCTCGATGGCGCGCCCAGGGAAAGTTCATCCAGGCCGTCGTCGCCGTTCACCAGGACTCCGTACTCGATGGCGCGCGCGCTCAGTACCTGGGCCATCGGGTCGAGCAGATGACTCTGGGCGACTCCAATCAAGGAACGGCGCACGAGCGCGGGATTGGCGAGCGGGCCCAGGACGTTGAAGATCGTACGAAAGGCCAGGGCCCTACGGATCGGAGTCAGATAGCCCAGCGCGTGGTGAAACGTTGGAGCGAACATGAATCCGATACCCGCGCCCTCCACGCAGGCGCGAACGACCGATTCTGGCGCGTCGAGGCGTACCCCGAGGGCTTCGAGCACGTCAGCGGAGCCCACCGAAGACGAGGCGGCACGATTGCCGTGTTTGGCGACCACCACGCCACAACCCGCCACCGTCAGCGCCGCCATCGTCGAGATGTTCACCGTATGGAGTTGATCGCCACCGGTGCCGACGATATCGATCGCTTCGGGACCGATGTCGAAGGTGGTGGCAGTCGCAATCATGGCGTCGATGAACCCAGTCATCTCCTCAGCGGTCTCTCCCTTGGCGGTCAGGCCCGTGAGAAAGCTCGCGATAAGCAACCCGTCGACGCGCCCCTCGAGGATCTCCAGAAGTGCCTCGCGGGCCTGAAGGCGCTCGAGATTGGTCCCTCGTACCAGTGGATTGAGCACGTCGAGTGCGAATGAGTTGATCATCGCACTGCTCGTGGATGCGGCGTTTCCATTGGGACAAGTTAGCCGCGTTCGGCGACGTGGCCGCGCCGATACGATTCATTGGTGGCGCGGACCTACCTCGACGAGATTCTTGCCTTCCATCGAGCGCGCGCCAGCGCGGACCAACGCGATTGGCACCATCGTCTCGATGACGTGCACTACGAGGGTCCCTCAATGTACTTCGCGCTCAGCAATCCCGTCGAGTCACAGATTCGCGTTATCGCCGAAGTGAAACGTCGATCACCGAGCAAGGGATGGTTGCACCGCGAATTGGACGCCGCGGCGCTCGCCACGACCTATCAGCTCAATGGGGCCAGCGCAATCTCGGTGCTGACTGATGAGGAGTTCTTCTCCGGGTCGAACCAGGACCTGCAATCGGTCGTGTCGACCGTCACGCTGCCGGTACTACGAAAGGACTTCACCATCGGCCCCAATGACGTCATTGATTGCGCGCAGATGGGAGCGAGCACGGTTCTCTTGATCGTCGCTGCACTGAGTGATTCGGAACTGGTGAGTTTGATCGACGTCGCCCAACTCTGTGGCCTTGACGCGCTGGTGGAGGTTCACGATCGCGACGAGGCTCGCCGAGCCGTGCAGTTTGGAGCGCGCATCATCGGAGTCAATCAGCGTAACCTGCGAACTTTCGAGGTCGATCCAGACCACGCGGCCACCGTGATCGAGTCACTACCTACCGATATCATCGCGGTGTGCGAGTCGGGACTTCACAGCACCCACGACGTAGAACGCGCCGCCCTCGCGGGATTCGACGCGGTGCTGGTCGGAGAGACCTTCGTCACGGCTTCGGACGTGGCCGCCACCGTTCACTCCTTTTGCCACGTGGACCGGGTGATGCGTGCGTGAGTTGTCGATGACCAACTTCGTCAAGATCTGTGGCGTAACCAATGTTCATGACGCGCGAAGTGTCGTGGCATCGCGAGCCGATGCTCTGGGACTGATCCTCGCGAAGTCCTCGCGTCGCGTTTCGCGAGACACGGCGCGCGCGATCAGTGGCGCCGTCAACGGGCAGATCAAACGGGCACTGGTCTTTCGCGAGAGCTCTGATGAGTACATCCTCGAGTCAAGCGCTTACATCGGGGCCGAGGTCGCCCAGGTGCACGGAGCCATCAGCGACCGACTGTACGAAGGGCTGCGCGCCCAGGATCTCTTGATCGTCAAGGCCCTCGTGATTGACAGCGAGGAGTTCCACGGTTTTGAGGATGATTTGGTCGACGCGGTCTTGATCGACGGACCAAACCCGGGCAGCGGAGTTGCTCACCCGTGGGGCGCGCTCGGTTCAAGAACCTTCACCAAGCCCGTGATCGTCGCCGGCGGGCTGAACGCCGAGAACGTGGCCGAGACCATCGAGCTGACGCGAGCGTGGGGCGTCGACTGCGCCAGTGGCGTCGAGGAGTCTGCGGGCCTCAAGGACCCTACGCTGGTGTCACGATTCGTAAAGAACGCCCGCACCGGGTTCGACCAACGAGAGGCACGAGAGTGAGCGATAGCGCACGCTACATGGCGAAACCCGACGAACGAGGTCGCTTTGGCGAGTTCGGGGGCCAGTTCGTTCCCGAAGCGTTGATCCCCGCCTGTCAGGAGCTCGAGGTCGCCTTCGTCGAAGCCTGGGCCGATACCGAGTTCGTGGGCGAGTACCGCCAGGTGCTGCACGAGTTCGCCGGTAGGCCCACGCCGGTAACCCCACTGCACCGGCTCTCCGAGCACCTCGGCCTTTCGGTGTTCGCCAAGCGCGAGGACCTGGCTCACACGGGGTCGCACAAGATCAACAATGTCATCGGTCAGACCTTGTTGACCAAGCGAATGGGTAAGCACCGCGTCATCGCCGAAACGGGTGCCGGTCAGCACGGGGTGGCTACGGCTACGGCCGCCGCGCGCCTGGGACTTGCGTGCACGGTCTACATGGGTGAGGTCGACACGCTTCGCCAATCGTTGAACGTGTTTCGAATGGAGTTGTTGGGAGCCACGGTTGTTCCGGTCGTTTCGGGAAGCAGGACCCTTAAGGACGCGGTGAACGAGGCAATGCGTGAGTGGGTTTCGTGCGTCAGTGATACGCACTACTGTCTCGGCTCGGTGATGGGTCCGCACCCCTTTCCTTGGATGGTCCGTGAATTCCAGAGCATCATTGGTATCGAAGCCGCTCAACAGTTGCGAGACCTTGGTGTGGACCCGCCCGACGCGGTGATTGCCTGCGTCGGGGGAGGCTCGAACGCGGCTGGCGTCTTCGCCGGCTTCGCGAACACCGCGGCTCGGCTCATTGGCGTGGAAGCCGCGGGTGGATCGGCAGTGGGGACTGGTTCACCGGGTGTTCTGCACGGGATGCGTTCGCTCTTGATTCAAGACGAGTTCGGGCAGATCGAGGAGGCCCACTCGATCTCGGCGGGCCTCGATTACCCGGGCATCGGCCCCGAGCACGCTTATTTAGCCGACGCGGGTCGAGCGGAGTACCACGCCATTGCCGACCACGACGTCATCGAGGCGCTGCGACTTTTGAGCGAGCTCGAGGGGATCATTCCAGCACTCGAGACCGCGCACGCTGTGGCGTGGATGACCAAAGAGGCCGGTCAGTCCCTGCGAAGTGGTTCCACGGTGCTGCTCAACCTTTCGGGACGAGGCGACAAGGACGTCGCCCAGGTGCGCGCGATCTTGCGAGGTGAGCAATGAAGAGTCTCGAAGTGCGTCTGCGCGAGATTCGCGATTCTGGTCGCAAGGCGTTGGTGCCGTACTTCATGGCTGGGCTCAGCGAGGACTGGACCGATCACGTCGCGGGAGCGATTCACGCCGGCGCCGACGCCGTGGAGATCGGCATTCCCTTCTCCGATCCGATGATGGATGGGGTCGTGATCCAAGAGGCCGCGCTGCGCGCACTGGGTTCGGGGGTCACCTTCGACTCGGCCTGTGATGATCTGGCTCGTCTCGCGACTGAGGTCCCGCTCATCGCCATGACCTACTTCAACATCTTTCATCACTACGGTATCGAACGCTCGGCCGGTCGATTGCACTCCAGTGGGCTGAGTGGTGTCATCGTTCCGGACCTCTCCCTCGAAGAGTCGCCAGAGTGGGTTGCGTCGTGTGACGCCAATGACGTGGCGACAATCTTCCTCGTCGCGCCGTCGAGCACGCCAGAACGCCTGAAACTGATTGCTCAGTCGACCCAGGGTTTCGCGTACGCGTCGGCGCGCATGGCGGTGACGGGAAGTTCCTCGGGCGACGGTGAAGGGGCGCGAATCGTCAAGGCGATTCGAGAGGTTTCGACCGTGCCGACCTACATCGGAATCGGCATCACCACGCCCGAGCAGGCTCGAGCGGCGAGTGGGGTGAGCGACGGTGTCATCGTGGGTTCGGCACTGGTCCAGGTCCTGCTCGACGGGGGCAGCGCGAGTGACGTCGAGAGGTTCATCGGGGACTTTCGACGAGCCATCGATTGAGAGCACTTGACACCTCGGCCAGCTAGCGGGGAAGTGTCGAATCGGCGCCAGCATGTGACCAAAGTCACAATCTCGACCGGTTATCCCACTTGAGCACGTTACGAAGGTGTTAAATCTGTGGTGAGCCGTCAAACGGGCGGCCGGATGTGACACCTACTTTTGGGGGGAAATACATGTCTGAACAGAAAGTTGCGGATCCGGGGCCACTAGGCCTCGCAGGGTTCGCCATGACCACTTTTTGCCTAAGTAGTGCCAACGCGGGCTTGTGGAAGGGGGCGGGTCTCACCGCGGCAGTCTCGTTAGCCCTCTTCTACGGTGGAATTGCGCAGTTTGCGGCGGGGATGTGGGAGTTCGCTCGAAAGAACACGTTCGGTGCACTGGCCTTCACTTCATATGGCGCGTTCTGGCTCGGGCTCTACGCCTTCATCAACTTCAACGGCGGCCTCAAGGTGGTTGGGGGACTCGGTGTCTACCTACTCGCCTGGACCATATTCACCGCCTACATGCTGATCGCCTCGCTACGGACCAATTTGGGCCTTATCGCGGTCTTCTTGGTGCTAGAGGTGACCTTCGTCTTCTTGACGATCGGCAACTGGGGCGCAGGGCACGCGAACATGGTCAAGATCGGTGGCTGGCTGGGCCTCCTGACTGCAGCTCTGGCGTGGTACTGCTCAGCGGCTGGGGTCATCAACGAGACTTATGGAAAAACCGTCCTGCCCCTTGGTCCGAGAGGCTAATCTTTGTACCACTGGTGGCTTGCCACCGGACCCAACCGCCAACAGCGCCCCAGCCGACAAGGCTCGGGCGCTGTTGGCATACTGGGCCGATTGAGGGCTACTCTCGGCTCAAGACGCACGAACAAGTAATTTCACGTTTCCTCCCACATCCGTCCGAGGACCGAACAGCAGGAGAAAGATATGAGCGAAGCAAAACTCGAAGCATGGTTGGACGAGACGCGTAGTTTCGCGCCGAGCCCCGAATTCGCCCGTCAGGCGAACGCCCAACCTTCGATCTATGCCGAAGCGAGCGCGGACCCCGTTGCGTGGTGGCGCCTACAGGCCGATCGTCTCACCTGGACCACCAGTCCGACCCAGACACTCGAGTGGGACCTCCCATTTGCCAAATGGTTCAGTGACGGCACGCTCAACGCGTCGTACAACTGCGTTGATCGCCACGTCGAGGCCGGTCGCGGAGACAAGGTCGCCTACCACTGGGTTGGCGACGCCGAGGGAGAGACGCGCACCATCACCTACGCCCAACTCCAGAAGTTGGTTGCCCAGGCCGCTAACGCGTTGAGCGAGCTGGGAGTGAAGACGGGCGACCGCGTGGCGGTCTACATGCCGATGATCCCCGAAGCAGTGGTGACGATGCTCGCCATCGTTCGATTGGGTGCCGTGCACTCGGTGGTCTTCGCGGGCTTCTCCGCAGATGCTCTGTCGAGTCGAATCCTCGACTCGGACTGTCAATTCGTGGTCACGGCCGACGGCGCCTATCGCCGCGGCTCGGCCAGTCCCCTCAAGCCCGCCGTTGACGAGGCGCTCGAATCTTGTCCGAACGTGAAGGCCGTCTTGGTGGTCAAGCGCACCAACGGTGACGTCAACTGGGTCGAGGGTCGAGATCACTGGTGGCACGAGACGGTCGAACGCCAGAACGACGTTCACACCTGTGAATCGTTCCCGGCCGAGCACACGATGTTCATCATGTACACCTCAGGCACCACTGCCAAGCCCAAGGGGATCTTCCACACGACCGGGGGCTACCTGACCCAGTGCGCGACGACGTACAACTACGTCTTTGACATCAAGCCCGAGAGCGACGTCTGCTGGACGGCGGCGGACATTGGCTGGATCACCGGACACAGCTACATCGTCTATGGTCCCTTGATCAACGGCGTGACTCAGGTCATGTACGAAGGTCTACCCGATTCTGGCGGCAAGGACCGCTGGTGGAAGATCATCGAGCAGAACAAGGTCTCGATCCTCTACACCGCTCCGACGACGATCCGCACCCTGATGAAGTGGGGCGACCAATTCCCCAAGGATCACGACCTGACGAGCCTTCGACTGCTCGGCACCGTTGGAGAGCCGATCAATCCCGAAGCGTGGATGTGGTACCGCGAGCACATCGGATCGAATCGCTGTCCAATTGTGGACACGTGGTGGCAGACCGAGACCGGAGCGATCATGGTGTCTCCGCTGCCGGGCATCACGGCCACCAAGCCTGGCGCCGCGATGCGCCCACTACCGGGGATCGGCGTGGACGTGGTGGACAATAATGGCGATTCGGTGGGCAATGGTGAAGGTGGCTACCTCGTGATCACGCACCCGTGGCCCTCGATGACCCGGGGTATCTACGGCGACCCCGAACGGTTCAAGGAGACCTACTGGTCGAGATTCCCCGGCAAGTACTTTGCTGGTGACGGAGCAAAACGCGACGAGGACGGAGATCTCTGGCTGCTCGGGCGCATCGATGACGTCATGAACATCTCGGGTCACCGGCTCTCCACGACCGAGGTCGAGCACGCGCTCGTGGGTCACCCGGCTGTCGCCGAGGCCGCCGTTGTGGGGGCGAGCGATGAGACCACGGGCCAGGCGATCGTGGCGTTCGTCACGTTGAAGATGAGTGCGGACGACGCGGGCAAGGACTACGGTCCGGTGATCGAAGAGCTGCGTCTGCACGTCGCCAAGGTCATCAGTCCCATCGCCAAGCCCCGCCAGATCATCTTGACCCCGGACCTGCCCAAGACCCGCTCGGGCAAGATCATGCGCCGGCTCTTGCGTGACGTGGCCGAGAATCGACAGTTGGGGGACGTCACGACCTTGACCGACCCGACGGTCGTGAACATGATCGCCGGTCTCATGGAGACCAACGCGAGCGGCGAGGACTGAGCAAACGTACACGCCCCGATGACCACGTTTAGCGATTATTCATCGGGGCGTGCGCCTCGCCGCTCACCAACGGAGCAATGGGCTGAAATTCTCGAAGGGCAGGCGACAGTTACTTCTTAGAGGTGCGATGGAGTCGAGGACCTCGACTCCGCCAGAACCGCAGACCACTAGGAGGTCCTGATGAGCAGTGAATACGAAGGCCAGAATTCGAACGACGAGAACTCGCGTTCGCACAGCACCGCGTCGCTACGGCGACCGCTCCAGTTGGGCCAGGCGCTCGCCGTCGTGCTCATCGTCGCTGCGCTGGTGGGCGCGTGGTCACTCGGGCATCAACGCAGCTCGGCGCGTTCGACGATCTCGGTCACCGGTTCGGCCAGTGTCCAAGGTACCCCCGATACCATCAACTTCGAGATCGGCGTGCATACTCAAAGTGCCAGTGCCGCCCAAGCGCTCAGTTCGAACAATCGTAAGGTCGCCGCACTCATCAGCGCCCTCGAGAACGGTGGGGTCAAGAAGCGCAACATCCAGACCGCGAATCTGAGCCTGTACCAGAACTACAACAGCAATGGCACCGCGAACGGCTACGCGGTCGACAACTCGCTGAGCGTCACGATGCACAACATCGCGGGAACCGGAACCGTCATTGACCGGGCCATTCGCTCCGTGGGCAATGGCGCAACGCTGAGCGGGGTCACCCTCTCGATCACGAATCAGAATGCCCTGCTCGCCAAGGCCCGCGCCCGGGCGGTCGCCAACGCTCGAACGACGGCCAACCAGCTGGCGAGATCGGCGGGGACGCACGTGACCAGCGTGGTGAGTCTCGTTGATCAGGAGAACCTGCCGTCGCCGGTCTTCTTCAACTCGTTCAAGGCCGCCAACGTCGCCCAGCCATCAGTCCCGGTCCAGGCCGGTACCCAGTCGATCAACGTCCAGGTCTCGGTCGTCTACCTCCTGGCGAGCTGAGGGTGAACTACGAGTCGAATCCAACACCCAGTGCGTCGAGGAACTTCAGCCAGAGGTTGCGCCGTCCCTGATGGGCGTCGGCACGCGTGATGGCCGCCTTGGTGATCTGGATGAAGACCCAACGAAACGGCTCGGGTGGGAAGGGCAGGGGACGCTTGCGTACCATGGCGAGCCTCGTGCGATCGGTCTGTTCGCCGTCGAGCAGGTCGAGCATCGTGGCCGCCCCGAACCTGGTCGACGCGACGCCCAGACCGGTGTAACCCAAGACGTAGGCCACCTTGCCACGGTGCGAGGTGCCCCAAAAGGGGGAGAACCGGGTGCAGGTGTCGATGGCGCCACCCCACGCGTGGGTGAACTTGATGCCGGCTAGCTGGGGGAAGGTCTCGAGGAAGTGCTTGGCGAGCGTGGCGTAGGTGTCGGCGTTGAACTCGTACTCACGTCGCACTTTGCCGCGAAACTTGTAGATCGTGTCGTAGCCGCCCCAGAGGATCGAGTTGTCGTTGGTGAGTCGGTAGTAGTGAAACTGGTTTCCGGCATCGGAGATGCCTTCGCGCCCCTGCCAACCAATGTCGGCCAACTGTGCCTCGCTCAGCGGTTCGGTGACCAGTGCGTAGTCGTAGACCGGCACGATGTACTTTCTCGCCGAGCGTACGAGGGAGGGAAAGACGTTGGTGGCCAGCGCCACTCGCGCGGCAGTGACCGCGCCGTAGGGGGTGTGGACCCGAACGGCGTCGTCGACGTCCTCGAGCCACTCCACCTTGGAGTTCTCGAAGATCTTGACACCGAGCGAGATACAGGCCTGTTCGAGTCCCCAAACGAGACGTGCCGGATCGACCAGGGCCGTTCCGTCGTGGTCGTAGGTCGCTCCGACATACGAGGGGGAGTGGACTCGTGCTTGAACCTCCTCGCGGGTCAATGTGACGACGTGGTCGCCCATCTCGTTTCGAAGTCGGGCCTGCTCCTTCAGGTTCTCGAACTGCCATTCTTCGACCGCCACCTGGAGTTCTCCGGTTCGCTCAAAATCACACTCGATCGCGTATCGCCGCACGGTCTCTTCGATGGCGTCCAGGTTCTCACGTCCGAGCCGGTCTATGAGGGCCATCTCGTGGGGAAAACGACGAATGCCGTTGGCGAATCCGTGGGTGAGCGACGCCGAGCAGAAGCCGCCATTACGCCCTGACGCCCCGGCGCCAGTCTCGAACTGTTCGAGGATGACCACCTCACGGGTGGGCTCACGTTCCTTGGCCAGCAGCGCGGTCCACAGTCCCGTGTAGCCGGCGCCGACGATGCACAAGTCTGCTCCCATGTCACCGATGAGCGCTGAGTGGGGCGCGGGCTCCAGCGGGTCCGAGTCCAGCCACCAGAGTTCTGGCTGGACTTCGGCGAGGTGACGCAAGACGAAGGGATCCTTCTTCTCCATATCGTGTCCAACCAACGGTTGGAATCACCCTCTCTCGGTGCTTCATTTGGCCTGGGCACCCCCATTGGGTCCCATGCTGGTTGGCCGCCAGACCAACCTGTTTGTGAAATTCTACCCCGTGAACCTGATCACGGTCGGGCTTTGAGAATCAGTGGGCGGCGCGTCTGCCAAATTGACGGACGCTCGGCGGCCGAGCCTCGGTCAAGCCGTACCCGCGTGCAATCCCCATAGTTTCAATGGACCGTCCGTGCGCGAGCGTACTGCGCGGGCCAGTCGATGACGACCCCCAGTTCCTCGGCCGCCTGGCTGGCCCAGTGGGGATTTCGCAAGAAGGCGCGCGCGAGCATGACGGCATCGGCCCGGCCCGCTTCGAGAATTGATTCTGCCTGGTGGGCGTCGGTGATCAGGCCTACCGCGCTCGTCAAGACCCCGGCCCCTTCGCGGATGCTCGAGGCGAAGTCCACTTGATAGCCCGGACGTAGCTCGATGCGTACGCCGTGTACGTTGCCCCCCGATGAGACGTCCACGAGGTCGACCCCGTGGACCTTCATTTGACGGCTGAGCTCAATTGACTGCTCGACGTCCCATCCACCGGTGACGTAGTCCGTGGCGGAGATCCGCACGAACAGCGGCATGGTCTCGGGCATGACCGCGCGCATCGCGTCGAGCACCTTCAGCGTCAGGCGAATGCGGTTCTCGAAGCTCCCCCCGAAGTGATCGCTACGTTGGTTCGAGATGGGCGACATGAACTGGTGCAGGAGATACCCGTGGGCGGCGTGGACCTCGAGGGCGTCAAAGCCCGCGTCGATCGCTCGGCGTGCGGCCGAAGCGAAGTTGGCGACCACGGCGTCGATCTCTACCGGGCTGAGCTCGTGGGGTACCGGGTAGCCCTCGAACGCCAGCGCACTGGGAGCTTGAGCCCGCCATCCTCCCTCCGAGGCGCCGGCGATGAGGTGGTCGTCCCAGGGGCGCAACGTCGAGGACTTGCGTCCGGCGTGGGCCAATTGGACGGCGATCTTCGAGCCCTGGGAATGGGCGAAAGACGTCACGCGCGACCACGCCTCAGCTTGCTCATCGTTCCAGATTCCCGGACACGCCACGGAGATCCGACCTTCGGCCATGACTGCGGTCGCTTCGGCCACGACCAGACCGGCGCCGCCCAGCGCAAAGGAACCGAGGTGGACCTGATGCCACGACCCGACCACGCCTTCGCTGGCCGAGTACTGACACATGGGACTCACCCACGCACGATTGGCGAGTTCGAGGCCGCGAATGCGAAGGGGACTGAACAGGCGTGACATGGGGGACCTCGATGACTGGTTCTTTGTACGCCTCCAATGTAACTGCGCTCAGCGAGGCCAAAGCACGAAGCCCCCGGTCCCATGTGGGATCGGGGGCTTCGTGCTCACTGCGTTTAATTCGTGTAAACGGCCTTCAAGGGCGAGTGGGTCCCACCGCCGGCGGCGTTCACCGCACGCACCATCACCATGTAACGGTGGTGGTGCAGGAGTCCCACGGCGATCAACTTGAGTGAGTTGCGTGAGCGTGAGGCCTTCCAGGTGTGACCGCCGTTGATCGAGTACTGGTAGTACTTGACGACCAGCCCACCGTTGTTGGCGGGGGGACGGATGTTGAGGACGAATCCACCGAGGAGTCGGGAGAATCCTCCGAGCGACACGACGCTTGGCGTACCGCGCAGTTGGGCCGTGGCCGTGGCGGCCGGTGAGTTACCGGCGGCACTCTGGGCGACGACGCTCACGTTGTAGGTCTTGCCGTTGGGCAGACTGATCACGCTACAGGTGAGACCCGTAGTGACACAGGACTTCGAGACGGTGCCGAGTGACACGGTGACGAGGTATCCGGTGATCGTCGATCCATTGGTGACCGAAGCGGTCCAGTGAACCGTGACCTTGCCGTTCATCGAGAGCGTCGACACACCGGTCGGCGCTGCTGGGATGAGAGCCTTAGGCGTCACGGAGTTAGAAGCCAGTGAGGCCGGACCAACCCCCAACGCGTTCGTCGCGGTCACCGAGAAGGTGTAAGCGGTCCCGTTGGTCAGTCCATTGACCACGCACGTCGTCGCGACGACGCTGCACGAACCACCGGCCGGAAAGGAGGTGACCGTGTAGGCGGTGATCGGTGAACCATTCGCGTTCGCGGCGGTCCAGGTGACCGTCGCCGACGTGTTCGAACCAACGGCCGTAACCGCGGTGGGTGCCGCTGGGATAGAGGCCGTGGGCGTGATCGCCAGTGAGGCCAGTGAGGCCGGACCGGTGCCGTAGCTATTGGTCGCAGTCACCGTGAAGGTGTAGGCGGTCGTGTGCAGCAGACCGGTGACGACACAGGTCGTCGTCGTTGAGGTGCACGATCCACCGGCCGGTGACGAGGTAACGGTGTACGACGTCGCGGCGAGACCAGTGGCGGGGGCCGCCCAGTAGACCGTTGCCGATCCGACACCGGCGACAGCGAATACCGCGGTCGGGGCACCGGGGATGCTGGTGGTGACCAGCGCGGTCGACTGCGCGACGGCGACGGCGCTACCCGAGATGTTGGTGACCGTCTCGGCCAAAGTCAGGTAGTAGCCAGCCTGGGTCGCGGTGGGAGCAAAGCTCGGGCCGCTCGCGCCCACGATGGCGGCGCAGTAGGCCGGCACCGACGTCGAGGCGATCACGGGAGCCGTGCACGCGTACCACTGGTAGGTGGGCGTGTAGGTTCCCGCGCTCACGATGGTCGCGGTCGAGCTGAGGGTGTTACCGACCGATGCCGTACCACTGATGGTCAGACCCGTGATCGAGAGTGTCGAAACGAGCGCCGTCTGCGTGGAGGCCGAATAGACCGTCACGTAGATGATGTTCGGACCCGACATCACACCGTTACTGCCGGTCACCGAGACCAAGAAGTAGTCATTGGCGTACGTGCCTGATGGCTGGTAGGTCGGTCCGGTGGCGGCCGGGATGGCGGCACAACCGGCCGTCAACGAGACCGAGGAGTTGACGACTCGTGACGAGCAGTAGAACCACTGGTAGGTGAAGGTCGGAGCCGGGTTACCGGTCCAGGTGCCCGGGGTCGAGCCCATGACGACTGAAGTGCTCGAAGTAGCCGGAACCGTTGGTGGCGAGGTGTTCAGAGGTGCCGCATCGGTGACCTGGTTCGAGGTGGCCGAGTAGTAGGTGGCTGAACCGCCGCCGTTGGACGCGGTGACGCCGACCAGGATGTACAGCCCGTTCTGGCTCACGCTCGGAGTGAAGGTGTTACTCGAGGTCACCGTGCCGATCGTGTTGCACACCGGACCGGTGATGGTCGAACCACCGCCGAAGGTGCCGTTGCACGAGTAGTACTGGTAGGTGTAGGTCGGAGCCGGAACGCCGCCCCACGTACCGTTGGACGTCGTGAGGACCGTTCCGGCCTGAGCAGAACCGCTCAACGATGGTGGGCCAACTTCACTCGGTCCAACCGCGACGATCTGAGGCGTCGAGTTCGAGAACTCGGTCCACGGTCCGCCCACACCGTTGTTCTCCGTGTCGCCGACCAGGATGTACTGGTTGACGTCGGCAGTTACCAGGTTGTAGGTGGTGGCCGTCGCCCCAGCGATTGCCACGCAACTCGAGGCAACTGGGGGGAGTGCACCCGAGGTGCCGGTTCCGGTCATCGTTACCGAAGCCGAGCAACGGTACCACTGGTAGGCGTCACTGCTGGCTGCTGGTGCGCCGGTGAATGTTCCAGGTGCAGCGGTCAGCGTGCCACCGGCGGCCGTGATCGTCGGGTAGGTGCCAGTTCCTCCGGTCGCGGTGCCTGCGGGTACGGTCGAACCGGTGGTCGACGAGACGGCGACGCCGTTCGGGGTGATGCCGTTGATCTGGGTGACTTCGATCAGCAGGTACTTGCCGCTGACCGAGGTGGTCGGGGAGTAGGAAGACGCGACGGCACCGGCGATCGCGACACAGCCACCGTTAGAGAGGGTGGAACCCGTGAGGGGCCCACCGACGACGGCGGTCGTGCACGCGTACCACTGATAGACGTCACTGGTCGTTGTTGGCGACCCGGTCCAGGTTCCATTCGTCGAGGTCTCGGCGACGCCCAACTGAGGCGAGCTGACCGAGACGGTCGGAGCCGAGACGTTGGTCGGGGCCGTACCGGTGATCACGGCGCTGGAGGCCGAGTACTGGACCGGGTTGGGCAACACGCCGTTCGAGGCAGTCACCGCGACCAGCACGTAGTTGTTCATGTCCGTGGGCGTCAAGGTGTAGGTATCTGCTATTGCACCAGAGATCGCTGAGCAACCCGCCGGCACTGACGAGGGAGCAGAATTCTGCAAGGAACTGCAGCGGTACCACTGGTAGGAATATGTGGTCTGTCCCAGACCGGGGTTACCGGCTGTCCAAGTTGCCGGAGTGGCGATGTTGACGACGGTGCCCGCAACGGTCTCGGTACCGAGTACCGGACTTCCGCCAGCGACCGGTGGCGAGGCGACGACCGCGGTGAGAGTCGAGGGTGAGAACTGGGTGGCGCTACTGACGGCGTTGGTACCCGTCTCCATGACCGCGACGTATTTGCCCGCGTCAGTGCCGAGAAGCGTGTAGGTGCTGGCGTTACCACCGTTGGTCGAACAGGTCGGACTCACCGGCAGCGCAGCCGACGAGCTGGCCACTTGGCCGGTGCAGTCGTACCACTGGTAGGAGACGACGACCGCGGAACCACTCCACGTGTCGGCCGGGGCCGTCAACACCGAGCCCACGCCGGCAGTGCCCGTCGGGACGGCCGAGCCGCCCGTGTAGGCGACGGGAGTCTCGCTCACGACCGAGGTCTGTGCCGCGATCTCGGTACTGACGGTGTCCGTGTTG
>JABEUR010000032.1 GCA_013044405.1 Acidimicrobiaceae bacterium | reverse complement strand
GGTCCCGGACGCCCGAAGGGCACTCAGAAACCACCAAGAACTCGCTATCCGGTGGTCAAGAAAGCAGCGTGACGTGGCGCCCGGGGTTTAATCGCAAGCTTAGGACCTCGGACAATTAGGGTACCTTTCAACGAGACCCGAACCACCGCGAGGATCCATTCGTGCAACCCGTGAACCTCTTCATTGCCAATGCCGGTGAGACCCTCGACGACCTCGTCGGGGCCGTGAACGAGGCGTTCCAGGCGGCAGTCGAGTCTGCACGTCTGTTCCTCAACCTCGAGGGTGTGGACGTTTTGGTGATCGACGAACGGGAGATGACCATTCCCGAATGGGGAGTAGGTGGCTACACGTACGGCCCCCACCTCGTCATCGTGGCACTCGACCCTGGTGTGAGCGTGAGCAGCGATCACATCGAGAGAACTTTACTGCACGAGTTCCATCACACGATGCGCTGGCGTGGGCCAGGCTGTGGAGGGAACCTCGGCCAGATGCTGGTGAGCGAAGGCTTGGCCCAACTTTTCGAGGAAGAGGTGCTCGGTGACGCTCCCTTCTTTAGCCGCGTCAGCATCAGCGACGACGAGATCGCTGCAGCCCGTGAGGTGTTCTATGAACCGGAGTTCAATCAGAAGAAGTGGTTCTTCGGAGCCGACGGCGTTGCTTTCTCTTTCGGTTACACCTACGGATACCGGATCTGTAGGGCGTACTGCGACGTGACGGGCCAGCGTGCGTCCAAGCTCATTGGGGTGGCCTCACGAGAAATCCTCGAATTCGAGGTCCGATAGAACTACGGGTCCGGGTCCTCACGTGGGTATCTCTCGATCATTTCGACGCTTCGGTGGTGAAGCCCTCGTCGAGTGGTTCGATGATGAGGGTCTTACTCCGCGGTCGCCAAGACGGCGAGCCGATTGCTGACCAACGTGTTCAAAGGACTTGGCCATACTCGATTCGCCAATCTGTGCGGTTAGGTGAAATTCGAACCCACTCCAGTGCGCGTCTCTTGGACCGATCCCGCCACGAGTTCAACCCGATATGCCGCTGGCCCAGTTTCGGGATCGACGGCGCTATCGGCGACCACCGCCGTTGGCTCGACGCCCTCATACCAAATGCCCACGTGATCGTCCGTGGCGTACGCGATCGGAGGCAAGGTTGCGTTGGAGACGAGTTGGTGCAGGAGTGGACGACGCTGAGCCTCCGAGTCGTAATGGACGCCGTTCGCGTACGGCAAGAGTCCCAACCCGTTGACAATCGGTTGCAACGTCGGGCCAAAGGAGTCGGTGGTACCTCCGACGTGCCAGCAGATGCTCCCCGCGGAGACTCCACCAAGGATCACACCCTGCTCCCATGCAGCGCGCATAGCCCAGTCAACGCCGTGCAACTGCCAGAGGGCCAGGAGGTTGGCCACGGAACCACCGCCAACCCAGACCAGATCACATGAGCAGAGGCGGTCCTCGGGATCCGCGGAAGGTTGGGGGAACAACTTCAACTCGGTGACGTCGCATCCCGCTTGATTGAATGCCTCATAGGAAGCGGCGTAGTAGTCCCACGGATCGCCGCTCGCGGTGTACACCAGACATACCCGCGGGCGGACCTTCTCGGTCAGGGACAGTGCGTCGAGCAGCATGGTCCCGAGGCGAGCCGTTTGCTGTACCGGTCCGGCGACGAAGCCGCCCGAGGTGGCCAGGATCCGTGGAGTTCTCATGGTCTAGTTCTACCCCAGAGCCCACGTTCCAGGTGCGCTCGTGCGACTGCCTAGTATTCGAATGAAGAGTCACCGACAAGGAGCGATATGGCGACGAGTGAAGCCGAGCTTGACCAACTGATTGACGAACTGATTTCTCAGTTCCCGCCGTCTTCGACCGATCCGGTCACATTCTTGGGAGCGCAGTTCGATCGCGGGCTCGCGTGGGTCCACTTCCCCCTCGGTGAAGGGGGATTGGGGGCGACGCCTGGCGAGCAGCTCTACGCCCTTCGCCGATTGGCGAGAGCCGGTGCACCGAGTGCCCTGAGTCGTAACGTCCTGGGCTACGGCATGGTCGCTCCAACCATCGTCGCCCACGGCACACCTGAGCAGAAGGACCGATTTCTTCGTCCACTCTTCACTGGCGAGGAGATCTGGTGCCAACTCTTCTCCGAGCCGGGTGCCGGATCGGACGTGGCGGCGCTGGCCACTCGAGCTGAGCGCGACGGAGACGAGTGGATCCTCAACGGCCAGAAGGTTTGGACGACCCTGGCCCATCAGGCCGCGTTTGGCCTGATCATCGCGAGAACGAACCCCGACGTGCCCAAGCACCGTGGTATCACCGCGTTCCTCGTCGACATGCGTGCGCCCGGAGTGGATGTTCGTCCGCTCTACCAAGCGACCGGCGAAGCCGAGTTCAATGAGTGCTTCTTCAATGACGCTCGTGTGCCCGACGCTCAGCGTCTCGGTGGCGTCGGCGAGGGATGGGCCGTGTCGATTACCACCTTGATGAACGAACGAGTTTCGATCGGCGGAACGGTGCCACCTCGCGGCTCGGGGCTGATTGGCGAGGCACTCAAGGTCTGGGAGAAGAAGTGGGCGGGACGGAGTGACCCGCACGCCTTGGCGGTGAGGAGCGAGCTGCTCCAGGCGTGGGTTCGCAATGAAGTCGGTCGGCTGACCAACTGGCGCGCTAGTGACTTGCGCAAGGCCGGGACACCGGGACCCGAAGGTTCCGTCGCGAAATTGGCCTTCGCCGAGGAGAATCAGCGCACGAGCGAGTTGTGCGTGGACTTGATGGGGGCTGAAGGCATGCTGTACAGCTCTGACTATCCCCAGGTCCGGCCCACCGAGACCGCGATGGCCGGCGGCGACTTGCGAAAGGCCTTCATTCGGATGCGCGCAAATTCCATCGAAGGCGGCACCAGCGAAGTGATGCGCAACATCATCGGAGAGCGTGTGCTGGGTCTCTCCGGTGAGCCGAGAAACGACAAGGACGTTGCCTGGAAGGACGTTCCGCGCAGTTAGAGCTATCGCTCGGTCAGATAGGTCGTGAAGAACTCCAAGGTACGTTGGTGCGCGTCGCGCGCCGCACTCTCGTTGTACACATTGGCCCGCCCGTCGCAGTGAAAGCCGTGATCAGCGTCGGCGTAGCGCACGATATCGGTGAACACCGAAGTCGCTGAAGTGGCGTCGCGCAGTGCTTCCACCTGCTCTACGGGAATTCCCGCGTCGAGGTCTCCATAGAGTCCCAGCCACGGGCACTTGAGATCCTTCGCCAACTCGACGAGCGGCGCCAGTCCGAATCGTCCCGCCGTAACGCCCCCGCCGTAGAAGCTCGCGGCCGCTCCAACGCTCGAGGTGGTGGCGGCGTAGAACGAGACGGTACCGCCCATGCAGTAGCCGACGATGCCGATATTGGACGCGTCGTAACCGAGCGTCGAGAGGAAATCTGTCGTCGCACGCAAATCGTTGGTCAGGCCGTCCTGGTTGAGATTTGCCATGTACTTCATGGCCGAGGGGAAGTCGTCGTAGGCGATCTCGGGGGAGCCGTCTCGATGAAAGAGATGTGGGGCGACGGCGAAGTATCCGGCTTCACCAAACCGGTCGGCGACCGATCGGATGTGTCCGTTGACGCCAAACGCCTCTTGAATGACTATCACTGCTCGCTTGGAATCGGTACTTCCCGCAACGTAAACGGGAAAGCCGCTCGGCGTCTGTTGTTCGCTCATGTGAATGTTGGCCCTTCTATCCGAGATCGTTTGATTTCATAAAAACCTGGAATGCTGGCGACGGCGAGCACGCCGTCAAAGAGCCGCCCGGCATCCTCGCCACGCGGCGCCGGTGTCACGACGGGTCCGAAGAAGGCGATATCGCCAACGTGGATCACCGGAGTCCCGACGTCGGTACCGACGGGGTCCATTCCCCGATGATGGCTCGCGCGAAGCAGCGTGTCGAATTCGTTCGACCTTGCGGCTGATGCGAGGCCGATCGGCAGTTCAGTGACCTTGAGTGCCTCGAGAATGACTCGATCGAGATCGGATACCCCGTTGACGTGGTGCAGCGTTCCCATCGCGGAATAGAGCGGTTCAACAACGGCTGAACCGTGTTGGTGTTCGGCGGCCACGAGAACGCGCACTGGCCCCCAGGCATGTAGAAGAAAGTCCCGGTACTCATCAGGCAGATCGCGCCCGTCGTTGAGTACCGCGAGACTCATCACGTGAAAGTCAACCTCGAGGTCTCGCACATTGGCAGCTTCGAGCAACCAGCGTGAGGTAATCCACGCCCAAGGACAAACGGGGTCGACCCACAGGTCCACGTGCTGGCTCATGGCGCACTCTGTTTCGCGCTCACGAAGGAGCCCAACACTGAGATGACCGAGTTGGTGACGCCGACGGCCATGGTGAGGTCCAGCATCTCATCGATGCCGTGCGCATTCGAATTGGGTCCCAGAACGCCGGTGGCCAGGAATTGGACTCCGGGGAATCGGCGCGCCAGAGCCGAAAGAAACGGGATCGAACCGCCCTCGCCGGTAAACCCGGCATCGCGACCGAAGGCATCATTCGAAGCCTGGTCCAGCGCCGAACGCAGCCAGGGGGCGAGTTTGGGAGTCACCCAGCCGTCACCAACGTTCCACGACGAGAGCGTCACCCGGGCTCCATAGGGGACGTCGGTGGTCAGGGTCTCTTCGAGCACGGCTTGAGCACGGCGCGCGTCAACGGTTGGCGCAAGACGAAGCGAGAGAACCGCGGTCGTCGAAGTACGTAGGACATTTCCCGCAATGGCCGGTTCGGGAATGCCACCCATTCCGACAATCGACAAGGTGGGGAACCAGGTCCTTCTGAGGATTCGGTCTTGGGCACTCGAGCCCATCAAAGTGAGTCCGTCGATGGTGGGTAAGTCTGCGGCGACGATGTCACCGAACTCCTCAGCGGTGTCCAACGCGGCGTCGACGTGGTCTTGGGGGATCGGAGCGTAGAACTCGGAGATCTTCAACTCTCCAGTGACCGGGTCGTCAATCCTGTCGAGCAATTGGCGCAGGATTCGAAACGATGAGGGAACGACCCCGCTAGCGACACCACTGTGCAGGGCACGTTCCAGGACTTCTATCTTCACCTCGACGTTCAAGACGCCACGTAACGACGTCGTCACCCACAGACGGTCGTAGGTGAGCGCTCCAGAGTCCAAGCAGATCATTAACTCCACCTGACCAAGGTGTTCATGAAGCGCGTCAAGGTGCGCTTCGAGGTCAGGGCTCCCACTCTCCTCACTCGCCTCGATAAGCACGATGCAGCGACTATGTGCCAAACCCTGAGCTTCCATGGCTTCGATAGCACTGAGGGCGGCGAAAATCGCGTACCCATCGTCGGCAACTCCGCGCGCGAAGACTTGGTCACCTCGGCGAACGGGGCTAAACGGGGCGAGACCCTCAGACCAGTCGCCGAGGGGGGGCTGCTTGTCTAAGTGACCGTAGAGAACGACGGTGCCCTCCCCAGGCGCCGTCGTTCCAATGGTGACGACGATGACTGGCGTGCGCCCGTCGAGTCGATGGATCGTGACGTCGAGTTCTGCGATCTTTCGCGTCATCGCCCACTGAGCGAGAAGTTGGGTCGCGCGCTCAATCTCGCCATTTTGGACCCACTGGGCGTCGTACATGGGAGAGAGACAGGGGATTTTCGAATAGTCGAGCAGTGTTGCGAGGGCGGTGCGCTCGAAATCCGCAATCGAGAAAGAAGACATATCGACGAGGTTACCTGGCCGCTTTGGCCAAGTCGACCGCTCGCCAGCAATACCAGGACAGCGCCGTTCGAACGCCGACGAAATCTTCGCTGACATTTCGCAGTTCAGACTCGCTGACCAGTTCATCGAGATCATGGACGATGGTCCAACCGTTTCGTACCCCATAGTCCCCGGTGGGCCACACGTCAGGTCGAGCGAGCGTGAACATCAGGTACATCTGCGCGGTCCAGGGACCTATTCCGCGGACTGAAGAAACGTTCGCGACGACAGCGGCGTCGCTCATTCGGCCGTGGCGAGCGAGGTTGACACGGCCTTCTTGCACGCACTCAGCCAGCTCCACCATGGCTCGTGCCTTGGTGGATGACAGACCCACACTTCGAAGCTCGTCTGGTCCGATTTCGAGTACGCGCAGCACGCTGATCTGACCGTCACACAACGCGATGATGCGCTGATGGATGGTGCTCGCGGCGTTAGTGGCGAGTAATTGGAAGGTGATTGATCGCACCAGGGCTGCGTACCTGAGTTCGACAGCAACTGCGCGCTGGCGCGGCGGGTGTCCGGCCAACTTGACCAGGGGACGAAACGCGCGATCGCGCTTGACGATGAGTTTGGCTGCTTCTAGGGGTGACATGGTTGGAGTCACCCACCGATTCTTACAGAACTCTCGAGTCGGGGAGGTAGACACCTTTTGGCACGTCGGTGGCGTTCTTGACCACGTCGACGAGGAGCGATTGAATGGCCCGAACCGGGGCGGCCGGAAAGCCGAAGCGGCGGCTCGCCAGGACGACTCGTCGCTTGGCGATGGCCTCGATGTGCAGCGCCACGAACTCGTCTCGCAGGTGTGGAGAGAGCATCGTGGCGGGAAGAATCGACGGGCCGTGACCATCGAAGGTCAGCGAAGCGATCGTTCGTAGCCCGTCGAGCTCGATGAGGGGCTGAAGTTCGATGCCCTGGGCACGACTTGCGTCGTCGATCTCACGACGAATCGGCGTACCGACGAGTGGAAGGAGGAGTTCGTAGTGCGCGAGCACGCCAAAGGTGAGTGGACCCTCATGGTGAGCGAGAGGATGCCGTTTATTGGCAATGACGACCAGGTCTTCGCTGAAGAGTTCGACGTCAATCAGTTCTGGGGCATTGACGGGCCATGCGAGTACGGCGAGGTCGAGTCGACCGTTGACGAGTTGGGGTTCGATGACTGAATTAGAACCCTCGATGATTCGAAGTGAGATGTGCGGGTACGTTGATCGCTGTGCTTCGAGGATCAGCGGCACGATCCAGCGTCCCGCAGTGCCGATCATGCCGAGCGCGACTTGGCCGCGGATGTCCGAATTTAACTCCGAGACGTCCGCGGCGATGGCGTTCAACTCGTTGAGGATGCGCCGAGCACGTCGCACGACGATCTCGCCTGACTCACTCAGGAGTCCCGTGGAGCGACTGACCAATTCGGTCCCGAGTTCGCTCTCGAGACGCGCGATTCGGTTCGAGATGTTCGACTGGACGGTTCCTAGGGCCTGGGCAGCACCAGAGAAGGTGCCGTGGTCGGCGATGCCGATCAATGCTTCCAGCTGGCGAATCTCCATCTATCGATTATACAGATGATAGATATCTTGATTATTCTGTTGCAAGATACCAAGTGACCCGGCATAATGGTTTACGCCTGCTTTATTCAATTCCCCCCAATTGTCGAAGCAATGGTTTTGCAAAAGGGCCAACCACCCCCCCGGTTGGCCCTTTTGTGTTTTCCGGGTTGTTAGCGTGGCATGATGAGTGATCGCCTGGACTTTCGTGATGCGATCGCCCGGCATGCCACGTTGACGGTCAATTGGGTCTCTCGGCTCTCGGGTCGGGGTTCTGGCACCGTGCTCGGGGGCACAGTCGGAATGAAGTTGTCACCTCGTCTCTTTGCTACGTTGGCCCGCGACCGCTCGATCATCCTGGTTACCGGGACCAACGGGAAGACCACGACGACCGCTATGGCGGCCACGGGCTGGGGGGGCGTCGTGACCACCAACGCCACTGGATCGAACATGCCCGCTGGCCACGTGGCCGCGCTGGCCAGCGATTGGTCGCCTCACGTCGTACTTGAGGTCGATGAAGCATGGATGCCCGAGGTGCTCGAAACGACGCGAGCTCGCGTGGTAGTGCTGTTGAATTTGTCCCGCGACCAGTTGGACCGGGCCAACGAGGTGCGACAGATGGCCGACAGGTGGCGCCAAGCGTTCGAAGGTAGTTCCCGCCATACCTACACCGTCGTGGCCAATGCCAATGACCCGATGGTCGTGTACGCAGCACAATTAGCGCGCGACGTTCGCTGGTGCGATGTCCCAACCCAATGGATCTCCGACGCCTCGTCGTGCCCCGTCTGCACGGAATCAATTCACTTTGACGAAACCGGCTGGTCGTGTAACTGCGGCTTCGAGAGACCGAAGAACGTCACCACGAGGCTCAACGACCACCTATCCATCGACGGGATCGACGTCGAGCTCCACCTTTCGCTTCCCGGTGACTTCAACCGTTCCAACGCCGCAATGGCGTTGAGCGCCCTGCGTCAACTGGGTGTCGATCCATCTGGCGCGGCAGAGCGAATGAGCAAGATTGAGAGCGTGGCGGGCCGATTCAGCGTCCGTCGTTGGAATGGTCACCACATCCGCCTGCTGTTGGCGAAGAATCCCGCTGGGTTCGCGGCGATGTTGTCAACCTTGGACCGGGATGCTTCAGATGTCTGGGTAGCCATCAACGCTCGAATCGCCGACGGTAAAGACCCTTCGTGGTTGTATGACGTTCCCTTCGAGCAGTTGTTGGGCCACCGCGTCTTTTGCTTCGGGGATCGACGACTCGACCTGGCCACTCGTCTCGACTACGCGGGGGTGGACTACGTCGTCGTCGACGACGAGTCTGAGTTGGAAGAATGCGGCGAGCCAGTCGCCTTATTGGCCAACTACACCGCGTTCAGCGACTGGCTGGCGAGGACGAGATAATGACCACGATTTGCGTGATATTTCCTCAGTTGTTAGGTACATACGGGGACGCCGGCAATGGCCTGGTGCTCCACCAACGCGCTCGGCGCCGAGGTTTTGAGACCACTCTGGTCAGTGTGGAGCCAGGAGACGAGCTGCCTGATGCTGCGATCTATCTGTTGGGTGGGGGAGAGGATGGCCCCCAGCGCCTCGCGGCGGACCTGCTGAGGGAGTCATCGCTCTCGAGGCGAGTGCGCGACGGAGCACGTGTCTTCGCGGTGTGTGCCGGACTGCAGATCCTCGGACAGACTTTCTGTATTGAAGGCAATGATGAGTACGCCGGTCTCGGACTGATCGATGCGACGACCAAGCGTGGTGTGACTCGTTCGGTGGGTGAAATCATGACTGAATCCCAGGGACAGCGTCTCGTGGGATTCGAGAACCATGGGGGACAGACCGATCTAGGAGTCGGTGTGGACTCCATGGGGCGCGTCCTGGTCGGTAGAGGGAACGACGGGGCCGTTGACGGCTATCACGTTGCACGAATCTGGGCGACCTACGCCCACGGCCCGGTGCTGGCGATGAATCCCTGGTTGGCCGATCTCATCCTCGAGGATCTACTCGGTTCGAAACTGGAGCCTTTGTCGAGCGCAGCCGATCTACTCTACGACGAGCGCTGTCGAGCGTTGGCCAGCTAGTGATCTTCGCGTCGTGACGATCGCTCGGCCGATGCCGAGTTGGTGTCGCGAGTCAGGAGACCAGTGTTGAAGGAAGGACCTGATTCAAGGGTCCACGTGGGAGGCGCCGTAGCCTTCGTCGCCGCTCGTCTCACGCCCGAGAGCCTTGACGGCTTCTTCGATGCGCGCGCCGAACTTACGGAGGTTCTCTCCTTCGTGGGAGTTGAGGGCACGACCAAAGGCGACGACCACGTGATGGCGGTACTGACTGGGGGCATCGACGTACTTCGGTGCCTTGGCGTATTTTGGACCTTGCAGCATCCCGGCGTTGTGGATATACGTCGGAATTATCGTGGCGCTGGCGCGTTCACCGAGGTAGGCTGCTCCGCCCTTGAACTCTTGGAGTTCTCCGTCAGGGGTTCGCCCGCCCTCGGGATAAATCAACAGATTCCAGTGATCCTCGACGAGCTCAAGGGCGAGTTGAGCGCTTCGTCGATTCACGCGATGACGGTCGATCGGGATGGCGTTGAACATCAGAACAGTACGAAATGCCCTGTAAGGGTCCATGAAGAAGTTATCCATTGCAGCGGCGACGACGAGGCGCCTTCTAATGAAGCTGGGTACTGAAGCGATCACCAGGGGCGTGTCGAGATTGCTCGAATGATTCGATACAAAGATGAATGGACCAACCCCTTGAATGTTCTCGAGGCCCCGCACTTCGAGTGTCGAAAGGAAGCGGGTGTAGGGAACGAGGAAGCCTCGATGCAACAGGCCCCTCACGAATCTCGCCCAGTAGCCACGACCCCACTTGGTCGGATAGTCGAGTCCGAGCTGCGTCATGGCTCAGCGCTTGCGAGGTTGCTGCTTAGGGGTATAGCGCTTGGACGCACTGGGGGCAACGCTCGACGTCGGGCTCTTGGTCTTGGTCCTGGTTTTGGACTTCGTGGATGGCGAACGCTTCTCCTGTCGGCGTGCTTTGGCCTGTTCTCGGGCCTGAGCTGAACTGCCACGAAAGGTCGCGTCGCCGTACTTTTGGAGACGAAGTGCTCGAATGATCAACCAACCACCGAGGAACAAGAATGGTAGTCCGACCGTACCCAACGCCAAACCAAGAAAAAGGGCTCCAACCGCGACACCGGCACGCTTGCGCCACCACGCGAAGGCCACAATGGCTAATCCGACGATCAAGATCTCGAGGAACTGCGGTAGCCAATCCGAGGGATGAGTGAGCCTGGTTCTGCTGCAGAGGTGGTTCAACAGGTGATATCCCGACACGCAGGAGTTCGACTTCGATGGCTTGAGGGTGTCGGTGACGTAAGAGTTCTTGAACAAGTGTGGACTGATGAGCAGGGCCAAGAACAGTGCAATGGCACCGGCCACGAAGCTGATCCCGCGTTCCGTCTTGTCGATGCCCAGAACGACCTGACGAGGTACCATTGAAGCCCGCTTGGGCGCTCCCCGGCGCCATCGGCTCGTGCTCGTCGGTTCTTCCTCGTTTACTGGCACAGGTGAAGGCTACAACTACGGAGAATCCTCAATGTTCTTTCGAGGCGGTAGCATGATGACCTCGGGCGCTTAGCTCAGTTGGTTAGAGCGCAGCCTTCACACGGCTGAGGTCGAGGGTTCGAGTCCCCCAGCGCCCACTCCGAAGCAGAATAAGAACCGGGTCTGATTACATAGGTAAGCGGCACATTTTTTGAAGTTCACTAGCCACGAAGTCAATCTGGTCAAACCTCATGTCGCTCAGACGGCAATAACGTGAATCAGTTTTTCGAGGCCGACGAAGTCGCCCGGGTTGCGCGTATAGAGCTCGAGCCCATTCGCGTGAGCGATTGCCGCGATGAGTAAATCCGCCATGCGCGATCGGTGCGTGCGACCGGTACTCGAAACGGCCGCAACTATCTGGCCAAAACTTCGCGCGGCGGCTGCATCGAAGGGGATTGACTCGAAGGTTGCTTCAGTTTGCTGCAGGCGCGCCTGACGAATTGATTGCTCGGTGATGGTGGATGCCAGAATTGGGCCGGCGGCCAATTCCGCAAGCGTGATTGCGCTGACTGCGATCTCCTCGGGCAGGGCACTTTGGACCGAAGGATCATCCCAGTCGATGACTACCGAAGTGTCAAGTAGCCCCGTGGTCATCTAGAGATCCTGGTTGACGAAGTTGTCGAGGTCGGACCGAAAGAGCTTCGCATCGATACCGGGACCAGTATCGATGAAATTTGCGATGCTGGATTTCGGTACCACGGTGCGTCGTAGCGCACGGAGTGGGAGCAATTCGGCTACTGGGACTCCATTGCGGGTCACAACGAAACTCTCGCCAGCAACTACTTCATCAATCACTTTGGCGTTGTCATTGCGCAGTTCACGTTGAGCGATGGTCTTTGGCATGAAGAAAGTGTAGCACATTGTGCGACGAACTGCTACGGACTGGACGACCACGATTGCTATCAACACAGATCCGTGGGTTAACACAGCGTGTGTCCTAATTGGACCCACCGGTTCGCCTTGACCAACTGAACTAAGTGGCTCAGCGGTGCTTGCTCACCGTCCGACTTCCCAGACAATAATT
>JABEUR010000154.1 GCA_013044405.1 Acidimicrobiaceae bacterium | reverse complement strand
GGCGCTCGATGTCGGCGTCGAGTTGGCCGATCTTCGCGTCGATCGCCCGACCCTGGAGGACGTCTACCTCGAACTGACAGCCGATATCTTGACGTCTGAGACGAAAGCGCAAGAGTGATGAATACCGGCTCCATGCTCTTGAATCAGGTGAAGTACGTCAACAAGGCGTTCTGGCGCAATCCGGCCTCGGCGTTCTTCACCTTCTCGTTCCCCCTCATGTTCCTCATCATCTTCACGTCGTTGCTGGGCCATCACATCGTCCAGCTCTCGCCGGAGCGCTCGATCGACGTCTCGACCTACTACGTGGCGTCGATGGCGGCCTACGCCGTGATCACCGCCTGCTACAACAACATCGCCATTGGCTTGTCGATCCAGAGGGATTCGGGCGTGTTGAAGCGCACTCGCGGAACGCCGATCCCCAGTTCCGTCTACATCCTCGGACGATTGATCCACGCGGTGTTCGTGGCGATCATCTTGGTCGTCATCACCGCGGCGTACGGACGCCTCTTCTACCACGCGTCCTTGCCGACGGGCGCGCCGCTCTTCGAGTTCCTCGTGATGCTGCTGGTCGGGACGCTGGCGTTTTGCTCGCTGGGCTTCGCGATCACCTGCGTGATCCCCAATGCCGACGCCGCGCCGGCCATCGTCAATGCGAGCATCCTGCCGCTTCTCTTCCTGTCGGGCGTCTTCATCCCCATCACGTCGACCGCTCCCTCGTGGATGATCTGGATCGCGCGGATCTTCCCGGTGCGCCACTTCACGTTGGGCATGGACGCGGGTTTCGTCGGGACCACCTTCAATTGGATGGACGTGGTCGTGGTCGCGGCGTGGGCCGTCGGCGGTTTCCTGGTGTCCTACCGCTACTTCACCTGGGAGCCGAAGAGTTAGGACTGGTGGGCGATGCTGTGTTCCATCGCCTTCAAGACGTCGACCGCCGAGGACAGCTCGGGCGCGTTGGTGCGCACTGTGTCCAGGCGCCTCGACGGGGCGACGGGTAGTGACTGGTTCTGCTGGCGACGTCCGACCACGTGCCACACACCCCGCGCGGCGACGGCACCATGATTGGTGTACATGTGCGGGCGAATCGAGTCGAACTGCAGGGAGTCGCCGGCGGTCAACACGTGGGTGTCGAATTCGAGTTGCAGGGTGAGTTCGCCCTCCAGGATGTAGGCGTATTCGAAACCGCCGTGGCGCATCAGTTTGCCCTCGATCGAACTCGACGCACCCGGGGAGTAGGTGACCAACAAGGGTTCGACGGGTCCCCCTTCGCCGATCGCGAGGCGCTCCCAGCGAACGCCGTTGTCCATCTCGAGGCGAGGATTGTCGTTGCCGTGTTGCACCGGCGGTTGAGGACCGTGAACGAACGGTGACGGTCCGGTTGCGGCGATGTTCGATTCGCCCTCACTGACGTTGGTGTCGCTGCTCAGGAGATCGTCCATGGAGATTCCCAGAAAGTTGCTGAGCGCATAGAGCGTGGAAACTGACGGCTGGGTCTTACCCGTCTCGACCTGTGAGATCAGGCTGGGTGACACCCCGATCTCCGCGGCCAGTCCTCGCAGACTGATGCCTCGCTTGACGCGTGCGAGTCTGAGGAGAGCGCCAACTTCAGCGGTCATGCTCCACCCTCCGTCTCCTGTGCACCGTGACGTTCGACGTCCACGGTGGTCCTCATCTCGGTCATCCTCACGCGATCTGTCATTGCTCTCCTGAAGTGAGACACCACTTTAATGGTTGCCCTGAGGTGTTCGGGTGTTCGGTCGTCGACGTCGTTGCGAGACGACTACTCCTTCGCGTCGTTGAGCTTGGCCCCAAGATGCTCCCACTCGCGATTAAACCGATACGAGTGACGCGCCGGCGGCTGCGGGGCTTGAACCTCAATCCATCGCACGAGGTCACCGCTGCGGTTCTCGAACCCGTGGTCGGCACCCACACCCGCCCACAGCACGTCACCGGGGCGCAAGACCATCTCTTCGCCCTCGATGAGTGCGTGGACCTCGCCGAGGACGAAGACGTAAGCCTCTTCGAAAGGGTGGTCGTGGGGGTGGGCGATCGCCGTGGGCTGGTAGTCCACCATGAACATGGTGTGCAACTGGGCGCCGACCTGTTGGTCGATCAGCATCTTGACACCGATACCGCTATAGGCGAGGAGTGCGGTTGCCATGCTCGGCGACACCGTCGGCGCATTGACATTGGATCCTCCGGCCAGTCGACGCAGATCCATTGACTCCTCGTCGAATCGAGCGGTGTTGCGATTGCGGGGGTCCCTCATGTCGGGAGTGAGTGGAGTCGACTCGACCAACACCTCACCGGTGAAGAAGGTGTCCTGGCGTCGTCCGTCTTCGATGAGGGTCGGTGACGCCATTCGCAGGAATTCAACCGGTCCATCCACGCTTCTCAACGCGTAGGCGGTACCGAGGGGAAGATTGATGCAGTGATGTGCCGACAGGTGAGTGGTGGTGCCGAGCGTCGTCACCGACAGCGTGCCCGAATAGACGTAGAGACTCACCTCGTAGGAGTGCAGGACCGTCTCCACGTAGGCGTCGTCGTCAAGGTAGACAAAGGAGAGCGACATATGGGGCGATCCGACCGTGGAGTCCACCAGTCGTTGTTCGCGAAAGCCCCTGGAGTGCCCTTGATATTGCGCAGGCACTGCGGCTTGTCGAGTATCGATGTGCGTGACGTGATGCATGTGATCGCCTTTCAGTTCACGTTGCGTCGGTTGGGGTCATTTGCGGAGCCAGCCGCCGTCCATGGCGAGATTGACGCCGTTGACGCCGGTGTTCTCCAGGAGGAAGAGGACGCTGTGGACAATCTCATCCATAGTCACCAATCGCCCCAATGGGGTTCGGTTGATGATATGACTGTTGTCCTTCTCCTCCCAGTAGGGGCTGTCGCCGATAATGCCCGGGTGGATGGCGTTGATCCGGACCGGAGCTAGTTCACACGACAGAGAATGGACCATTCCCACGACACCGCCATTGACCGTCGATACCGTCGTCGAGCCCGGGTAGGGGCGTTCGAGGGCAAGACCACCGAAGAGCACGATTGACGAATCCGCGCCGAAGCGCGAACGAAGGGAATGGACCACCTCGGTGTAGCCGACGAGCTTGAGTGTCACGAGTCGGATCGCGGCGGCGACGTCGTAATTGTCGAGGGTGTTGGAGTCGCGTTCGATGGCCGAGATGACCAGATCGTCGACGGAATCGACGGACGACAGGGCCTCCGCGATGGTATGGGGGAGTGAGAGGTCGAGGGCGAGCGCCGTGACGTTGGGCCCGATCTCCACCGCCGCGGTTCGAGCCGTGTCCAGTGAACGCCCCGTCAAGATGACACTGGCGCACCGTGTCGCCAAGTTGCGGGCGATCTCCTTACCGATTCCTTGCGTCCCACCGATGACGACCGCGGTGCGACGAGATCTGTCCCTGACCATCTGATTCCCCCTCGAGATGTTTACCTATATAGAACATAGTGGATGAGGGTTCAGCAGCGAAGGAAATTTCGTGGACACTGATCGATGGAGTCGGTCTTTCGTTCGAGGTGACATCTCCCTTGAATAATGGCAATCTTCGCGTGTTACCAGGTCGCTGTGGCGACTCGCCGCGAGTGGCGACCGCGATCACGGACCGCCGTGCTCAGAATTACGTGAAGTAGGCCTGCACGTTACTGAACAGAGTGATATCGTTCACTCTCAATTCGGCTCAAGTCAGGTGGGGGTGCCATGAGTAGTCCGGTCAGTGCAGCAGGGGAGTCGCTCGAGAAGGGGCGTCCGCTGGTTTTCCGTAATGGTTTGGTCATCACGATGGACGATGGGAATCGGGTCCTGAAGAACTGTGACGTCCTGGTGATGGACGGGGTGATCAAGGAGATCGGTAGCCGTATCGCGGCACCAGAACACGCGCTCGAGATCGATGCCGAGGGGGGCATCGTGATGCCGGGCATGATCGACACGCATCGTCACATGTGGCAGACCGCAATGCGGGCCTACGGTGCCGACTGGACTTTGTCGCAGTACTTCGTGTGGTACTACCTGCAGCACGGGACCAAGTTTCGTCCCCAGGATGTCTACGCCGGGAACCTTCTCTCGGCGCTCGAGGCGATCGATGCCGGAGTGACGACCACCGTCGACTGGTCGCACGGATTGCAGACCACCGAACACGCGGATGCCGCGGTCGACGCACTGGAATCCGTGGACGGCCGTTTCGTCCTGGCCTACGGCAACATTCAACGAGCGCCGTGGGAATGGTCAGTCGCGCCGGAGTTCATGGACTTCTATCGTCGTCGCATCGACGGCAAGGGTGACATGCTGGGCTTCCAACTAGCACTCGACGTGACCGGCGATCCGGAGTTCCCCGAGCGGGCCGCGTTCGCCGTGGCGAAGGACCTCGGTGTGGGCGTGACGACCCACGCGGGGGTGCGCGGCGCAACGGGAGACGACAGTATCCGGCTCATGCACGAGAACGGTTGCATGGGGCCCGACACCGTCTTCGTGCATGCTTGCACGTTGTCCGATGACTCCTACCACCGCATCGCCGCGAGCGGTGGGTCGGCTTCGGTGTCCACCGAGAGCGAGCAGAGCGCGGGGCAAGGGTATCCTTCGACGTGGAAGCTCCGTCAGTTCGACATCCCGGTGTCGTTGTCGCACGACACCTCAGTGTGGTGGAGCGCCGACCTCTTCACGGCGATGCGTACGACGATCGGTGCCGATCGCTCGCGCCAGCACTTTGAGGCGCACCAACACGACGAGACGGTCACGCACCTCGACCTGCGATGCGAAGAAGTCCTCCGCTGGGCCACGCGCGGTGGCGCGGTGGCCCTGGGGCTGGACAACAAGATCGGGAGTATCGAGGTTGGCAAGAAGGCCGATGTCGTCTTGTTGAAGAACGAGCATTCGCCGGTGATGTTCCCCATCGTGAACCCCTTCGGGCACGTCGTGATGCAGAGCCAACGATCCGAGGTCGACACGGTCGTGATCAATGGTGACCTGGTCAAGTACCAGCACCGACTCCTGGGGGTCGACCTCGCCAAGGCCCGCGCGGTCGTTGAGGAGACAGTGACGTACCTCGAGCGCGAATTGGGTTCCGACGCCTGGAACGAGGGGATGAACCCTGAGGTTCCTGAGCGCCAGAAGCGCGAGAATCCCTACACCTATACGAAGTAGGTCGTCGCGGAATCACCCTCCTCAGTTAATCATTACTAAACAGAATTGGCGAGTTGGCGGGCACCGTCGACGTCGCGCCGATTACTGTCCCTTTCATTTACAGGTATTCGAGGAGTGGCTCGCCCATCCGTTGAATTCTTTGTTAATAAATACTTGACGTGTTTAGTGAACATGAGTAACGTTCACTCTCAACACACTCGACGTCGATCTGCGTGGAGTCTGCGATGGCCGGGGGGCGGTGCGCCGTCCTACGCCACGTAGCGGCACGTGGGTCGGAAACGAGTCGAAAGATCGGGCGTAGATCACGTTCAATCTTGTAATGGGGGGGAACAAGAGTGAAATCAAAGCATTTTCGTACGATGACGGGACTCGCGGCCAGCGCGGCACTGCTGTCGTCGGCGACGTTGGGGATCGTCTCGACCGCTCAAGCGGCACCGAAGACAATCCGAGTCGCCTACCTGTCGTTTGCGGTGTCCAACAGTTACGACGCCCCGATGCTGGCCGCGGCCAAAGCGGTGGCCGCGGCCGACGGCGTATCGGTGACCGTCTTTGACGCGAACAACAACCCAGCGACGCAGTACACACAGTTGCAAGACGTGATCACCTCGGGCCGTTACCAGGGAATCATCACGCAGCCCATCGTCTCGACGAACCTGGTGCCGCTGGTGCAGAAGGCAATCAAGAAGGGCATCAAGGTGGTCAACATCGACCAGATTCTCGGTGCCAGTTACGCGACGGACAAGCCGCAGGTCCGCGGACTGTCGGCCAACGTCGTCTTCGTGCCCACCCGAATCGGTACTTTGATGGGTACGCAGGTGGTGTCCGCGTGTGGTTCGAAGAAATTCAATCCGTGCAATATCGCCTACATGTACAACATCAAGGGTTCGACCCTCGACACCGCAATCTACAACGCCTTCAACAAGGTGGTGTCGAAGTACTCGAACATTCATCAAGTGGCCAACGGTTCGGGGTACTTCACCATCTCTCTGGCTGACACTGCGGTGGCGAACATCCTGCAGGCCAACCCCAACTTGAACCTGATCGTGGGATCGGATCAGAGCATCGAGGGAGCTCAGGTCGCATTGGCGAGCGCGAACAACAAGAACGTGGTGCTCGTGGGCTTCGGGGCCAGCGCGGCCGGAATCGCCGGAGTGAAGTCGGGGGCCTGGTACTCCGATGTCGCGCAGGCACCCGCGACCGAGGGCCAGGAGGGCATGATCGCTCTCGTGGCGGCCATCAAGACGGGCAAGAGCATGGGAACCATCGACCCGGTGGCCAAGCTTCCACTCCACGGACTGGTGACGAAGGCGGACGCTTCGCACTTCACCGGCGAGTGGCCTGGTTGATCCAGCGCTACCGCCTTCGACGTCTCACCGCGTGATCCAACGCGTGGCGGGTGAGGGCAGGAGTCGACGACGATGACGACACGATCACCCCACCACTCCGTGACGGACGCTCAACCTCTGATCGAGGTCCAGGGTGTCACGAAACGGTTTGGTGGGGTGCCGTCATTGAGCGACGTCTCCCTCTCGATACTGCCAGGAACGGTCCATTCGCTGGTGGGAGAGAACGGAGCGGGCAAATCAACGCTTGGCAAACTAATCTCGGGCGTGTTGATTCCCGACGAGGGGGAGATTCGTGTGGACGGTCATCCCGTGTCACTGCGAACTCCGCGCGAGGCCCTCTCGCACGGAATTGTCACCATTGCCCAGGAGTTGGCGATCGTACCGGGTTTGAGTGCCGCCGAGAATGTCTTCCTCGGGGTGGAGCCGCGATGGGTCTGGGCGGTGAAGCGACGAGAACTTCGTCAGAGATATCTGGAGTTGTCTGAACGACTCCACTTCAACATCGCGCCCGACGTCGTGGCCGGATCGCTCAGTATTGCCGGTCAACAGCAGGTCGAGATCATGAGGGCCTTGGCCCGCGAAGCCCGCCTGGTGATCATGGATGAACCGACGGCGGCCCTGTCGGGCGCTGAGGTCGAGGCGCTGCACGAGATCATTCTGTCCTTGGCGAACGAGGGCAAGTCGGTGCTCTTGATATCGCATTTCCTGTCCGAAGTCCTCGATCTGTCCGATTCGATCACCACATTGCGCGACGGCCGCCTCGTGCGCACCGTGACCGCGGCGGAGGCGACGGAATCCTCACTGATCGAGGGCATGTTGGGACGCACTCTGGAGTCGGCGTTTCCCGCGAAGCGCAACTCCACGTCAGATGGTGAGGTGGTGCTCTCGATCAAAGATCTGGTCGCACCCAAGGTCGAGGGCGTCTCCTTCGAACTTCGCGCCGGTGAGATCCTCGGCATTGCGGGGCTGGTCGGGGCGGGTCGCTCCGAGTTGGCCCGGGCCATCTTCCAAGACGTGCGATGCAAGGGTGGCGAGATCCGCCTGGACGGGCAGCCACTCGCGAGCCGGAGCCCCACCGTGGCGATTGAACGTGGCATGGTACTGATTCCCGAATCCCGCAAGGAGATGGGGCTCTTCGTGGGTCGTTCACTCAAGGAGAACGTCTCGATCTCGGCGCTGCGCAGTCTCAGCCGTTTCGGCTGGATCTCCGCACGTCGCGAACGCGAGGTGGTGGGTGAGTCGATGACCCGTGTGGCCGTCAAGGCGGCCAACGCCGTGATGCCCGCCTCGGGATTATCGGGTGGTAATCAGCAGAAGCTTCTGTTCGCACGCACGCTGTTGTGTTCGCCCAAGGTGCTGATTGCCGACGAGCCGACTCGCGGGGTCGACGTCGGATCGAAGAGAGCCATCTACGACCTACTCGTCGAGTTGGCCGCCACCGGCATGGGCATCGTCGTCATCTCGTCGGAGCTCGAAGAGGTCATTGGGCTCGCCCATCGCGTCCTCGTCATGAAGGGTGGGCGCATCGTGAAGGAACTAGAGGGTGAGGAAATGAATCAAAAGACAATTCTGGAGGCCGCCTTCGCGGGCACCTTGATGGTAAAGGAACACCAATGAGTGTGAACGCGCTACCTGTCATCTCGAACGACAATGACACCTCGTCCAATGCGTCCGGGGTGTTCTCGGGAATCATTCGCCAATGGACGTCGTGGCGTACGGCCGGAATCTTCATTCCCTTCCTGATCCTCTTCGTGGTGCTGTCCATCACCAGTCGCCCCTTCTTGCACACGACGAACCTCCTGAACATCCTGGACCAGCAGGCGTCAACCCTCGTCATCGCCGCTGCGGGGACGCTGGTGCTGGTCTCGGGTGGGATCGACCTCTCGGTCGGAGCGACCTATGGACTCTCCAGCGTCATCGCCGGACAAATGGCGGAGACGCATTCGCCATGGTTGGCGATTGCGGTTGGACTGATGGTGGGTCTCGGTATTGGCCTCGTCAACGGGCTCATCGTGGCAATCTTCAAGATCAATCCTCTCGTGACCACGTTGGCGATGTCCTTCGTCATCTCGGGTGTGGCGACCAAGGTGACGAGTGGCAATCTGATCGTCTTGACGTCCCGGGTCGGATTCTCGAAATTCTCGAATTCGATCTTTCTCGGAGTTCAGAGTGCGATCTGGATCATGGTGGTGGTCGTTGTCGTGCTGGCGCTGCTGCTCTCTCGGACCACCCTCGGTCGCTACATCGTGGCGTCCGGCGGCAACGCCGAAGCCGCTCGCCTCGCCGGAGTGCGGGTCAACGCCACACGCATCTCCGCTTACGTCCTCAGTGGTGGGGCGGCGGGTCTCGCTGGCATCATCGATACGTCGCGCGTGTTGAGCGCCGAGGCCTCGGCTGGCGGCAGCGCGTTAGCGTTCACGGTCCTCGCGGGGATCGTGGTGGGTGGCACGTCCATCGCGGGGGGCGAGGGTTCGGTCTGGCGCACCACCATCGGCGTGCTCTTCATCGCCCTCATCGGCAACGGATTCGACCTTCTGGGGATCGACCCCCTCTATCAGCAAATCGTCCTGGGTGTTATCTTGCTGATCGCCGTCGGTCTGGACGTGTGGGCTCGAAAGCGCGGGCGATGATGTGGGTCACGTCGATGGGATCTCGGTTGGGTGCCTCAGGAGTCGACACGTATGAACTTTCAAGAAGGAGGACAACAATATGGCGGTAAAGACATTCGGCATTAACGCGGTCGATTGGGAACAGCGTGTCGATTTCGATCGACTCCGCGCGGAGAGACTCGCGCGACTGAACGCGCAGCTCGACAAGAGTCACCTGGGCTCGCTGCTCACCTTCGACTTCAACAACATCCGTTACATGACGTCGACGCACATCGGTACGTGGGCGATCGACAAGCTGATTCGCTTCGCGCTGTTGCCGCGGGGTGGTCAGCCGGTTATCTGGGACTTCGGCTCGGCGGCCAAGCACCACGTCCTCTACAACCCGTGGCTCGATCACGGCTCGGGTGCGCATGACGACGTCGAACCCGAGCACGGGTCTCGGGCGGGCATCTCGACGTTGCGCGGGGCGTTTCATCCCGACGCCGGCATCGCCGAAAACGTCGCCAAGTCGATCAAGCGCGAACTCGACAAGTACGGCCTGTCGCACGAGCCCCTCGGAATCGACGTCGCGGAGATGCCCATCCTCATGGCCCTCAAGGACCAGGGCATCGACGTGGTGGACGGCCAGCAGGTCTTCCTCGAAGCGCGCCGCATCAAAACCGTTGATGAGGTCTCATTGCTGACGACGGCCGCGTCCATGGTGGACGCCGCGTACGACGAGCTGTACGGATTCCTGCGTCCGGGCGTGCGTGAGAACGAATGCGTCGGTCTCGTGTCCAAGACCCTCTACGACCTGGGCAGCGAACACGTCGAGGGGGTCAACGCCATTTCGGGTGAACGCTGTTCGCCGCACCCGCACGTGTTCACCGACCGACTCCTGCGACCCGGCGACCCGGCGTTCTTCGATATCCTGCACTCGTTCAACGGCTACCGGACGTGCTACTACCGGACCTTCGCCGTGGGATCGGCGTCGGTGGCCCAGCGCGACGCGTACACCAAGTGCCGTGAACTCATGGACAACGCAATCGATCTCGTGAAGCCCGGTGCCACCACGGCCGACATCGTGTCCGTGTGGCCCAAGGCACAAGAGTTCGGCTTCCCCGACGAAATGGCGGCCTTCGCACTGCAGTACGGCCACGGGATCGGACTGTCCATCTGGGAGAAGCCCATCTTCTCACGATTGGTGTCCTTCGACCACCCCGAAGTCCTCGAAGAAGGAATGGTGTTCGCCCTCGAGACGTACTGGCCCGCGGCGGACGGTTGGGGTGCGGCACGCATCGAGGAGGAACTCGTCGTGACCGCTACGGGATGTGAGGTCATCACCAAGTTCCCCGCGGAGGAGCTCTTGGTGGCGGGCCAGCGATACTGGACGGTCGACGGCACGCTCAACACCACGCGTGACGCGCAGTCGCACATCAACACGCGCGCGGCGCGCCTCAAGTAGCGAGCGGCACCGTGCCCCTCACGGCCTCGGTCAGTAGCCGGTGATGCCCGGAGCGATGAGTCGCGTCGTGGTGCTGGCCAGTCTGGTACACACCGATATCTTGAGGGGCACGTAGACGCTGGTCAGGAAGCCGCCGAGGCTCACGACGACGCCCGTCGCGTTGCGGGCACGGCATGTGCTGGGGGTGTAGTTGCCAGTTTCCGTGACACCGACGGCGGCACTGAGCGACTTCCCCTTGGCGACGACGTGGCGAACCGGCATCTGACCGATCGACGTGTTACGAGCACGGGGACCGACCGGCGTGAACCGGCGCGCCTCGGTGATCACGACCGGCTGGATCGCGGGTACCCCCCAGATCTGGCACGCACGACCGGTGTTGGTGATGACGACGGGGACGTAGATGGTGCCGGCCGCTCCTTGTGGGGTGGCGAGCGAGACCCGGAGCTGAGCGCTCACGCAGTTCGGGGTGAGCGCTGACGCGCCCGAGGCCAGTGCGCCCGGGGCTAGCGCGAGTCCGCTGGCCAGTACCGTGGCGATGGCGAAGATGCGCAGAAGTTTCATATCGACCTTTCGTTGGCTGTCAATTTCCTACTGTCGCACATCACGACGAATTACCGTCGACTAGAACGTCGTCGCGTCGATGACGAAACGGTAGGTGACGTCGCTGGCGACCGTGCGCGTCCACGCCTCGTTGATGTAGTCGGCGTTGATGACCTCG